>JBBISO010000127.1:0-8642 GCA_037441325.1 Acidobacteriota bacterium | reverse complement strand
CGGTCCCAAACCGACTCTCCTTCCTTGATCTCCTGCGCTTTGAGATGGTGATAGGTCGCAAAAAGAAAATAAACCAAGGGAAGCACGCCAAGGACGATGATCACAGTATCCGGAATAATTCTCAACTGTCCCAGCGTCGATACCAGCGCTCCTTTGAAAAAGCTTGCGTCCCGCGCCACATCCGGGCATGTCTGCGCCGCCTGGCTACAAAACCCCGTGATAAATATGGGCAGATTTGCAGCCGCGATCATTGACAGATGCGGGCTGTATGCGTAGCATCATAATCGGCAAAGCCGCAGCGAGGAATTGCTATGAGCCAACAGAAGTCCGTTGACATTTTGGTGGAGTGCCCCTGTTGTGGGACGCGTTTGACTATTGATGCGAGGCTTGGAAAGGTGGTCAGCCATAACCCTCCGCCACCTAAACGCAGCGCTCTTGATCTGGAACAGGCAGCAGCTTTGTTGAAAGAGCAGGCGGCCAGACGCGAGGCGATTTTCAAACAAAGCGCGGAAGATATGAAGACCCAATCTCAGGTGCTTGAACGCAAGTTTGAAGCGGCCTTAGAGAAGAGCAGGGACGAACCTATCAAAAAACCCACCCGCGATATTGATCTGGATTAGATGAAATGTAAGCCTGCTGCTGGCCCAATACCTCCACGCGGTCAGGATGCGAAACCCGCAGCCGGCCGCGGCCAATGCGTTGAGAAACCGTCTCTGTCTCAGTACTTCCCCGTATAGCTAACCGGATTCCTTTCCTGAATAAGAAGTATTGCCTCACAAGTCAATCGGGTTTAAATTTAATTTTCTTCGCGGCGGACGGCACCTTTGAAGACATTTGGAGGGGATCGTGGGTGAATCTGATCGCGGTGATATTCAAATTGCAGCCGACTTATGTAAAGGGTGCACTCTTTGCATTGCGGCGTGCCCGGCCAAGGTTTTGGTCCAAGGCGAAGAGCTTAATCGGCTGGGCTATTATGCTGTGACCTACACCGGATCGGGTTGCACGGGGTGCGGTATTTGTTTCTATATGTGTCCGGAACCCGCTGCGATAACGGTCCGGATCCGCAAGAAGGATGATGCGGTCTCGGATAAATCGGCCGCATAGACTTGCGCCGTCATTTATTAATCCACTGTTTCGAGCCATTTATCTAAATTTAAAGAGGCTAAGCGGAAAAGCGGCAGAATGCCGGGGATGGACCGAATAAACTTGAATGCCGTTGAGACCATGAAGATTGGGGGGCGAATGACGCGCAGGTTGCTCAAAGGCAATGAAGCGGTTGTGCGGGGCGCGATCGCCGCCAGATGTAACGCTTTCTTTGGTTACCCGATCACTCCGGCAAGTGAAATTGCGGAAGTCGCGTCCCTACTCTTGCCCGACTCCGGAGGCATTTTTATACCGGCGGAGAGCGAAATCGGCGCCATCCAGATGGTATTTGGAGCATCCGCAGCCGGTGTGCGCGCAATGACCGCGTCCTCGGGACCGGGTATCAGTCTCATGCAGGAAGGAGTTTCCTATCTGGCGGGCGCCGAGCTTCCAGGCGTGATTGTAGATATAATGCGCGCGGGGCCGGGTCTGGGCAATCTGGGGGTCGAGCAGTCCGACTACCTTCAGCTCGTAAAAGGCGGCGGTCATGGTAACTACCGCACGCCGGTTTTTGCGCCCAATAGCGTTCAGGAGATGTGTGACCTGACCATTCATGCTTTCGAAGTAGCGGACCGCTATCGCAATCCGGTGTACGTTATGGCTGACGGAGCGTTGGGGCAGATGATGGAACCGGTTGAAGTGCCGATGACTGTCAGTGTCCAGACCGAAAAACCATGGGCGGTTACGGGTGAGGCGGCGACACGCAAGAACCTCATAACTTCTATTCTTTTGGAGCACGAAAAGCAGGAAATTCTCATTACCAAACTGGAACGGAAATATCAGGAAATCGAGAAAAACGAGGTGTTGTGGCAGGAGATTCTCTCGGAGGACGCCGAAATCCTGATTGTCGCCTATGGAATCACCAGCAGAATTGCTCGGGCCGCGGTTGAGCTTGCCCGCGCCGAAGGCATTCGCGTTGGATTGCTGCGCCCGATAAGCCTTTATCCTTTTCCAGTGAAACGCCTTCGCCAGCTTGGGAGCAAGGTTTATGCCATCATGGTCCTGGAACTGAGCAGCGGCCAATTGGTCGAAGATGTGCGTTTGGCTGCGGGCGGTATCACTCCAATACAACTGCTCAGACGCACGGGCGGCATGATGCCGACAGCCGAGGATGTGCTTCAGGCGTTGAAGAAAATGGAGAGCGAGAGTGTGGGAAGTAAAGCATAGTAAGCCTGCATCTTTTTACGACCGGTATGAACGCAAAGGCGGCAATATCGACACAACGCATTATTGTCCCGGCTGCGGCCATGGCGTGCTGCATAAGTTCATTGCGGAAGCCATCGATGACTTCGGCATCCAGGACCGCGCGATCCTGGTTGGTCCGGTCGGTTGCTCTATCTTCATGTATTATTACATGGATATAGGTAACATCTCGGCGTCCCACGGACGCGCTCCGGCTGTCGCCACGGGAGTCAAGCGAGTGCGCCCCGAAGCTATCGTTTTCTGCTACCAGGGGGATGGCGATCTGGCAGCGATCGGCGGAAACGAGATTCTCCATGCGGCTAACAGAGGAGAACGAATCACGGTTTTTTTCATCAACAACGGAATTTATGGCATGACGGGCGGGCAAATGGCTCCGACCACGCCCCTTGGCCATAAGACCACAACCTCGCCTAGAGGGCGCACAGCGACGGTCGAAGGTCCTCCCCTGCGCATGTGCGAGCTTATCGCCACTCTAGACGGCCCTGTTTATGTCGAACGAGTTGCCTTAACGGACGCCAAGCAACATATGCGCGCCAGAAAAGCAGTACGAAAGGCCTTCCAGAACCAGATCGATGGCCGCGGCTTCTCCTTTGTGGAGGTCCTTACCGCATGTCCCAGCGGATGGCATTTGACGCCTCAAGAGGCCATTCATTGGGTGGAAAAGAACATGATTCCGATTTTCCCGCTCAAGGTATTCAAAGATCCGGATGGGAGAGCGCCGGCCGCTCCTCCGCCTTCCCCGCAGAAGACCTCTCCCGGGACGGAAGAGTTGTCCGAGCTGCCGTCCCAAGCGCCCATATCTGCCGGCGCCGTCGCCCGCGGCAATCTTGACGGCGTGGCGATGATACTGAGCGGTTTCGGCGGCCAGGGAGTTCTCTTTTCCGGAGTTGCGCTGGCGGAAGGAGGCTTGCGCGAAGGACTTCAGGTGTCCTGGATTCCTTCATATGGACCCGAGATGCGGGGCGGGACGGCGCATTGCCATGTTCGCCTTTCTCGCGAACCCATCGCCTCGCCGCTGATAGATCGCCCTCATAGCCTCATGGCATTCAATCAACCGTCGATTGAGAAATTCGCCTCCGCAATTTTGTCGGGCGGGCTCCTCTTGGCGAATTCATCAATGGTGAAGGATATTCCGGACCGTCCCGACATTCAGGTCGTCCGGGTCCCCGCCTACGAAGCGGCCACGGATATGGGAAACGTAAAGCTGGCAAACATGATCATGCTGGGCGCCTACCTGGAAGTAACGCAGGCCGTTGAACAGGCATCGATTATCGCCGCTTTCGCCGATAGCGGCATGCGGCCAGATCTCATGAAAATCAACCGCGAGGGAATAGAGGCCGGCCGCCGCCTTGTGAGCGGCGTCACCCGGGGAGGAGCCAAATACGCTTAGCCCGATAGCGGACGGATTATTTTGGGGGAGCGTTGGCGTTGGCAGGTTCAACCAAGTCGGCTTCGCCCTTGTTCAGCTTCTCCCAGCTTTCCAGATCCGCAATCTTGACCGAAGGATCCCCTTTTACCTGCGCATAAACACCATCCTTGGCCCTATTGCCCAGCGAGCAGTCCACGATCACCGTGCCACCCTGCTTGAGGACCACACGGATCATGGGTTTATCAAGTCCGTAGGTTGATAATGCTGCAGGTTTGTCCAGGAATTCCCTGACCGGCTTCTCCATGGCATCCAGCAGGCCGTTGACAGCTTCCCATCTGGCCTTCTTTTTGGTTTGGCCAAGAAACCATTCGCCGCCCGATTTGGTAAACGTATAAGTACCTTTAGGATTTATAAGGGAGATGAAGTCGATATCCCAGCGCTGGAAGGTTGCAAGAGCCTTTTGGCGCAGATCATCGCGGGATTTAAGGAGTTTTTCGACGAGATCCTTTTCGACCCAAAAAAGATCGCTCCGGGATGCGTCCTTGGCCAAATAAATCTCTGAAGAAGCCTCCTCCGCTTCGCCGGATGCCTTGCTGCTCTCCGGCCCCGATTTCTTTCCATCCTTTTTGCGCAATTTGGATTTTTCGGTTCCTATGAGGAGATTTTTAATAGCCTTGTTTTTTCCGTAGGTAAGGGATACTGCCACAAGCGGCTTTTCAAAGCCGAGGTTCGCATAATCTTGAGGGTCTCCGCTCAAAAACTCCTTGACCCTGCCGAAGGAAAGTGCGTTTAAGATGCCTCGGATCTGCGGCGAATCCGCGGCAACTCCATGAACGGCGTCGAACCACCACTGGTCGTTGCTGTCTTTGACAAGACTGAGGTCCCCCTTGGAGCTGCTGATATTCAATGTTTGAGCCTGGGGTGGCTCAAAGGCTAAAACGGTATGATTTCTGAGGTCATCGAGTTTCTTATCAAATGTACTTGCGGCCGAACTCGCCACCAAAAACACTGTTCTTGAGCCCGATAGTGCGGAATAAGTGGAATTCCCTGTCGGGTTGTTGTTGCCGAAACCGATTTTGTATTGCTTGCCATTTTTCGCACGGAGGCTTAATGTGGTCTTGGCCGGATCCAGTCCGAACTTCGCCAAATCCGCGGCGTTTTGATCTACAACCACCTCCCGCTGGAGATTCGATGCCGAGTTGGCCAGGCGATTTATCTCGTCGGAATCCGCTTCCAAAGGCCGCGGAACTATTATTTCCCACTCTGTTTCACCTTTTCGCGCTGCCATAATATGCTGTCCGGCCGCCAGTAGATCTATTTGCTGGATATCCTTTGCTTCCAGCTTCCAGACTTGGCTCTCGGCCTGTTTCGCTTTCTCGCGGCGCTCACCTCCCTTGATTTCGTAAAAGTATAGAAAGCCTCCGAGCGCCAGGCACAAGATCAACAAGGCGAAAGTACCTTTGAAGCGCATCCTATCTCCTCCTGCGGTTCCAGACGACGGCGATTCCCGCGACAAGCCGCAGTATCGCCAGCTGACTTTGAGACAGAATAATACGGCGATCCTGCACAGGTTTCGGCCGTATGGATATCAGGTCTTCATCCTGAGCGAGCCAACTGATCATATTCAGGAACAAATTTCCGTTTCCCTGGGTGGAGAAATACGCATTGATCGGGAAATTGGAGGTCCCTCCGACAATCATTCGCGCACGGGTTGCGGGGCTATCGCCCGAGGAGGGTTTGATTTCTTTGGTGACCGCGAGCGCGAGCGGAAGAGGGCCCTTGAGATCTTTGGATGAATCATAGGAGGCTTCCTGGGCATTAAGATTGGTTTCACCCCAGCTGTTGGGGTTGCTTTTGAACAAGGTTTCAACCGTCAGTCCGCTCGGAAGGGTCTTTTCAGGCTGGATGGAACGCGTGAGCGGGAAAAAAGTCATGGCCTTAAATCGTTCGGTGATCGTGTGGCTTTCGTAACTCACCACGAGCGGAATGCTCGGCGAGGCTCCCATGAGACGTCCCACGCCGCCGACATCGAGCACCAGGACATTGTCCACTTGTACGCCCCAGTTTTTCAAAAATGATTGAAGCGACGGTGCGGGCGACGGATCGACCAGAACAAGCAGTCCGACGGACCCCGTATTCAGGAACTCTTCGACCAACCGCATTTCCCCAGGAAAAGGTTCTGTGGTCGGCCCCGCCAAAATCAGGACTTTCGCGTCCAGCGGTACCTTCCCCTCGGCCGCCAGATTTACGGTTTCGACCTTATACCCCTGCTTTTCAAGAGCGCTCTTGGCCTCCGAGTAACCGGACCGATCGCTGTCGCCGGGATCCTTTTCGCCGTGGCCCTGCATGAAATAAATCTTCTTGGATTCCGACCGGCCAACCTTGATGATGGCGTTGGTTAGATCCTCTTCCTGGACCTCCTCGGAACGCTTTTCGATCTTTTCACTGCGGCTGCCGTAAGAAACAATCACAGTCCCATATTTCAACTGTGAGCCGGTAAAGGGGTTTTGAAACGCGCCGTAAACCGTAACGTCGTATTGTCTGGCGACCTCGGGCTGTTTGTCCGGATCGATAAACTCATAGCGGACATGCGGGCTGACGGTCCGGTATTCGACAAGCAGTTCCTTAAGGGGAGCATAATCCCCTGCGGGAAAGAATGCCTTGATCTCGACATCCTTGGTGAGTTTTTCCAGAACCTGTTCCGTTTGCGGCGCCAGCGTATATTGGCCGCTTGCGGTCATGTCGAATCGCTTCTGGTGTTTCCGGCCAAGATAATTCACAGCCGAGACTATGGCAATGACCAGAATTAACGAAACCACGTAATTGGTGGCGTATTTGGTGGAGCGTTTACCCAAAGATGAGAGGATCTGGCGGTAATTGGCGGCGATGCCGACAATCACCAGAACTCCGCCGGCGATTGCCAGACCCAGGTTCCATTTTTCCCAGATATTGGTCACTGAGTACCAGATGACCGCAGCCACTAAAAGCAGGAGGCCCAAGGTGTCGAGCTTCTGTAGATATTTTTTCATTAACCTTTCCACCGCATAGACTCAAGTGAGCGATAAGTCAGAAAAAGTCCGACGAACGCGAAAGTCAAATAGTAGATGATATGAGAGGTATCGATGACCCCCTTGAGAAAGTCATCAAGATGGCTGATGACGGAAAGATACCCGATAACGCTCTTTGCCACCCCCGAGGCTGAGGAGGATAAGTTTTCGATCAGCCACAAGAAAAGGCTTGCGCCGAACGTTATCACGACAGCGACAATCTGGTTTTCCGTGAGTGTCGAAATAAAAAGGCCGACAGCCACCAGCGCCGCGCCGTATAGAAGCATGCCGAGGTAGCCCGAAAGTATCGGTTTCCAATCCGGCTGCCCGTAGATAAATAGGGGAGAAATTGTAATCGCACTGGCCGCAAACAGAATCAAGAGAAAAGTCAAGCTGGCCAGATACTTTCCCAACATGGCCTGAAAATTGCCGACCGGTGTCGTGAGCAGCAGCTCAATGGTTCCGCGTTTTTTTTCCTCGGCGAACAAACCCATGGTGAGCATGGGAACGATGAAAAGCAAAACAACCGTCATCGTCTTGAAAAGGGATTGCGCTATGGTCCCGGGGACGTCAATCGGTTGCATGCCTGATCCAAGCTGGGATTGCATCATCGTGGACTGAACAATCAAGGTCAAATACGAGAAGAAAAAGAAACCGGTGAGAAAGAGAAATACGGTCAGAACTACATAAGCAATCGGCGAGGCAAAGTAGTTCTTCATCTCGCGCTGCCAGATTGCGATTATATTTTGCATATCAGGCCTCTTCGTTAGGTGCAGTTCATGCGAGCGCTATTCCTGCGTTATGAGGTTGATGAAAACATCCTCCAGACTCATCGAGACCCCGTGTAACTCAAGCAGTCCCCATCCCTGGGATACCACCGCTTCCGCCAGCGCTCGGCGCGGATCACTGCCCAATTGGCATTCTACGGTGAATACGGCAGGTCCTCCGGCGGGCCCAGATGAAGACTGGACGCTCAAAACTCCATCAACAGTCAGCAATTTGTCTCGAACAGCTTCTGCCGGACCATCGATTGTCAGGGATACCCTCTCGGCGCCCTTCAATTGGTGGGCCAACCCTTCCGGTGTATCCATCGCAATCACTTTGCCTTTGTTGATAATTACGACGCGATTACAGGTCATGCTTACTTCGGGCAGGATATGGGTGGAGAGGATCACCGTATGGGTTGACGCAAGGCCTTTGATCAACGACCTGACCTCATAAATCTGCTTGGGATCAAGTCCGAGCGTGGGCTCATCGAGAATGAGTACCTCAGGATTATTTAAAAGTGCCTGGGCCAGTCCAACCCTTTGTTTGTAACCTTTCGATAGTCGGCCGATTATTCGCTTGCGGACATCATCCAGGCTGCATTTGCCAATCACTTCATCCACCTGGCCTTTGCGCTGTTTTGAAGCAGTGCCCTTTATCTTAGCCACGAAGTTTAGATAGGATTCAACGGTCATTTCCGGGTATAGAGGAGGATTTTCCGGAAGATAGCCGATGCGCTTGCGCACTTCGATGCTTTCCTCGAACACGTCATATCCCGCGACTCTTGCCGTGCCTTCGGTCGAGGGCATATAGCAGGTGAGAATACGCATGGTGGTGGTTTTGCCTGCCCCGTTGGGGCCAAGGAATCCGAGAATTTCGCCTTTTTCCACCCTAAAGGAAATATCGTCAACGGCCTTCCGGCCGTTGAAAACCTTACTCAAATGCTCCACCTCGATCACGCTTATTCCTCCCGGAAATGATTTTGCAATACGCCTTTTAACAGATTTTTATAATATTTAAAACCGGAGGATGAGTCAATCAACCAACAACTTTTCTCGCTGCTAGTATTACTATGTTAAGTAGCTCTTGACAAAACGTGGGCCCGTCAAGTAGAA
>JBBISO010000126.1:0-8653 GCA_037441325.1 Acidobacteriota bacterium | reverse complement strand
ACGGGTGTGGATCCAAGGCGCGCGGGATTCGGGGCTCACGATGACGGGCAAGCTTACAATCCACGGCGTCACCCGCGAAGTTGTCCTGGATGTCGAACCGCTCAGCGAGGAAATCGCGGATCCGTTCGGCAATTTCCGGATCGGCACCTCCGCAACCGCCAAGATTGACCGCAGAGATTTCGGCCTCACCTGGAACGCCGTGCTTGACACCGGCGGCCTCTTGGTCGGGAACGAAGTCAAAATCACCATCGAGGTCGAACTGACGAGGCCGGCAAAATAGAAACTCACCGCCGAGGTGCAGGAAGCGCAGAGTTGGGCCGCGAAATCCGATGGCAATACTCTGCGGTCTCGGCGTTTCCGCGGCGAGAAGCAGCTCATTTTCTACCGGTCATTGGGAGAGCCATTTGGTGCCGCGCTGCCTTTCCGCTTGAGCACGGCGTGTTTGAGCAAATATTCAATCTGGGCGTTGACGCTGCGCAATTCATCCGCCGCCCACGCCTCCAGCTCAGAAAAAGCGCCACGGCTTTCACAAATATTCCCTCGCGGAATCCGCAGCGTTTCCTTAGGGAGCAGGAATTATTAACCCAGTTTGTTTTTGCGCTGGAGAGTATCGGCGACCCGCTTCAATCCCATGCTTTCGAGGGTGCGTCTGGTTGGCCAGCCGTTTTCCGGATTCCAGCCTTCGAATTTGAAGAATCTTGTTTTCCAATCTTCAAACTTCGTTCGATCGAGTTTGCGGCCCGCATTGGCGGCATACGTCCATTTGCCGTTTTCGTAGGCCGGCATGATATGGCCTCGCGATGGCTTGTCATAGATATAATCGGGGAAAACCTCCTGATCCCGATGCCTGCCCTGCAAAACCCAGATGGCTTTATCCAAGGTCCATATTTTGCGCCCGATCTCCATGCCGTCAGCAAAGGTGATGTTTTTCCCGGTGACGGCATTGAAGAATTTAGGTTCAGCTTCGGGAGTAGCGCCCACCCGGTCGGCGGTATTGTTGGTGAAGAACATGGGCCAGCGCCATCCGCAAAATCCCGTGGAGTCTATCCAAAATCTTTCATAATGCCGGTGCCATGCTACCTGTTTGACCTTGTGGTCCGAATAAATGCCCGTAGGTCCTTCGCCGTAGTCCAGCATGAAGGCGTCGCCCTGGTAGGGAATCATGGCGGCGGCGACCATCGCAACCGCTTTCTCGGCGGACAGGTACGGTTCCACGCCGGCGCGCATCATGGCCATGGGCATCCAATGCAGGGGATAATTGAAGGAATGCATCATGATATCGCGCTCCCCCAGGAGCGAGCCGTAACTCCACTCCACTTCGACTCTGGGGTCGTAATGCTCCACCGAGCCCCAGTAGGGCAGGTTTAAGATTCCGCTGGCCAAGTCCTGCTCGTATCGTCCCCATTTAGTCGCGGCCCGGGCCAGGCCCTCGCTCAACGCGTCGCCGATTCCTTCCCGGCGAGCGATTCTGCGCATAAGCGCCGCCACAAATTCAAGGGTATTGAATTTTTCCATCGGGAGGTCGCAATCGATTTGTTTCCCGGGTCCCAGGACGCCCATTTTGTAGAGATTATGGATGTAATTTTTGGGGCCCGCGATATGCCAATGGTTGATGCCATAAGCGTGCAACAAGTCCGTGGCTCTCATTTTATCGACGCGGGGGTCTTGCAGATTCATGTACTCCACGGTGCCAGCGCAAACGGCCTCATTACTCTTGCCGCCTGCCAATCTCATGCGGCATCCTCGGGGACAGGACGCGCAGGCGGCCGCTCGGGCCGGCTCAAGCGGGAGGGACATGTTATGGGTGTTTCCACCGCTGGGTGCGCCGTTGAAAAGCATGAAAGCTCTCGATTCCATTACGGGATCAAGGGGCTTGTCGACATTCCATTGGAATTTATTGAACCACAGCCGGGCGTCCATTAATGCTTTGGGATTGGCGATGGGAACACTTCCGGTTCCGATGACGCTGATCGCCTTCAGCTTCTTGGCCCCCCAGACGCCGCCAAAGCCGCCCTGCGCGGCGCTGCTGCCGGCGCCATGAACGATGGAGGCGATCCGGCTCTTATTCTCCCCGGCCAGGCCGATGCAAGCGACTGCGGGCACCTGGGTCGTATAGCCGATGTCCAATTCCGCCCATTCACCATATTTTGCGCCGGGGATTACGCGCCGGCATATTTCCTCCTGGGTGTCCACGACATCCATTCCCCACAGGCCCTGGGCTTTTTCAATCGCGACTTTATCGTTAATGATATTGATCCATACGGGTTCGTTGGACGCCCCTTCGATGACCATGCCGTCCCAGCCGGCATATTTCAGCTGGGCGGTGAAGCGTCCCCCCCAGTTGCTGCGGCTGAACCATTCGATAGGGTAGTACATCGGCGCCAGACCCTGTACTTCACACCGTCCGGAACCCGGGACATGAGTGCCGGAAAAAGGCGCCGTCATGACGGTTATGGCATTTCTTGGATCGAATGCATCGAAGGGAAGTTGATCGCCGGCCAGCTCGAAAAATATGGCGGCGCCGATCCCGTGGGCTCCGCCGAATTCCACGTATTTTGTGGTATCGATAGTGCCAATTGCCCTGCTGGATAAGTTTACTCTAAGGATTTTACCGGTATATCCGCCTGCCATTTTTGTCCTCGGCAAAAAGGTTGTTCTCTGGAATGGCCCCCGTCAAATAAAAACCAAATTTGGACCAAATCCCAGGCAGCTGTCAACTTCTATCTCCCGGCAGTTCAAATCCGCATCCGCAGATACTCATGGGTGTAGGCAGCTCATAAAAACTATTGACCTAATAATTTGCGTGGTTCAAGCCGTTTCCGATTTCATCCGTTTCGCGTGTCGGGGGGAATAAATTTACCCCCTGCCGGCTTTTTGTTTGTAGTTGAAATTAAATTCTGTCTGATGTAATTTGAATTGCCTTCCTCTTCAGCGGAGTTTTAGGTAGACACTTTATGGGTTTTCGCCCCACAACAGATTCTAAAATAATACCAACGAAGGAGTAATCCTATGCCTGGAGGCAAAAAAGTTGAAAGCGGAGAAGCTGTCGCTAAAAAGAAATTCTCAAGACGAGATTTTTTGGTTACCGGCAGTGCGATCGCCGCAGTGGACGCGCTTATAACAACTGCGCCCGCAACCGCTGCCGCACCGGCGCCCGCTGCTCCATCCCCGGCGGCTACGTCTTCTTACGCCGAGTCCCAGGGTTACCTGGTTTATGACAGCAAGAAATGCATCGGTTGTACGACTTGCATGCTCAGCTGTTCGATGGTCCATGAAGGGTCCCAGAATCTGTCACTCGCGCGCATCCAGATCATCCAGGATTCGTTCGGAAAATTTCCCAACGATCTCGAGATGGCGCCCTGCCGCCAGTGCAAGATGCCGGTCTGCGTGGACCAATGTCCCGTTGGCGCTGCTTACGTGGACAAGGCCAACGGCAATGTTCGAAGGATCGACGCCAAGAAATGCATCGGCTGCAAGACCTGCCTGGGCGCATGTCCTCAACAGCCCCACCGAACCATCTGGAACCACATCACGAAAAAATCTACAAAATGCGATTTGTGTCTGGATACTCCCTACTGGAACGAAAAAGGTGGCCCGAAGGGCAAGCAAGCATGCGTGGAGTCTTGTCCCATGCAGGCCATCAAGTTTGTCACCCAGCCCCCCGATCAGAAGGAGACGGAGGGCTATGATATTAATCTGCGAAACGAGCATTATCTGAACCTTGGTTTGGTCGACAACAGCACGGTCGTACCACCTTTAATGGCGGCGGAGGCGGCAGTGAAGAAGCCTGCGTCTAAACCGAAGGAATAGGGAGGAGGACTAAAATGACAGGTGGATATACCGGCAAGATATTGAGAGTCAACCTGACCACAAAGTCGATCAGCACCGTCAATACCGCGAAGTATGAGGAATACGGCGGCGGTCACGGCATCGCATCCGCCCTTTTCTTTGACCTGGTCGGCGATCAGCTGCCATTCCCCGCGTTTGATCCCAGGAATGTGATCACGCTGATGGCAACCCCATTTTCCGGAACCAATATGCCCGGTTCCGGGCGGTGCGAAGTGCAGGGCCTCGGGCCGATGCTTTATCCGATTGAGTGGTTTGGCCACAGCAATTTCGGCGGCCGTTTTACAGCCCAGTTGAAATACGCCGGCTGGGATGGAGTTGCGGTTGAGGGCGCCTCCGATGAACCAGTCTGGATCAACATCATCAATGACAAGGTCACGATTGAAAGCGCCAAGGGAATTTGGGGCATGGACACCTGGGACACTCAGGAAGAAATCGCCAGGCGGGTGATACCAAGTCTGAGATACGGCGAGTGGGCGGATTTGGACGCGGGATGTACCACCCAAATCCCTGCCGTGGTCTGCTGCGGGCCTGCGGGAGAAAATATGAGCCGTTTAGGCTGTCTTCTGCATGGTCCCGGATCCCAGGCCGCGCTGTGCGGTTTCGGAGGCGTTTTCGGATCCAAAAAGCTGAAGGCAATCAGCGCCATCGGCACCGGGGGCGTGTCCATTGCGAATCCCAAAGCTTTCATGGAAGCGAGACTATGGTTCCGTCAATTCCAATGGGATGTGGACAACCCCAGAGAAGCCGAGCGGTTCGGGCGCCGCGGATACATGTTAATCAGCGGCCGGCCCAGCGGCGGCAATGTGCTCAATGGCCAGCTTCCACTTGTGCCGGCACGCGCGGCGGCTTGCGCATCGTGCCCAAGGGGCTGCCGCATGCGTCTGGCCAGCGCGGAAAGCAACGAATCGGTGTGCGCGGGCACCATGGCGGTCCGGGTTCAGGGCACCCAGAAGCTTTCCCGACAGGCCAACGATCTGATGCAGAAATACGGCCTCGGCCATTGGCAGTTCATGCCGCTCCAGAGCTACATCCAATCCCTATACAAGAGAGGGCTGCTCGGCAAGGGAAAAACGATTGAAACCGATCTCCCGTTGGATCAATGGGGCACCATCGGCTTCGCCGACACGCTTATGAGGCAGATATCCAATCGTCAAGGTGTCGGGAAAGACCTGGCTGAAGGCTGCGCGCGATTTGCAGAAAAATATGGATTGTATAAGGAGGATGTGAGCAGCGGCGTGCTGCGTTTAGCCTGGTGGGGGACGGCGGATCACTATGATTCAAGGATTCAGGCGGAATGGGGTTTCGGCTCGCTTCTTGGAGAGCGGGATCTCATGCTGCATATGATGGCCAACTATCCCCTCCACTGGATGGCTCAGTCGGGAGATCCGTACCTGACAGCCGAGGAGGCTGCAAAGCTGTATACGGACGCGATGGAACCTTACAGTGGGGATGTTTTCATGGTGGACTACAGCGACGGGCCCACCGGGATTTACTCAGATTCCAAAGTCAAACAGGTCGCCTGGGTCAAGCACTATGAAAAATTCTGGATCGGAGCCGGCGGTTTTTGCGGCTGGCGATGGCCGATGTGCATCACCAATAATACTGCCGACAGGAGGGGCCCAACACCCAAGGCTGAGCCCAGATTCTGGAATGCTATAACCGGAAAGAACCTCACCTTTGCCGACTACATGGAAATCGGGCACAAGATTTATACTCTTGACCGATCCATCTGGGTGTTGCAGGGCAGACATCGGGATATGGAGGTATTCCCCGATTACCTCTATAACGAGAAATCCAAAGGGGCACGCCTGCCGATGTACCAAAACGGCAAGTGGACCTATGATACGGGCGCCGGCCGAACGCTGGACCGGGCCAAGGTTGAGGATTTCAAGACCAGGTTCTACAAGTTCGAAGGCTATAACCCCGACAACGGCTATCCTACCAGAGCCACTCTCGAAAAAATGGGAATGAAAAAGGTAGCCGATTTGCTGCAAAGCAGGGGAAGACTGGGTTAGGAATTTCTCGGAAGCCGCTTAAAAGGCAGCCACGAATTTCACGAATTGAAATGATCTCAATCCGTGCTGATTCGTGGCTGTTTTTGTATTAGCCCGCATTTCTCACAAGGTTTTTGCTGGGGCGGCACATCCGGGCATGACGGTTGCATTTCCGCTGCCCGTGAGGCCGGCTCTGGAGACCCGCCCCACATGGCGCGCGCCTTGTATCCACACCCGTCTGCGCCGCCTCGCTACGAAACCTTGTGAGAAATGCGGATTAGAGCTTTGCCAGGCGCAGGATATATTGCCTAGGCTGTTTTTGGCTGCAGGTTGGCCTGTTGAACGATTTCCGGCACCACTTCCTCCCATTCGATCGCCATGATGTGGATTCCGCGGACACCCTCGATTTCTTTCAGCTTATGAATGGTTTCCACGGCGATTTTGATGCCTTCTTGTTTCTGCTTTTTCTTTTCCACTCCTTTGATACGTTCGAGGAGCGCGGCGGGAACATCCATGCCGGCGACCTTGGTGGCCATATACTCCGCCATGGGAAGGCTTTTGATCGGTGTGATACCGGCCAGGATGAAGGTCTTCTCGTGAAGGCCGCGGTCCCGGACGCCCTTCATGAATTCAATGAATTTATCCAGATTGAAGACGCATTGGGTCTGGATGAATTGTGCGCCGGCGGCGACTTTTTTCGCCAGGCGGGGCACCTGGACCCTGAAAGGATCCGCGAAAGGATTGGCGGCGGCGCCGAGGAACAAATCCGGCCGCCCGTCCACATCTTTGCCGCCCGCAAATTTGGCCTCGTCGCGCATTTGCCTGGCGATTTTCAGGAGCTGGATCGAGTCCAGGTCGAATACGTTTTTGGCCTGCGGATGATCTCCGAATATCTGATGGTCGCCGGAAAGGCAGAGGAGATTGGAGATGCCAAGCGCGGCGGCTCCCAGGATATCGCTTTGGGCGGCGATGCGGTTGCGGTCGCGGCAGACCATCTGCATTACCGCGTCAAGGCCCTCGTCGCGTAAAATCTTGCAGGCTGCCAGGCTGCACATGCGCACGACGCTGGTTTGATTGTCGGTTACATTGCAGGCGTCGACGCAGCCTTTCAGGATTTTGGCCTTCGCGCGCATTACTTCCGGTTTGGCGCCGCGCGGCGGGCCGGCCTCAGCGGTGACCGCGAATTTGCCGCTTTCGAGTTTTGCTTGTAGGTTTGACTTGTTTAGGCTCATGTCTCTTCCTCGTTTATCCGCTCTACTTTAGATCTTCCCGGAGATATTTGCGCGGGCCGCCGTCGCGGGATTTTGACCAGTCTGCCGGTTCAAGGATCATTTCGTATTGGTCCATGCACCCTGTCGCTTCGAGCCGATCAATAATCAGTTGCCACCCGCAGGGCGTTGCGGGATCGATTTCACAAAAACCGTTGCGCGACCCGCCGCAGGGACCATTCAGCAGGCTTTTGGCGCAACGCGTGACGGGACATATGCCGCCCGTCAGAGACAATTTGCAGTCGCCGCAGGCCTGGCAGCGCTCGGTCCAAAGGCCCTTTTCCTGGACGGCGCCGATAAAATTGGTGTTTATGGCGGGAAAGACCTTCAATGATTCGGCCTTTTCCGCCACCAGTTGCACGCCGGCTCCGCAGGCCATCGATAGTATCACATCATTTTCCTTGGCCTTGGCCAGCAGGTCCGTCAGGAATTCCGGATCGCATTGGCGCTCCAGGGTAATCTTGGTGATATTGCACGCCTGTCGCCGCCGTCTTCGGCCCAGTTCAATCATGCCGGCGAGAAGATCGACTTCCTTCTGGCCGCCGGCGGAGCATACGGTGACGCAGCCGTGGCAGCCGGCCAGCAGGATGCGCTCGTAGCCTTCAAGGTAGGACATGATCTCTTCAATAGGTTTTTGATCACCCACAATCATTACAATTCCTCCCCTTCTCGTTGTATGTTTGCAGGTCACACGTTTCAAGTTTTTTGGCCTGCAACGTGCAAACCTGCCAACGTTCAACCTGTTACGTACGGGATTGTCAGGCTGCCGTCCAGCAATACCAGCGCTTTGGCGTCTTTGCCCTTTTCCGTTCGCGCGGCATCCAGCGCCGCCTGCAGCGAGGAAAAGGGACGGATGAAAATCTTTTGCAGGAGCTGGGGTTCAAGATCGGTGACGGCCCAGGTTTGAGCCCACAGGCCGATTTCCGCCATTTTTGCCGCTTTGTGGTAGCCCAGAACGAATTTTTGCTCGATGCGCTCCAGCGCATCCTTGGGGGAGGCGGCCGAACTCAACAAATTCACGAAGGTCTCGTCGCCGATGCCCGTGCGGCATTTGGCGACCAGGATGAGGATCCCGCCTTCCTTCAGGGCGTACTGCGCGTTGTCGATGCCCTTTTGAGCTTGGTACAAATCGACATCGGAAGGGAATTTGACGACGGAAACCACAATGTCCGCTTTTTGCGGGATCTTGGCCACAAACACCTCTTCCGCCTTGGCGACCGCCTGCTCCATGGATTGGTAAATGTCGCCGGCCGCAGCCGCATAGATGCGATGGTTTTTGTCAAGAACGGTATTGATGGCAAAAACCTCTTTTTTTACCGTTTTGAGGGCGTCGATCATATCCTCGTGAACCGGATTGCCTGCAAGTTTGAGCGCGCAGGCCTCCCGCTTTAATGCCAGCTTATGGTTTTGCTCGATCGTTTTATAGGAGGCAATTCCGGGCAGGAAGGACTTGCGCCCGCCGGTGTAGCCGGCAAAATAGTGCGGTTCGACGGAACTGATGATCACGATTTTGTGCGCTTCAACACCCAGGCGGTTGACCCA
>JBBISO010000125.1:563-8653 GCA_037441325.1 Acidobacteriota bacterium | reverse complement strand
TTGACGTCTATAAATTCCCAGCCAAGATTGGGCGGATGTTCGATGGTGGCTTTGTAATAGTTGGCGTTGGGCGCTCCGATGCCGATTCCCGCCAGTTCGGATCTCGCCGCCAGCCGGCCGAGCAAGAGCTTTGCATTCCTATGTAGCCGCTCGAAAAACAATCCAGCCGGTTCCTGAGCACGGGTGGGCATCGATCGGCTCGCCAGGCAGTTACCGTCTCCATCCACAAAGCCATACTTCGTATTCGTGCCGCCGATATCGACTCCCAGCACGACCTTAGAATTCGCCATAGTTTTTCCCCTCTTCTATGCTTCGAGTCTTGGAAACGGATCAGTCGCTTCCTTCAATCGGAACAAAACGGACCGGAGTCATGATCCGAACGCGCTCCCGTTCCTCGCGCGCTTGCAAGTATAGGCGCTCTTGCGCCCGGAACGGTTCGGAACGGCCGGCGGCAACCTTTTCGTAAGAGCCATTTTGTTTGAGGATGCGGGCTTTCTGGTTGTCGGTCATTTGAGCCCGCAGGATACGGATAACTCTTTCCTTCAGATCTGCCTGCTGAAGCGGAAACATCAGTTCCACTCTACGGTTCAGATTTCTGGGCATACAGTCGGCGCTTGACAGGTACACTTCCGGACTTCCTCCGTTGCTGAAGACGAAGGCTCGACTGTGCTCGAGATAGCGGTCGAGGATGGAAATCACCCGGATGTTGTCGCTGACCCCCGGGACACCCGGGCGAAGGCAGCAGATGCCGCGCACGTTCAGATGGATTTTGACGCCAGCTTTGCCCGCCGCGCATAATTCCTGGATTATTTGAGGATCGACCAAGGAGTTCATTTTGGCCAAAATCTCCGAGGTTTGTCCGGTGCATGCCCAATCGGCCTCCCTCCGAATCAGCCGGATGATTTTCTCCCTCATCCCCGTAGGTGCCATTACCAGCCGGTTGAAGGGAGGAGGTTCCGAATATCCGGTTATGGTGTTGAAGAAGGCGGAGGCATCGCTTCCGAATTCTTCTGCAGCGGTCAGCAATCCGAAATCGGTATATAAGCGCGCGGTACGTTCGTTATAGTTGCCCGTCCCGAGATGCACATATCTGCTGATGCCAGCAGGTTCACGGCGCACGATAAGCGCGATTTTGGCGTGCACCTTCAGCCCGGCCAAGCCATATAATACGTGGGCGCCGGCTACCTCCAAATCCCTGGCCCAATTGATATTGCGTTCTTCATCGAACCGGGCGGTAAGCTCGACCAGCACGGTCACCTGTTTGCCGTTCTCCGCCGCGCGGATCAGAGAGTTTACGACGGGAGATCCCTTGCCGCTGGTGCGATAAAGAGTTTGTTTTACGGCAAGCACATCGGGATCGTCGGCGGCAGCCTGGATGAACTGCAAGACCGGATCAAAGGAATCATAGGGGTGGTGCAGGAGGATATCGCGATCCCGGAGGAGAGCGAAGATATTTTGCTCCGCCTCGAGCTCCGGCCGCAGTAAAGGGGGCTGAAGCCGGTAGCGCAGGTGTTCATACCCGGGCATATCCACGATGGAAAGAAGAGGCCGCGGATCCAACGGGCCGTGAGTGAAAAACAATGCTTGATCTTCCACCTCCATAGCCGTTTGTAACCTTCCGAGCAACTCGGGCGACATGGGCTCGTGTTCTATGCGGATCGGCTTTGCATTCCGCCTCTTCTTCAGGCTCGATTCCAGCATGCCGACATAATCGCATCGATCATCTTCATCCAGTTCGAGTTCGGAATCCCGTGCCAGGCGGAAGCCGGCGGCCTCGAGCAGGCAATAGCCGGGGAAAAGATCCGAAAGCCGCCTTCGAATAGCGTCGCTCATCCAGAACATTTCGAGCGCGTGGATGTCCGGAAGCCGAAGCAGTCCCGGAAGTTTGCCCGGCACCTGGATAACGGCAAGGCAGGGCTCGCCGTTTTTCTCACTCTCCCATTGAAGCAGGACTGCAAGGTTGAAAGTAAGTCCCTGGAGGCGAGGAAATGGCTGCGGAACGTTGACGGCGATGGGAGTCAGCACCGGGTAGATCTCTTTTTCGAAGTATTCGTCCACGTATTTTTCCTGCGCCGGCTTTAGCTGTCCCGGAGCACGGATAACAATCTTTTCTTTTGCCAGGGCCGGGACCAACTCGCTGGAATAGAGCGTGCCGCTTGCTTCGTAAGCTTCGCGCACGCGGTTGAAAATCAAGTCCAGTTGCTGGGGCGGCGTAAGTCCCGAAGGATCCGGGTGGTTGTCCCCCACCTCGATCATGCGGTGCAGCGAAGCCACCCGCACCATGAAGAACTCGTCAAGATTTGCATGAAAAATGCAGTAAAAGCGCAGGCGTTCCAGCAGTGGATTCTGCGGATCCTGTGCTTCTTCAAGGGCCCGGCGGTTAAATTCCAGCCAGCTTGTTTCGCGGTTCAGAAAAACGCCCGGTTTGCTCGCGCTCATTGGGTTTTGGCCGCCTCACGCAAGATGATTTTTTTTCCGAATATTTCCCTGAAAAAATCGCTCCGGCCGGCCAGAGCCAACCTTGCCATGGCAAGATCCGGCACATTTTCCGAAATCAGCACGATCTGGTCGTCTTCGCGGCTGACCTTGAGATCCGTAAATTGTTGCAGACGATCCTTGTCGAGAGCGTTGGCTATTCTAAGAATAGCCGCCAGCTTGGAAACAGCCGTCCGTTCGTCCCGCTCCAGCGCCATAAAAGGGACATGGGAACGCTGCGGCAGAGCGCGGCGATGGTAGCGGGCAATATTGGCGATCAGCTCCAACTCCGGCTTGCGCAGGCCGAAGAGTTCCGACGAAGATATCAAGTAGTAGCTGTGTTTATGGTGGCTGCGGGAGCCGACGAACAGTCCGATATCGTGGAGCAGCGCGGCGACCTCGAGATATAGACGATGGGTTTCGGTCATATGCTGCTCGGCCCGCAGTTCATCAAAAAGGCGCACCGAGATTTCCCGGACGCGCTCGGCATGGTCTCCCTCATAGTGATATTTGCGGCCGAGGCTGCGCGCGGCCGAAAGAATCTGGACGGCCAGCTTCTTAAGCCGTTTCCCCTTTTCGGCAGGAGCCAGATCCTGTAGGATGCCCGCCCGGATGCTTGCGTCGCTAACGATGATCTCCTTGGCCTGCGTTTCTTTTAAAAGCTGCAGATAGGTGAGAAGCGCCGGAACCAGCGTTTCTCCGTCCAGATATGGGATGGAGTATTTTTGGACCAATCCGTCGACAGTCAGGAGCGACAATGAATTCACGAATTCGGAAAATGCGTCTGCCGCAATGAATGAAAGCCTTTTCTGCTGGCTGGAGCGATCCAGCATTCTGGCTGCAAATCGCACATCGCCGCCCACCGCAATGTAATGTTGGGCATCACTAATCTCTAATTCGCGCTTTATGTTGGATAGAAAACCGGCGATCTGCCGCTTGAATAGTCGGATCTGTTGTTCATGCCGGACGGCTCCGGCGCTCACCTCGGCGCGAAGACGGAATGACCCGAGCGGGAAGGTGGCCGACTGCTGCAGTTCGCCGCCTGTAAGGAGCGCTACATCGGTACTTCCTCCGCCAACTTCAACGAGGAGGCTTTTTGCCTTGCCGAGATCTGATTCTCCGCGAAGCGAGTCCATGATGGCAGAAAGCGTGAGGCGATTTTCCTCGGGGCCGTCGATGATTTCGACGTCCAATCCGGTGCTCGTCAACAGGCGGTCCAGGAAAGTCTCGCTGTTGCTCGATTCCCGAACCGCGCTGGTAGCTACTGCCCGATAACGCATAACGCCATAGGCGTCCATTGCCTTCTTAAAATCACGCAGAGCTTCGCAGGCCGCGCGGATGGTCTCCTGGCTCAAATGGCCTTCCGTAAATGCGTCCCTGCCAAGCTGCACGCCCTTTTTAAGCGACTCCAGAATACGGATGACACCGCCCGGACGCATCTCTGCAATATCCATCCGGATTGCGCTTGACCCAATATCAATGGCTGCCATTAAAAGATTCGGGGAGGCAGTCATTTCCCCTTCCGTCTCTTTTTGATAATATATCCCAAAAGCGCCCGGGGTAACCAGGAAAGCTGTAATGCGACTCTATATCGTCCGGCATGGAATCGCCGGCCAGCACGGCACTCCCGGAGTCAGGGATGACGATCGAACTCTAACCAAAGAGGGCAAAAAAAAGATGCAGGAGGCCGCCGCCGGACTGCGCATCCTCGGATATGTCCCAAACCTGATACTGAGCAGCCCGCTGCCCAGAGCCGGCCAGACAGCGGAAATACTGCGGGAGGAATTCGGCAATAGCGTTATATTGAAAATCTGCCCCGCTCTGGCCCCCTCCGGCACGCGTCAGGAACTCTATCGAGAAATCATGTTGCATGAACGAAATGTGAAGAGTCTGATGCTCGTCGGACACCAGCCATTTTTGGGAGAAATTGCCGGTGAAATCGCCTGGGGATCGGCGGAGCACTATGTTGAGCTCAAGAAGGGGGGAATCTGTGTAATCGACCTTGAAGGGGGTCGAGACGTCCCGAAGGGCACCCTGGTTTCCCTCATGCCGCCTTCAATTCTTCGGCAGCTCGCCGGCGTCCGCTAATGCATTGTTTTTAAATTCTATTTGCCTCTTATCTCCTTCATGATAGACTCATTTGCATGGTGAATAAAAGGTGAATCATATGACCCTAAACCCTCCTGAGCGCAGTACCGCTTTGACTGAAGTGCATGAAATAATTAAAGAACTTGCACCCAATGATCCTGCCAACGAAGTCGTCACCGCCATTAAACGTTTTCCTGCTAAAGAAGCTCAGTGGTCGCCGATGCCGGATTGGGTTTGCCGGGAGTTGACTGAAGCTTATCGCTCCAAAGGGATCGAGCGGCTCTATTCGCATCAGGCGGATGCCGCGGAAAGGGTGTGTCGAGGCGAGAATGTGGTTATTGTAACCCCGACTGCTTCCGGCAAAACATTATGCTACAACCTTCCCGTGCTGAACTCAGTCCTCCAAAACCCGGATACGCGCGCCCTGTACCTGTATCCTGCCAAGGCTCTTGCCCAGGACCAGCTCGCCGAACTGGAAGATCTTGGGAAAAGAATGGGAGACAGCTTCGGCGTCTTTACCTATGACGGCGATACTCCCTCCGATGCGCGGCAGTCCATCCGCCAGCATGGCCGCATTGTTCTTACCAATCCCGACATGCTGCACAGCGGCATATTGCCGCACCATACAAAATGGACGCGGCTTTTCGAAAACCTGCAATATGTTGTCATCGACGAGCTGCATACCTATCGCGGGGTTTTCGGCAGCCACCTTGCCAACGTCCTGCGCCGGCTCAAGCGCATCACGAGGTTTTATGGCCGGAATCCCCAGTTCATTTTTTCTTCGGCAACGATTGCCAACCCGGGAGAACTGGCCGGACAGCTTATTGGGGGCGGCGTCAAGGTCTTGGACGATAACGGCGCTCCCTCTGCGGAAAAATTTTTTATTTTTTTCAATCCTCCCGTGGTGAACCGGTTTTTGGGAATCCGCCGCAGTTATATCAACGAGGCTTGGCGCATTGCTCGGGGTTTTTTAAAATGCGGCCTTCAGACCATCATTTTCGCCAATAGCCGGCTCCATACCGAAGTGCTGCTGACCTACTTGAAGCAGGACAATCCCCAGCCTCCGGGTGCGCCGGAGATCATCAAAGGCTATCGTGGAGGCTATCTTCCGCTTGAAAGGCGAGCAATTGAGCGCGGGCTGCGGAATGGACAAATCCGGGCGGTGGTGGCGACCAATGCTCTGGAACTCGGCATCGACATCGGCTCTCTGGATGCGGCGGTCATGGCCGGATATCCGGGCACCATCGCTTCAACCTGGCAGCGTGCCGGGCGCGCGGGGAGACGGAAAGGAAGTTCCTGCGCGGTTCTCGTGGCATCCTCGCGTCCCTTGGATCAGTTTATCGTCAAGCATCCGGAATACTTTTTCGCCGGCTCTCCGGAACATGCCTATATACAGCCGGACAATCTGGAGATTCTCGTGAATCACTTGAAATGCGCGGCTTTCGAATTGCCGATTGAGCCCGGCGAAACTTTCGGCCGGGTTGATCTTGAGCTGTTGTGCGCACGTTTGGCCGAAGCCGGCTACCTCCACCGAAGCGGTGACTTCTGGTATTGGACTCAGGAAACCTATCCTGCTGATACCGTGAGCCTGCGGTCGGTTTCCTCGGACAACTTTGTTATCATCGATGAGACGGGCGAACCGGAGGTCATCGGCGAAGTCGATTTTTCGAGCGCCCTTTCGATGGTGCATCCCAAGGCCATATACATACATAATGCCCAGCAATACCATGTTGAGCGCCTGGAATTCGAGCAGCGCAAGGCCTTTGTTAAACGGGTTGATGTCGATTACTTCACGCAGGCGATAAGGTATACGCAGGTTAAAAGGCTGGATGTCGAGGAGACGGCGGTTGTTTCGATTTAAGAAAATCAAATTTTTCACGCTTGAAAATGTGGGTTCCGGCAAGCTCGAATTGCCGGAAAACGAAATGCACACGACTGCATACTGGATTACGCTGGGCCGGGAATTGCTCGCTGAGCTTCCTTTTTCGGTCTCGGAGCGGCAGGATGGGCTATTCGGACTTCTCTATGCCCTCGAATCCGTTGCCAGTCTCCTCGTGATGTGCGATCGCATGGATCTGGGCGCGACGATCGGTGAAGGAGCTCCGGATCTGGCGGAGTTTGAGGCGCCGGGGCCTGGAGATCGCGCGTTTGAGGAAGGGCAGTTCTTCCGGCCGACCCTTTATTTGTACGATGCCTACCCCGGCGGCATTGGATTAAGTGAACCGTTGTTCCGCCTGCACGATTTGCTTATCCGGCAGACTCGGGAATTAATCGCTTGCTGCGCCTGCGAGAAGGGATGTCCTTCCTGTGTGGGGCCTGCCGGCGAGACCGGAGAGCGCGCGAAGGAAGTCGCTCTGGCGATTCTGGATAGATTGATTCAAGATTCGAGGGTTTAGATTCGGGATTGAAACAGTGGGTTCTATAGAGGATAGACTTTCCAGAGTATCGGCTCTCCGCCCGCGTCTGGACACCGC
Source organism: Acidobacteriota bacterium (assembly GCA_037441325.1). GTDB lineage: Bacteria > Acidobacteriota > UBA6911 > UBA6911 > UBA6911 > UBA6911. The sequence goes on along the minus strand of JBBISO010000125.1, from coordinate 1,616 downwards.
CGATTCCGGCCCGAATGGCGGACTGCCCGCCGGTTCGGAAAAACTGATGCGGCTGGTCGAAGGTGAAAATTGGGTCAACCGGATGGGGAGTCATATTCTTGTGAGACGCGGGTTTCTCCAACCCCTTGCTGGTGAGGCGGACCCTCGAGCGCTTTGGCTTATCCATTCCGGTTCCGCGGAAGGCCTCTGCGATCCCCGCCAATGGCTGTTTCTGGACACCGAAACGACCGGCTTGGCCGGAGGCACCGGAACTCATGCTTTTCTGGTAGGGCTTGCCTGGTGGGAGGACGAAAGGTTCGTGGTCGAACAGCATTTCATGAGGGATTACCGAGAAGAGCCTTCGATGCTGTACGGGCTTCTGCAATGCTTTTCCGGGCGCTCAGTGCTCGTGACTTTCAACGGCAAGAGCTTTGACTGGCCGCTGCTGCAAACCCGTTTTCAGATGAGGCGTTTGAAAATGGCCCCGGCGCCTTCCGTGCATTTGGACTTCCTGCATCCGGCGCGCCGGCTCTGGCGGGTATGCTGCGAATCGGTCGCTCTGGTTGAGCTGGAGAGGCGCATCCTGGGGATTGATCGCGGGATGGATATCCCTTCCGAAACAATCCCGCAAAGGTATTTCGATTTCCTGAGAGGCGGTCCGCCGGAAGAGATCGCCGAAGTTTTTCGCCACAACCAAATGGATCTTTGCGGCCTTGCGTTCCTGGCTCTTCATATCATCCGGATTCTATCGGATCCGGAGAAGTGCGCCGGCCTGCCGGAGGAGCTTTATGGCGTTTCGCGGCTGCTGCGGAAGCGCGGCGAGACGCACTTGGCAGGAAAAATGTATCGCAGGGCGTTGGATATCGGATTACCCAGGGAGATGGAGCCGGTTGCCCGCAGGGAACTGGCGCTTCTGGCCAAGCGCGAGCGCAATTTTGAGCTTTCGAATGCGCAGTGGGAAAGACTTCTCGGCGATTCGGCTGAATGGTTGCGAGCATATGAGCAACTGGCCATCTACTACGAGCATTACGGCCGCTTGCCTCAAAAGGCGGCTGCGCTTTCAAGGGAGGCTCT
>JBBISO010000125.1:0-553 GCA_037441325.1 Acidobacteriota bacterium | reverse complement strand
GTAAAGCTCCAGGAGGCATTCTGTTCCGGGCGCATGCCGCCGAGTAAATATATTCAATGGCATGGGAGCTTCCAGCATCGCTTGCGCCGGCTGATGCATAAACTTGCCGGAGAGCGCCAACTGCCGTAATTCCGGGACCACGAGCATTTCTACCTACGAGGATGAAGGCGAAGCTGGGCGAATTGGAGAAGTTTGCAGGATCTTTTCAATCACTGTCGTTACCAAAAACTTCATTTGACCGCATCTCCCTGTGTTTAGTCCGCATTTCTCACAAGGTTTTTACTGGGGCGGCACATCCGGGCATGACTGCTGCATTTCGCTGCCCGTGAGGACGGCTCTCCGGAGCCGCGCGCCTTGGATTCACACCCGTCTGCGACGCCTCGCTACGAAACCTTGTGAGAAATGCGGGTTAGGCGATACCTTGCCGAGGACAGGGATGCCAAAATTCTCCGAAATCCGAGCAGTGGGATCAAGAGGAGGCCATGAAAGGCGGACCGGTGTGATAGTAGTTTGCTTTTTCCCTCTGGAAGCATGATAGCACGAGTGAGCGCGG
>JBBISO010000124.1:0-8674 GCA_037441325.1 Acidobacteriota bacterium | reverse complement strand
AAGGCACATGCGAAGGAATTGGCCGAACAAATGCGTGAGATTAGAAAACGCGGCGGACACGCCGGTTTTCTCACCAGCAACTTAAAAGACCAGGACGATCTGGTGTGGGTCTTTCCCCGTTACGCGAATTCCAGTCAGGTGGATGTTGAGGAACTGACGCGGGTAGAGTTCTTGGGCCGGCAAGAGATGTTGATAAGTCACGACTACTACAAGAAGAATATTCCCGGCTTCGAAAAAAGCTACATCGTGCTTACCAACCCGCAACTCGGCACTCGAGGCGCCAGAAGAATTGTCGGAGAATACCTGCTTACCGAAAAGGACATGAATACGAACGTTCCTTTTGAAGACACCATTGCCGTGTTCCCTGATGTCGATCGGGGCCAAGATTCTCTGAAATACCCTTTAACGTACATGCCGTATCGCTGCCTGATACCCCGCAAAGTGAACAATCTGCTTGTTGCCTGTCGCGCATTTTCATCCAATGCTGTTGTCAATAACTTTTTCAACCTTATACCGCATTGTATTGCCCTTGGAGAGGCGGCGGGAACTGCAGCGGCGCAAGCGATAAGCAGCGGCGTGGATCTGAGAAAGGTCAATATCCGGGCGTTGCAGGCAAGCCTGAAAAAGCAGGGTGCAATTCTTCCCGGCTAAATCAGCCCGGATTGTTCATGGGGCATTTCTGCGAGGGGATTTCCCGGGATGTCAAATAAGAGGCGCACGCTGCGCCTGTATGTGCGGGTGGGTTGCCTTTCGCTAGCGATTCTTCTTCTGCCGCCGTTTCCTTTCTGGACTGGCATCTCCAGAGTATTTGTTCATGCAAGCTCGTTCGGATTCCCCGACATCCTGGTCAAGGCCCGCAGCCTCGCTGCACGTCGCCTGCGGAATCCTCCCGTCGCGCGCCGGTTCGCGAAGCGGCGCGGCCATGCCCGCTTGGTCCGCCTCGCGATAAATCCTGTGGAGGAAGGCGCGCTATTGTTTCGGATAGGATTTCAGCAGCCCCTCGGGCATGCCGCCCTCACTGAGGATAACCCGCTTGCTGATGAGCCAGCGCCCCTCCCGTTTCACCAGCTCGGTCCGTTCGCGCCCGTACTCGGTGACTTTGGGCGCTGAAGTCAGCAGGTCCGACTTGACACTGTGCCAAAGCAGCGTCGCAACGGCCGTATCGCCCTGTAAATGGATCCTGAGATTCGTGAACTTCATCTCGGATACCCCCTCCGGCACCGCGCCCTTAGATTTCTGCGCTTTTCCCCCGCTGCCTACTCCGGCCTGGGCATACATGGCTTTGATCTCGTCGGGATTTTTGGCGACCAACCCGTTGACCTCGAGTCTGCCATCGGCGGCAAAGTAGGACACAAAATCATGCTGGCTGTTCGGCCCGAACTGCGAATAGTAATCGTTGAAAAGATCCTCGATGGCGGCGCGCTCCACCAGTTCTGTCAGTTGAGGCGGCGGCGTTGCAGGCGCCTTGGAACAGGCGGCCAGAGATATCAGAGCGGTCAGAAGAGCCAGCATCCCAAATATTGACTTTATGCTGTAACGGTGATTATTGAGTTCAGTCATTAGTGATTCTCCTCACGGTTGCATCCCGCGTTTAACTCAGTAACTAAATGGATTTGCGCACAAATCCCCAAATTGCTTTCCGAATTTTTCTTCGCTTTTCGGTTCTCTTACAAACGGCGCCGGCAGCGTTTGGATGCTTACCCGCGGAATTGTACATCAAATGAGTTTAAGTTTCCCGTTCCCAGTTCAGAGTTCAGGGTTGAAAGCTTTCAACCAGAAACCCTGAACTCTGAACCCCGAACCTCGAGTCTTTTTCTAGGTTTCAAATATATTTGGTTAGTCCTTAAACAGCAATGGCGCCATCTCGTGCAGGCTGCGGCGCCAGGACAAGAATTCGCGAGCCGTATCCGGAGAGACGTAAAAGACGCTGTTGATACCCGCTTGTTTCAACGCGTCTGCGTTCGCCTTCGGGTCGCCGCCAAAGCCGCCTCGCCCGCCGCCTCGGTTGCCGCCGAGTTCGCGGCTGCCATAGCTGACGAATACCAGCTTGACCTTCTCTGCAAATCCCGGCGTATTTTTGACGTCGTCCGAGGTGACGGTTCCGCCGCTGAAGAGACCGATGTGGGAAAAGACGTCCAGATGCTTAAGCGTAATCGTCTTCGTCTCCATTCCGCCCATGGAAAGGCCGGCCATGGCGCGATGGGGCTGATCGGAAAGCGTATGGAAATATTATTGCTGCGAGTGCCAGCTAACGCACAGCCTGGAGCATTCAATCCTTCGTTGCTTGAATGCGGCCGGCATGACAAGGCTGAAATTATCTGCGGAACGACTGCGCCGGAAGACTTTGAAAGGACCCCGGATGGCCGTTTCCTGATCGTTTCAAAAATGGGTCGGGGCGAAGTCCGAGGCCTGGATCTGTTTGAGCTTGCAACACAGACCTTTACCGCGATTCCTTCATGCCGGACAACCTTACCTGGACGCCGGATGGAGAAATTATCGCCGCGGGCATCAAAGGCGTAAGCGGCAATTGCCCCTCGGAATCCAGCTATCCCTGCATTCAGGGCTTCGTGCTGTCGAAAGTTGATCCAAAAACAATGGAGAGCCGGATCGTATACGACAATAATGGCAAAGCCTTGATAAACGGGGTCTCCGTCGCGATAGAGGCAGGCGACGCATTCTATGTCGGTTCTTTCCAGGGTAACCGGCTTGTGAAATTGCCGCGATAACAGGGGATACCTGCCATATGCCGAACTTCTGCTGTGATATAGTAGTTCCCGCAAATTTTAACGCCGAGAATGATGTTCGGATTAATTCATGAGCAGCCGTGGATTGAGTAGAGTGCGCGAAAAGGAGCTTTTGAAGAACTGCTCTATCTGCGACCGCCCTTTCTACAACCTCTTTTAGGAGAATTACGAGATGAAACGAATTGTACAATTCTTTTTCGCTTTGGTGATGATTGCCGGTATCAGTCTCGTCTCTGCCTACGCGCAATCGACCTGCACACGCGATGGCCTCAAGGGGATTATCGGACAATATTTCACCGCCCTCGAGGCGCACAATCCATCGAGTCTTCCGCTCGCTGCCAAGGTAAAATTCACGGAAAATGGCGTCGAGATGCCCATCGGCGAAGGATTTTGGAAAACCGCAGGAAAAACGTTGCTAAAACGCGATCTTCTCGACACCTATAGGTGCGGCACACACTCCAATGTCGTGATTGAAGAGAAATACACAGCCCCCAAGACAGCAGCGCCGGCTCCAAAATCACAATTTGCCAGCCTGTCGGCGAAACCGCCTGCGGATGGCGCCATTCGTCCCATTCTCTACGGAGTTCGGCTCAAAGTCGAAAATCAACAGATTACGGAAATTGAAACATTCGTCGCCCGGGAAACTGAATTTGCGTTCAATGCTCCAACCGTGCTGGAAACCAAAGATCAGGATTGGGAGAGCATCATCCCCGAGGAACAGCGAAGCAGCCGGCTGGCCATGATTGCCGCCGCCGATGATTATTTTGATATGTTCGCCGATAAACCTAAGGTGCGCACCCCGTTCGCCGAAGTTTGTGACCGCTGGGAGAACGGTTTCCAGACAACCAAGGGAGGAGGAATGATGGGCGGCGTCAAGATGACGGCGCATGACTGCTCTCCGAAGGGCTTGGTTATTACAAACCACGGCCCACGGCGCTTCCTGGTGGATGTGGAAGCAGGAACGGTTGTCGCCTATGTGCACTTCGCGGGCAGCCTGCCGGACTTCCATATGTTCCGGATGAGAAACGGCAAAGTGGATTTGATTCAGGCCGTCATCGGCGCCGGCTCCAAATCTATGGGCTGGCCGAATGAACCAATCTGCAAATAAGGAGATTTGCCGGTGGATTCCGCAGAATACTTTCCGTGGAATCCGCAATCTCTGAAGTTGAGAAGATCAAGCTCAATAGTGAGTGAACTAGCTATTTTATTGCATGCCATTATCCTGGTCCCGATGCCGGGATCAGGGGTTGGCGAACTGTTCGACGGTCCAGCGTTTATCGCGACACAGCCTGCAATCCTTGCCGAGGAACCAGTCGCCCGCGGCGTGGTTTCCCTTTAACTGCCAGCCCAAGCTCAGTCCACATCCAGGACGGGTCGTATGCCGGAGTGCCTTCCTTCAGCGATCGTTGGTATAGACCCTCCAATCCATGGATCAAATCAGCCAGCTTTGGGTGCAGGTCGGCATCCTGGGCAGCCTCGCGAGGTGTGTGATCAGACAGCGCGGGGATCGGCTCATCGAGCCACTTCCTGTAATGCCGTGCATACGCGTCCAGGGTTAGCTCTTCCTTCACATCACGAGGGATATCATCCTGTTCTTCGGCAGCATCGCTCCCGCCTGCCGCAACATGCGAGCGGATCCGGTCGCGGACGGCAACGGCCACATTCTCATGCACAGTGGAGTGGTGCCGGATAGCGTCCGTCGCCAGAGCTTCAATAAATGCCCGCCCTCGTTCCGCGCGCGCCGCGACGAGTGCATGCCGCCACAAGGAACGCGATCCCTGCCGCTCGCGCACGGTCACCTTGGTCCCGGCCGGGATTTCCCGAAACGTTATCGATTCTCCCGGCAAAAGGTCTTCGACCTCGTACAACCTCATGGAACTCTCCCGAACAAACTTGAGATATCGGCGTTCACCTGCATCGAGGTCTGGATTCCTTTCGATAAAGAGATCCAAAACTGTGCGGCCATCTTCAAGTTGCCAGTCGCAAAAGAACCACATGTCGTAAACTGCTTCGCTGGCTTGAATCCACTCATAGTCAAGCGCACCGAGGCGAGCCTCATATTCCCCATAGAAAAAAGCGGAAGCATCGTCGTCTTCGGCTCCCAGTTCTTCGTCGACAAATCTTTCCAGGCCGTCAATCGCCGAACGCCGATCGGCATCGGTGAATCCGGACACGGCTTCACCCTTTGCCAAACAACACCGTTTGTACTTCTTCCCGCTGCCGCAAGGGCAGGGATCATTTCGCCCTGGTTTGGCCATTGTGCATTCCTCATCAGATTATTTTCCTCTGCAACCTGCAAGGGTCCGGATGATACTATGGCGCCTTCTTCATTATATATATCGCAGCAACACGGCATCTTACCTTAGGCGGCAACCCGGTTATAGAGGGTTTTGCGATGGCGAAAAATCGGCGCAGACGGCAGAGCAAGAATGGCAGTGATTCATGGCTGCACGACTTAATGGAAAGGATGTCGGAAAATTTCTCGAACGATGAGATACGGGAGATTTTCGGGCGCTCGCTCCTTGCGTTGGACCCGGCCGGCATAGAACGGATGGCGGCCGGACTGGAAACGGAAACGGCCGCAGCCGTGAAGAAAGCCCTGAAATCCGGCGCATCCAAGAAATCAAAAACCTCGCGTCCGACTGTCGGCAAGACTCGTCAGGAATGGGATGCGGCGTGGCGGGATTGGGATGCCTGTATCTCAGAAACCGCCGATGAAGGCGGCAAGTATGTGTTTCAAGAACACCACTGGGAACCTCCCTACCTCGACAAGACCGCTTTTGCCGAGGACCTCGAAGCGATTGCGGCCCGGATGCACCCTCTGCTTCCCCAGGTTTTTGACCGAAACCTTGCTCCTGAGTTCAGCTTCGCCCAGGCGGTGCTGAACACGGCCGAAGAGATCGGAAGCAATTCGGAAGGTATTGAAGACAGTGGAGAAGGCCTGGCATTTGGTCCTAAGGTGACACGCTGCCTGCTCGAATGGGAGTGGAAACGAGCGCTGTGCGACGGAAAGGGCGCATTTGAATTCCTGGAGAGCATCTGCGCGCTCGAGCAATCGGGCGAGGACCTGTATCTGGATCACTCAACTATCGGCAATTTCATATCCTCGCTTGATACCGCCATTCAAAAAGAGATGCTCCGGGGGATCATCAGCCATTGCCAATCCGGTCATTGGGTCCGGGCGCTCGAAGCGGTGCATGGAGGGTGGTTTGCTCTCTATAAGAAACTCTGCCGGAAATGGGACCCCCGCCGGTATCTTGAAGTCTGTCAAAAAGGCGTGTTACAGGACTGGAAACTTGCGCTTCCCGTGATGGACGACCTCATAAAGCGAAAGGCATTCCAAGATGCCGTTGCCCTCGCCCAAGAAGCCGCACGTTCCATGCTTCGCATGAGAGAAGGAGAGTCGTGGGATCCGCGGAAAGGGCTCATTTTAAACGAAACGTCTTTTCCCTATGATGGGGACAGGGACCGGGCGATTCCGGCGCTTCTGAAGCGCTGGAACAAAGCCGCTCGCAATGTGGGGGACGATGAGACTGCCTGTGCTTTGGAGTTGCAGCTTGCCATCCTGCACGACTGGACCAACGGCGATGCCATTCTGCAGGCGCTCCCCCGTATTCCTCCCGGCTTTGACGCGATGCGCGAGCGGATTTACGAGGGCTGGAGATCGCTGATTGCGATGTGGCGCGTGGGATCCGCCTTGGATGAATTCGCTGAACCGGATCATGGGTGGATTCAGGGATTGGTCGATGCGATTCGCGTCGGCAAGGAAGGCCCGGCGATGTTCCGGCGCGTTGTCCTCGGCTGGCTGGACCAAACGGGAAAAGCGCCCACTTCCCTGCTCCGTGGATTTAAATCTCTCGCGGTCCTGACATTGGACCTCAATTATGGTTCTGAAGTGAAAAAGGCTTCCCCGGCGCTGCATCTTCTGCTTTCGCGCGAGCGCGAAGGAGACCGTCGGGTGGCGGCGCTGCGGCGGACATGGCTGAAACGGCTTTGCGCGGGCGAGCTGCGGCCGAAGGTGATTCAATTCTGGAAGCGCAACGCATCGCTGTTCGTCCCTGACCCGGGACACTCCGGAGGGGACTACCGGGACTGCGCTGAATGGCCGGCGATCCTGCGTGATTTCGATCCGCTTGCATGCCGGAAGATGATCGAGCGATGGAAGGTTGCTCATAGGCGCCGGAAGAACCTCTGGAAAACTCTCGAACACGCCAAGCTTATTTCGGGCTGAGGCCACGGACCGGCTGGATGCGCATAACTGTTTTCACTTATCCTATGCTCAGGTTTCTGAAACGAGGTCCTGCTTTGTTCAAATTGCCCAGGAAGTCTATAAATGCCTGCTGCACTTTTTCCGCCGCTGCTTCAGCCAACATGCCCGATATATCGATCCGCAAGTCGGCTCGATCATAGCTTTTTCGATAGTAAGTGATGTCCTTCTTGATTGCTCGAAGGTAGAGCAGCTTTTCCTTTTCCGTGAGACGCTTCTCAATCGGGTGCGAGTCTATGTCGTAGAACGTAATCCGATTGAGAATATTCTCCGGCTTGTCTGCCAGGACGACTGATATTCCTCCCGATTTTTCGAGCGCACGAAGGTACGGGCCCATGAGTCCGCTGGCAGGCAACGCGACGACGCAATTCCGGCTCTCCGGATGCCCCAGAATGTGCATCAATGCCCTTGCGGCTTCACTTCTGAAAGAATAATCAGTAAGGAATTGGTTCCCTAATCTCTCCATAGACGTTTTGAAAAACCTCTCAATTTCCTCGTCCAGGTCGTAAAACCGGCAGCCCAACCTGTATGCCAGTATCGCGCCGATTGTCTTCTTCCCTACACAACGGACACCCGCGATAAAAACTCTTATGTTGCCGAACCTGAACTGCTGAAGTAACGCAAGCGCCGCCAACTCTGGAATTCGGCAAGCGTTTCCTCGAGTATATTGGTTGTCTCTTCCAGGTTGTGCATGATTTCGCCGGTTCCCGCGCTCTGTTTGCACAAATTGCCAATGATTAGGGGAGGCATCCGGTTAAGATTCCGGACCGTTTCCCAACCCATCGCCTCGTCGGTATGAAAAAGCACGCGATCGGCGTTGTCGAAGCCGCCGCTGTCGACGATGGATTGACGAAACACTTCCCGTGCTCCCTGAAGATCCGAGAGTATGGTCTTCTGATATCCGGTTTGTTCGACTGTAAAGCTCATCGCACTCCTTTCGATGCTGCAGCAGCTTGCTCCCATTCGTCGTTCCGTGAAGGGCGACCGGAAGCGTATCTCCACATGAATGGAGGGCAAATTGTTGATCTGTCAAGGCTCCTGCCGCGGGAAAAGCTTCCGAAAGCGCCGCCAAATCCCGATGCCACAGGGGAATACAGCCTGTACGGCCGGCCGCAAGGAAGTCAAAAGCAACTTTTTGTATAGTCGGAAAGAGCCCTCGTGTCGATACCCCCGCTACACATTCCGTTGACAAGCAGCAGATCGGGTGAGCCAAAGGTAGCCCCGTACCCATCACTCATCACGCCGATTGTTCAGAAAATGGTCATAATCACCCAAGGTGTTCCGGTAACCCTTCATTGTTGTGGAGTCAAGAAACATTGATCCTAGCTGATGATCATCTAAGTTCTACCGAGTACTGCGACCATTTTGAAGGATCTTAGCTGGGGTACGTAGCAAAAACCGCAGGCAGATTGACAATGCGTGCATTCAGCCCGGAACTGTGGAGACGCTGAGCCAGGCGGTGAGCTGTCTTCTGCCCGGTGAGATCGGAATCGAATGCAATAAAGACGGTCCGCCCAGAGCGGCGGTCCAGTCGTTGACGCCGAGGTTGCTTGCCAGGATGGCCGAGCCGTGGCGGTAGCGCTGGTGGACGACTTCGTAGAAAACGCCGGCTGGGGCGCTCCAAGGATTCATGGCGAGCTTCTCAAGCTGGGGTTTGAAGTTT
>JBBISO010000123.1:0-8794 GCA_037441325.1 Acidobacteriota bacterium | reverse complement strand
CGGATGAAAATCGGCTGCGCCGACGCTCATTTAGGTGAAGTAATGGTGTAACTGGTTCATAGCCGTGGCTATTTTCGAAGCAGCAGAAACTAACTAATCGCCCTTTTTCCACGCAACTATAAACTGTCGTTGACGGCCGGTTTCCGGCGAGGCGAATTGAGCGTGCAGTTCATTGCGCCGTAATCTCCGGATCAAATCAATTGCCCCGCCGCCCTGGGCAATTCCGTGGCGCGCGAGCCAGCAGCCGACAACCGTTCCGGTTCTTCCGATTCCACCCAAACAATGGACATAGATCGGAAACCCGCCGATGATAGCTCCGTCAATCACGTCCAGGATTTCCTTCATTTGGGCACGCGACGGAACCCGAAGATCGGCAACTGGCATTCGGAGATAGATCGTTCTGAACCAGCCGCCGGTGATTTTTATGATCAGATCCGCATAGGGGACGAGGAGCCGGCCGAACATATTGCGCTCGCCCGCTGCGGTCAGATCGACGAAACAGCGGATTCCAGCCGCAAGAAAGGCTCCCAATTTTCTTTCTGCCGCGCGGCTATCCGGATCACCCGGATAAGCCCCGGCCAGGAATTTGCCGGGGACAACCCAATAAGAAAGTTCGAAAGGGAACCGGCCTGTTTTCATCCGCGGCCCTGCGCACCTCCCTGTCGAAAAAATGATCATGGGCTGTGCCATCAGCATCGCCAACAGCCGGGCCCGGCAGACCTCCCTGATATCGCTGCGTCGTTTCCATATTCGAGTTCTCATCGCTTTGCTTCGAGTGCCGAAACCATCGGAAGTCAACGCATAACCTAAAAAAGTTTACGGGCGGCTGGCCGGAATTGCTACCATGAAAACGTGGGAGCCGGCGGAATTGCTGTAGCTTAACCCGCATTTCTCACAAAGTTTCGTAGCTAGGCAGCGCAGACGGGCGTGGATACAAGGCGCGCAACATGTGGGGCGGGTCTCCAGACCCGCCCAGGACGGCTCTGGAGAGCCGTCCTCACGGGCAGCGAAATGCAGCAGTCATGCCCGGATATGCCGCCCCAGTAAAAACCTTGTGAGAAATGCGGGTTAAGGGTCTGGGCGCGCGAATATGTTCGTGCGCTGATTGAAGCAGCGAAGTATCACGGCATCTTGACCTGCAGAAAGTAGATGCGAAAGAGAAGCCGGGCCTGTTATATTGGATCAGCGCAGTAATTCGAATTTTCTGAAGTATTTTGTGGCGAGCCTGAGCAAAACGGGCACGGACCCAAAGCGCGCGAATCTATGAAGGCGGATCTCCCGAGATTGATTCAAAACTTGGAAACCAGGCGTGCGACCGGCTCGAATAAAGGTACTCCGGAAACTTCACGATCGTCTCCTCAGCCTTCCCTACCTGCCTCAGTCGGACGGCGTCAGTCTGGAGAAATACGCCGCTGTATTAGCTTCCAAAATCACGGGTGTCTTTGGCAGCATCGCCGGCGGAATCGTTTCGATCGCAGCGGTCGTCGTTTTAACGGCGTACTTTATTCTCGAAGGGAAACAGGCATTCGAGCGGTCGCTTTCTTTGCTGCCCGCAGAGACAAAATACAGATTGCGGCCCGTGCTGATCGGGGGGGAGCTTGCGGGCATTACCGGAGCGATGACGGCAATTCCTACCGCGGTACTGATATCCGTCCTCATCGATTCCTTCATGATTCAGGAACAACCGGACAATGCGGCGCCATAGCGGGCTATTGGGTGTCTTCGTTTTCTCTTCCGGAATAAGGGATGCCGAGTTGTTTTATTTTCCGGTATAAATTGCTTCGCTCTATCTGAAGGGCCTGCGCAGCGCGGCTCACATTTCCCCTATGTTCCATAAGCTTTTGCAGAATGAATTCCCTTTCGAACTTCTCCCGGGCGTCCTGCAGTGACGATGCTTCCCCCTGGCCCAGCTGCGCCGGCAGCGTCCGGTTTAATATCGGTTCCGGCAGATCGTAAATGTCGATGCGCGGCTGCGGCGTCATGATGACGGTACGCTCCATGATATTCTTCAATTCGCGCACGTTGCCCGGCCAAGAGTAGCTTTCAAGCACTTCCATTGCCTTGCGGGTGAGCGCCGGCGGCTTGCGGCCGTATTTTCGAGCGAAATCCTCCAGAAAGTAAGCGGTCAGCACGGAGATATCCTCCCTACGCTCCCGCAACGGCGGCAGCTGAAACGGAAGGACGTTGAGCCGGTAGTATAAATCCTCACGGAAACTGCCCACTTCGATTTCCCGCTCCAGGTCCTTGTTGGTCGAGGCGATCACGCGGACATCCACCTCAACCGGGGCATTTCCGCCCACGGGAGTAAAACGCTGCTCCTCCAGAACCCGAAGCACCTTCGCCTGGGTCTTGGAACTCATGTCGCCCACCTCGTCTAGAAACAGCGTGCCTCCGTCCGCCTGGGCGAACTTGCCCTCCTTGTCTTCCAAAGCTCCTGTGAAGGAGCCTTTTACATGGCCGAATAATTCGCTTTCGATGAGCTCTTCGGGGATGGCAGCGCAGTTCATTTCCACAAAAGATCCGTCTTTGCGCCGGCTGTGAATATGAAGCAGCCGGGCGACAAGCTCTTTGCCGGTGCCGTTTTCCCCGTAAATGAGAACCCTCCCGTTGGTCGGGGCGGCAAAAGCTATCTGCTGGCGCAGCGCCTGCATGGGGACCGAGTCGCCGATCATTACGTATTTCTGGGCAATTTGCTCGCGGAGCAGGCGGTTTTCAGCCTGCAGCTGATGCTGGATCAAAGCGTTCTTGACCACCAGGAGGGTTTTATCGAGCGAAAGCGGTTTCTCGATGAAATCAAACGCGCCCAGCTTGGTCGCTCTCACCGCGGTCTCGATCGACCCGTGGCCCGAGATCATCACGATGGCAGTTTCAGGAGATATCTGCCTGATTTTTCCGAGCGCCTGCAAACCATCGATCCCAGGCAGCCAGATATCGAGAAGCGCCACGGCGAATTCCCGTTTCATCAGGAGCTCCAAAGCCTCCTCGGCGCTGGACACAGCCTGGGCCTCGAATCCCGCATCCTCGAGTATTCCCTGGATTGAGGACTGTACTCCCCTTTCGTCATCTACAATCAATATTGCCGGGCGAATCATAGGAGGTCCATTTTGACCCGATGTCAGGCCGGAACCAAGGGCAAATCAATGATGATCCGGGTCCCGACAGGCACATTACGTTCCGCACGCACATTTCCATGATGATCAGAGATTATCTGGCGCACGATCGCCAAACCGAGCCCGGTTCCATCTTTTCGCGTTGAAAAGTACGGGAGAAAGACGCTGTCTTGATATTCTTCGGGAAATCCTCGGCCGGTATCGCCGATTTCGACGGTCACGATCCCCCGCGGAGCGTTGCAGCGGGTGCAGATCTGGAGAACTTTGTTGCTGCGGTTCTCCGCCATGGCCTCCAGAGCGTTATCAAACAAATTGATAAATACCCGTTTCATCTGTTCCGGGTCAAGCTTGAGTTTCGGGATCCCCGAATCGAGGTCCTTCCGTACGCTGATATCCGAAATGCGCCCGTTATAAAGATTCAGGGCATTTTCGAGAAGGCGATTGAGGTCCGTCTCTTCCAGCCTTGCCTCGGGTAGGCGCGCGAAACGTGAAAATTCATCTACCAGCTTTTTAAGAGAACCCGCCTCCTGAATAATGGTCTGAACGCATTCATCCAGGAGATTTTCAAATCTCGAGAACTCAGCCTGCCATGCCCCGGAAATATTGGCTCGCAGCGGCGTCATTTGCCGGTAACGGCGCAGGATGCGCTCGGCCGAAAGTTGTATGGGAGTTAACGGATTCTTAATCTCATGAGCCATGCGCCGCGCCACTTCCTGCCAGGCCGACATTTTTTCCATTCTGAGAAGTTCCGTCATATCGTCGAGAACCATTACCCAACCCGTGCGCCGGCCGGCACCGTCGACAAGCGGGGTCACTGTCGCCGCCAGTTGCAAGCTCTTTCCTGGGAACGGAAGCTCGATGTCCCTGACAACGGTCCCGAGCACTGCCGATTTCTGCAGGAGCGCCCGCATCGTATCGGAAGTCGGCGCCCGGACAACTTCTTCGAGTTTGACATCCCCTGCAATACCTTGAAGCTGCAGCATTTCCATGGCAGCCCGATTCATGGTGCGGACGCGATAATCACTGTCAAACGAAATCACTCCCGTGGCAATGGTCTGCAGAATCGTCTCAATATACCGGCGGCGTTCATCAAGCTCCACGTTTGTGTGGCGCAAACTTCGCTGGGCCGCTTCAATGCGTTTTTCGTTTTCCTCCAGGTCGCTCGTCATCCGGTTGAACGAAACCACCAGGCTTTCAAGCTCATCAAAAGCCTGGCACTCCACCCGATATCCGAGATTCCCCACGGCAACAGCCGCCGCGCCTTCCGCCAGCGCCTGGATCGGGACTGTGATGCGCTTGGCGAGATATAGAGCGAACCAGGAGAAAGCAAAAACAATCAGCATGGTCGCAAGGACCAGGATGAGAAGCGAATTAAAACGCAGCGCGGCTTCCTCGCGCCGCAGTTGCTCATATTTTTCATAGGCCTCCGTGACCGCGTCCGCCCGGAACCTGGCGCTTTGCGGATTGAGCGATTCCGTCAGCACCGCGCCGATAACCTTGCCTTGGGCGCCGCGGATGGGCGCCGTCGCCCAGGTGATTTCATTCAAAACATCATCCGGGGCAAGACGCGCCACCAGCAGTTCTTGCCGGCCAAGCAGCGTCTGCTCGATCAGCCGCTTGAGGTCCTCCTGATGGCCAGCCGCGGAAACCGAATTTCCGGCCTCTGCGGTCACCAGGCTCCGGTGGTCCATTATCCGGACGTTTTCCAGAGCATATTCGCGGCAAAACTGCTGCAGCTTCCGGTCGAGCTGCGGCCGCGCCCCTGAGTGCAATTCTTCCTCCGACTGAAAATATCCGGCAATATAGGAAGCAGAGGATTTTGCGCGCAGTTCCGCTTCCGCGTAATACTGCCGGGCAAGCAGCCGGCTGTTTTCCATCATCTGTGCGGGAGCTGCGCGAAACCATTGTTCGATGGATGAACTGATCAGGCCGTAAGCTAGGAGGAAAAGCAATAGGGCCGGCAAAAGGGAAAGGACGATGAACGTGCAGACCATTTTGCTCTTGAATCCGCTCCCAACCAAACCGCTTTTTCTTTCGAAATAAAGCTTGATCAGGTTTCGCCCAAGCACCGTAGCCAGGATCAACAGCGCCAGCACAACCACAACCGTGCCCGTGTAAAGCAAAAACGTCATTTTGATGAATTTCGGACTGCCGACCGAGGTCTGGTGCAGAAAAATCTCGGTCGCAACCAGCCCAAGTATGAGGAAAATGATGCCGGCAAGAATGTACCGGCGGGTTCGTGATCCCTTCTTTTTCGGCGGATTAGCGGAGCTCGGCAGTTCCGTCATAAAGGAAAAATCCTTAAAGATTATCAATTATAAACCATAGCCTCACGCGGAGACAGGCGGATTGAAAATGAAGCCCCGATTCCACCGGCGCAATACAGCCGCGGCATGGAATTTATCGCCCCGCTCCCTTTCTGAAGTTGACGAGAAAAGCGCAGTATAATAGATTCGTGCTTCGCGCATAGGAGGAATGTTGAAGGTTCTTATCACCGGCGGAGCCGGCTTCATCGGTTCCCATCTTTCGCAAGCCTACCTGGCTCGAGGCGATGAGGTTTACGTCATTGACGATCTTTCAACCGGAAGTTTATCCAACATCCAGGCTTTTGCCCAACATCCGCTGTTTCATTTCGTCAAGGACACCATCCTGAATCGCGAAACTATGCTGGAGCTCACCGGCATCTGCGATGCTGTCGCTCATCTCGCCGCAGCCGTCGGTGTTCGCTTGATCATTGAGGATCCTCTCCGGTCGATTCATACCAACATCGCGGGAACCGAAATCGTTCTGGAACTTGCCAATAAATTCCGCAAAAAAATTTTCCTGGCCTCCACATCGGAAGTCTACGGCCGGAATTCGAAGGTGCCGCTGCGTGAAACCGACATTCGGATTTATGGCCCGACGCACGTAGCGCGCTGGAGCTATGCCGCCACCAAAGCGATGGATGAATTTCTGGCTCTCGCCTATTACAGGACCACACAACTTCCGATCATCATTGCCCGATTCTTCAACACCGTCGGTCCCCAGCAAACCGGGCGGTACGGAATGGTGATTCCACGCTTCGTGGAGCAGGCATTGAAAAACGAACGGATCACAGTTTATGGGGACGGCACTCAAACCCGCAGTTTCACCTATGTCAAAGATTTGGTGCGCGGCATTATCGCGCTGATCGACGAACCCAGGGCCGTCGGGGGCATCTTTAACATCGGCGGGGATGAGGAGATTTCCATCAACAATCTCGCCGAGCGCATCAAGGCGATCACCGCAAGCTCTTCTCCAATCGTGCATGTGCCATATGATGAAGCCTACCAGGAAGGCTTTGAAGACATGGAGCGCCGCGTCCCCGACATCACCAAAATCGTAAATCTGATCGGCTACAAAAATACCTGCAGCCTGGACACCATTCTGGCCAAGGTCGTTGAATACGAAAGGAAAAGACTTGGCATCGAATGAGCAATGACGATGCGTCAAGTGCTTCGCCGCTGGCTGCAAATTAGGTGATTTAAGAACTACTTCTAATGCCTATGCTTTCAGATACGTCGGTCCAGAGGGTGTTTCCAACCCATTTTTTGGACGCTCCCTCCAACCACGAAGAGCTCCAAGACCTCAAAGCATCCTTATTTCTTTGGAGGTCTTTGCGGTTTGCTTTTTAGGCGCATATAGTTCTTGAATCACCTCTGCAAATCGATAAATCCATGGGCCACCAGAGCGGTTTTAAAAACATAAAACTCGGGAAAAACGTTTACCGGCAAATCAAGAGGCGCGGCGCGCCTGACCGCAATCCCAGGAAGCAACCGACCCCGCAACCCGGTAAAAAGTCATCGTGAAAGGCTAGCGCGGCCAGGACGGGAAATATGCTGAATTGGCAGACGGCTGCGCGCTGCCGGCCTTCAGCCTCGGCGCGCAGCTTCTGCGTTTGATTTCAGCGGCTTGGTAAGGTAAAAGTTCTCTTGAAAACGCATAGAAGTCACAGGTAAGGACGCCACCAGTTGGAGGGGATCAGCATAGCTATCGAAAGGTTGGTCCCGGTTTCAAACTCTGTTCTTCATTTAACCTCGACAAGGGCATGGGATCGCCGGTTTTGAAATGGAGGGATATTATGAATTCCGCCGAGAACAATAATAAGGGGATGTCTCGTAGGCAGTTCGTCAGGGGCGCGGCAGCCGGAGGTGCGGCCGGATTGGTAGGTGGAGCCGGAGCGGGCGTGCTGATGAAAAGCGGCGCGAAACCATGGATCCCCGGCAAGTGGGACTATGAGACGGATATCGTCGTGGTTGGAAGCGGCTACGCCGGCTGCAATGCGGCAATTGCCGGTCATGACGCCGGAGCCAAAATCCTTGTGCTGGAGAAAGCTCCCGAGCGCTTTGCGGGGGGCAATTCCGGTGTTTCCGGAGGCGGTTTGCGGATTCCAACCAATGTCCCCGATGCAATTGAATTTTATGGGGCGCTTGGTTTCGGGACCGTTCCCGAAGATTTGGTCGCCGCTCTGGCCGAGGCGATGACCAATGTCCCGGAGCAGCTTAAAAAAATGGGCATCCAGGTGGCACCCATACGCATGTTCGCGGGAATGCCGCTGCGCGTCACTCCGCAGGGATCCTCCGCTGCGCCGAGCCCCCAGTCCGCCAGAGCCGCCAGGGCGCTTAACCTTCTTCCCGGAGCGGCCAGCTCCAACATTTGGGGAATCATTCCTGAGGGAGAAAAGACTCCGCGCATGGGGACCGGTCATGAATTGTACCTGGCACACAAGAAGGGCATGCAGGATAGAAAAATCCAGGTGATGTACGAAACGCCCGCAAAGCAATTGATCCAGGATCCGGAAACAAAGGCGATTCTGGGAGTCGTAGCGGAACAGGAGGGCAAAACAATTTATGTTAAAGGTAAGAAGGCCGTGGTGCTTGCCTGCGGAGGTTACGCGGCCAATTACGAAATGCAGGGTTATTTCAATTATCCGGGAATAAAAAGCTATCCTTGGGGTACGCCCTTCAATACCGGCGACGGCTTCAAAATGATATCAGAAATCGGCGCCCCATTATGGCACATGTTCAGCATCGAATGGGACGGGCCTTGCATCAAAGCGCCCAGCGAGCAATTGGGCGTCTCCGTTCAGACCGGGATCCTTACGGTGGGTGGAATCCCAGGCAATTACATCCTGGTCAATAAATACGGCAGAAGGTTCATGAATGACGCCAAAAGCCTGACGCACAGCAAAGAGTCCCTGGAATTGACCTATTTTGATTATGAAAAGGTGGAGTATCCGAATCTGCCTTTTTTCATCATTTTTGACGAGACTCACAGGTTGAGAGGTCCGTTGGTGCCCAAGAGAACCATGGGCTGGAATGGAGTACACAAGCTGGTGGAATGGAGCGCCGACAATAGTGCAGAGATCAAAAAAGGATGGATCACAAAGGCGAATACTCTAAAGGAGCTGGCGGCGAAGATGCGAATCGACGGACTGGAATTATCAAGAACCATTGCCGGCTATAACGAATACTGCAGAGCCGGCGTGGACGCCGAATTCGACCGGCCCAAAAACAACCTGTTTCCGATCAATAAGCCGCCCTTTTACGGAACTGAACTTGCTCTGACCTGGACCAACACCCAGGGAGGGCCGAAACACAACGGTAAGGCTCAAACATTGGATGGAGACAATAAATATAATTGTTCAAAATGTAAAAAAAATGTTC
>JBBISO010000122.1:0-8860 GCA_037441325.1 Acidobacteriota bacterium | reverse complement strand
GAGTAGTTCTTAAATCACCTAACGGAGGATCAAAAATATTGAGACTGCAGGCTTCCCGTTCAAATCGGTTTTCTGGTATAGTGCGCACCCGTTCCGTT
This sequence comes from Acidobacteriota bacterium, assembly GCA_037441325.1. Classification (GTDB taxonomy): domain Bacteria; phylum Acidobacteriota; class UBA6911; order UBA6911; family UBA6911; genus UBA6911. The sequence continues at coordinate 8,762 of JBBISO010000122.1, read as the reverse complement.
GTTTTTGCTTTCTTTCGCGAGGAGTTGCTTCATGGCGGGAATCTTCGGCTCGGTTTCCAAAAAGGGGAACTGTTCGGAATCGCTTTACTACGGAATCGACTACCACTCGCACCTTGGCACGGATTATGCCGGCATGGCCGTTTACGGCGACAGGGGAATCGAGCGCAAGATCCATGACATCCGCGGAGAAAACTTCCGGCCCAAATTCCAATCCGATTATGAAAAAATGAAAGGCAAATATGGAATCGGCGTGATCGGATACGATATCCAACCGGTTGTCCTGTCCTCGCGTCATGGGATCTTCTCCATCGTCGTGAACGGTAACATCGCAAACCTGGAACAAATCGTGGAAGAATTGCAAAATCAGGGCGTCAGCTTCGCCGAGGTTCAGCCTGATTCAAGCATCAGCCCGGCAGAGGTTTTGGCTGAACTTATCAGCCGGGCCGACAATCTTGAATTGGGCATTAAATCTATTTTTGACCGGATTCACGGTTCCGCGTCGCTTCTGATTCTGACTCGCGACGGCATTTATGCCGTGCGCGACCGCCAGGGGCATTCCGGCCTTGTGATCGGAGAAAACGAAGACGGCTATGCCGTGACAACGGAGACCACGGCTTTCCCAAACCTGGGATTTTGGGTTATTGCCGAACTCAATCCGGGAGAGATCGTGAAGCTGAGCGAACAAGGAATCGAAAAACGACACGAGGGCAACCGCGATCTAAGCCATCCCTGCGCTTTTCTTTGGATTTACACCAGTTTCCCCGCAACTTCAATCCAGGGAATCAACGTCGAACAGGCTCGTTACAACAGCGGCCGTCTGCTGGCGAAACGCGACAAAGCGAGCGGATTTACCGCCGACATTGTGGCCGGAGTCCCGGACAGCGGCGTCGGCCATGCCGTCGGTTACACCAACGAATCCGGAATTCCTTATGCGCGGCCTATTGTCAAATATACGCCGTCCTGGCCCCGGAGCTATATGCCTTCCGATCAATCGATGCGGGATCTGATCGCCAACATGAAACTTATCGCTATTCCCGAACTCATCCGCGGGAAGCGCATCGTGATGTGCGACGATTCCATCGTGCGCGGGACGCAGCTAAGAAGGCTCGTCAAGGAAAAACTGGTCGCAAATGGCGCCCAGGAGGTTCACCTCCGGATTGCCTGTCCGCCGCTCATGTTTCCCTGTTTGTACAGCCAAACGACGCGCACACCAAAGGAACTCGCGGCGCGCCGTGCCATCAGGATTCTGGAAGGAGAAGATATCCAGGACGTCACCCCTTATCTGGACCGGAAATCTCCTCAATACGCAAAAATGGTCGAAACCATAACCCGGGAATTCGGAGCGAATAGCTTAATGTATCAGGGACTGGACGACATGGCTTCGGCGATCGGACTGCCCGTAGACAGAATCTGCACCTTCTGCTGGACCGGCCGGCCGTCCTAGTGTCGCGAATGCGTGAGGTTTATATTGAGGGAAAGCCGGGCAGGGAGCCGGAGGAATTCCGAAATTGTTTTCGTTTTATTTTATATGGCATGAATGGCAAACATCTTGACTATTCCCAAAAAGTAAGCAGCGACAAATCCAATCGGAGCCCAGCCCCAAAACACCCAGAGACGGTCCAGTAGACCGGGGGATGTCCAATAGCATCCTGTAGGCAAAGCGGCTAATGACGCATGTGCGCTTTGTTGTGCGGCCACGCAACTCTAAGCGCCACCCTTATTTTATTATTCAATCAGCAAGGGTTGCGCCAATTTTGTGAATAACAACGCCATCCGACAGGCGGCGAGGGCGCTTGCAGAAATCAGCACCGATTCCGGCGCATGAGTTCACCAGCATGCGCGGAAATGAGGCCGGAAAGCCTATGCAGGCGAAATTGGCTCTCCAGGGCGCATGCAAGTCACCTTGAATCGCTACTAATCCGCTGCCGGAATTCAAAGAAACTTTGACATGGAATGGATCTCAGCTTAGCATGAAATCCATTCCAGTCGGAGAGATCCGGAGGTGCCGGCATGCCCGAAGAAGAAAAGAAAAGCCCAAAGAGCCAGCGGCCTGTCTCACGGAGGGAGTTCGCGATCGGATCCATGGGCTTGCTCAGCACATATTCGCTTGCGCAAGACATTCCGATTCCGCCCCTCTCGGCCCTTGCCCAAGCCATGAAGCTGCATAAAACGCAAACCGTGCAGGATTTGTTGGAGGCAAGGCATATCCTGGATGAGGATCTGAAAAGAGTCATCGATTACGCCGAGCGAACCGGAGAAAAGCTCTATCAACCGGGGACAAGCCGCTTTTTGTCAAAGTTGCGCGTGAGGGAAGTCTATTTTTACGTGGAGTACGAGCCCGTCGAAGAGGCATACCGGATCCACACGGCCTATAGCCATAGATTTCTGCTCGGGAAGGAAGAATAACTATGGCGGACTGGTATTGCTTTAAGGACAAAGTAAAAATGGCGCAGGCGGAATTAATCCTGAGCTATATGCAGCTGAAGCAGTATGTGCCCGGATTGAAATGCCCCCAATGCGGCACGGAGTATTTGACCGAGCGCGTAGTTATGACTACCGTGGCGGCGGCTGAGGATACGCTTGAGCAGAAATAGACGTGCATGACAGAACCGGCTTCATTTACTGAAAGCCTTTGCCCCGATTGTTTGCGACGAATTCCTGCGCGCAGGATTTTTGAAAAAGAAGCCGTGTATTTAGCCAAAACCTGCCCCGAACATGGAGACTCGGCCAAAATCCTGCTGTGGAAAAACCATCCGAAAAGCTACCTTGAATGGAAACGCCCGGGCGGAGAGACCCAAGAAGAATCCGGCAAACCCCCGGAAGAAAGCGCCGACGGATGTCCCCGCGATTGCGGTCTATGCGCCAATCACCGGCAGGACACCTGCACCGCAATCCTTGAGGTCACGCGCAGATGCGAAATAAGCTGCCCGGTATGCTTCTCCTCGTCCGGAAAAGACTCAGGCCCGGATCCCGGACGATACGAAATAGCTCGCATGCTGCAAACACTTCTGGATACAGCCGGGCCTTGTCCGGTCCAGCTGAGCGGCGGAGAGCCCACCCTGCGCGATGATCTTCCGCAGATTGTCGCGCTTGCCAGAAAAATCGGATTCGACCATTTGCAGGTCAATACCAACGGGCTCCGGCTTGCGCATGACGCCGATTATGCAGAGGCATTAAAGGATGCCGGCGTCACAGTTTTTTTCCTTCAGTTTGATGGGCTCACCGACAAGATCTATCGACGCCTCCGCGGCAGCCGCCTATTGGATCTCAAGCTCACTGCGCTCGAACGTTGCTCCGCCCTGAAGGTGGGAGTTATTCTTGTCCCCACCCTGGTTAAAAACGTCAATGACGGCCAGATTGGAACGATCATTCAGTTTGCCAAGAAATGGATCCCTACCATCAAAGGAGTGCATTTTCAGCCGATGACTTATCTCGGCAGGTACCCGCAAGCGCCGCGCAATGAGGACCGCATCCTGATCCCCGACGTGTTGAACGCCATCGAAGAACAAACCGGAGGCGAGTTGCGAACTGAGAATTTGATCCCCTCGGGGTGAGAGGAATCCCATTGTTCCTTTTCGGGGCTCTCCGTGTTGAGAGAGGACGGGACCTTGATACCGACCACGCACTTCGATCTCATGCGCGAAACGGCGGGAGGTTCGGCGGCAATGCCGGCCCAGCAAGCGCGGAATTATGTCCGGCGCCATTGGAAATATTGCCCGCCGAAATCTTCATTCGAACTTTCCGCCGGCCTCCTCGAGCGGGCTCAGAGCCATTTCCTGTGTATTTCAGGAATGGCTTTTCAGGACGCTTGGAATATCGATCTGGAACGTCTGCGGCATTGTTGCGTCCATGTTCTTGCCTCGCCGGCAAAGCTGGTTCCTTTTTGCGCCTACTATTTGACGGATGCCCGCGGCCGCAGGCTTTTCAACGCGCGGTAGCTGCGAACAGCACCTATTGGCGCCGGATAGCGGAAGCTCAGGAATTTTGCAGAGAGAATCATGTCGAATAACTCCATAGAAGTCTGGCTGCATCAGATCATCGCAGAAGAACATGCCACAAACGGTTGGGCGGCGCACGTTCCATTCAGCAGGCATGATGTGGAGGCCTATCAGCTGTTTAAGCTTCGCCGCATTCTGCAGTATGTCTACGATAACAGCTCTTTTTATCGCAACCTTTTCACGCGCTCCGGAATCATTCCCGAACGCGTGCACACTCTTGATGATTTGGCTCTGCTCCCCTTCACAGAACCGGAACGTCTCGCGGAAGAGCCGTACCGCTTTCTCTGCATTTCCCGAGCCGAAATAGCCCGACCTTATTCATTTGTGACTTCGGGCACGACCGGGCCTCAGAAAAAGATTTTCTGGACGCACAAAGATCTGGAGAAGATCACCGATTTTATGGCGGCGGGCATGGGAATGGTGGCGGGTCCGGACGATGTCATCCAGATCATTCTGCCCGACGGAAGGCCAGACAGCCAGGCGGATCTGTTGCGCAAGGGTGTTCTGAAACTCGGCGCCAAGCCGGTTGTTGCCGGCATGGGAATGAGCGCCGACGAGCAGTTTGAACTCCAACAGAGCGCACACAGCACCGTCATCTTCGGATATGCGGGCCGGATTTACCGCATGTCGAAGGAACTTGAAGCAAAACGCAATCTGCGAAAATGCGGCGTTAGGGTGCTCTTTCTGGCAGCGGAATATCTTCCCGATGCACGGCGACGAGAGTTGCAGAGAATCTGGGGCTGTCCCGTCCACACCCACTATGGTCTGACGGAAATGGGCCTGGGAGTCGCCGTCGAATGCGAAGCGAGATACGGCTATCATTTCAACGAAGCCGATCTCTTGCTGGAAGTGGTAAACCCTCGATCCGGGAAACGGGCGGACGAGGGCGAGGAGGGAGAACTCGTTTTCACGACGCTGACTCGTGAAGCCATGCCGCTGCTTCGCTATCGGACGCACGACCTTTCGCGCTTGATACCTGAACCCTGCCCCTGCGGGGCGTCCACGCTTCTGCGGATCGACAATGTCAGAAAAAGGCTGGAATCATTGGTCATCCTGAAAAGCGGCGATGAGTTGTATCCGGCACTTCTTGACGACATACTCGCCGGTATTCCCGGATTGATCGACTACCAAGCGGTTCTGGCGCGCAGCGAGGGGAAGGACCTCCTGGACCTCAAGATTGAACTCATCAGAGAACGGCCTGATTCGATTTCCTCCATCCGGGAAAAATTGCTCTCCCTCCAGATACTGGCGAAAAACATCGGCGCAGGAAATATGGCCGCACCCAGGATAGAAATTGCCCCATGGGGAACGCTGCAATCGGCCCCCCGGGCCAAGAAAATGATCGTTGACATCCGCTGACGGGCGCAACAAATCAAAGCTCTCTATATATGAAGCGGTTTGCGGGCACGGATAAAGGCGCTCATCAATTTTCCGTCTACCGGAGCGCCGAAAGCCTCACTATCAATCCCTTTATCCTCCAGAAAGGAAAGCACGTCCTGGGCGCGAAAAATTCTGGTGGGTTCGACATCGATGGTTTCAAAGCCCGCGGCTGCGAGCTTCTCTCGATATTCATTTTCCTCCAGCGCTCCCGCCACGCAACCCACCCACAACAGAATGCTGGTTCTTATTCTGGGCGGGATTTTTCCTCTGGTGACGACATCGGATACCGCCAAACGCCCGCCGGGCTTGAGCACCCGGAAGGCCTCGCGCAAAACGCGATCCTTATCCGCAGAAAGATTGATGACACAATTGGAAATGATCACGTCCACGAAATTGTCCGGGAGCGGGATGCTCTCAATTTCGCCCTTGAGGAACTCGACATTCTCCACGCCGGCCTTTTTCTGGTTCTGCCGCGCCAGGGCAAGCATCTCATCAGTCATATCCAGGCCGTAAGCTTTGCCGCCGGGTGAGACGCGGCGCGCGGAAAGTAAAACGTCGATTCCTCCGCCGCTCCCCAAATCGAGCACGATTTCGCCGGGCTTCAGTTCCGCCAGAGCGGTGGGATTGCCGCATCCGAGAGAAGCCAGCACCGCCGTTTCCGGAACTTCGTTCTTCTGCCGACTGTCATAGAGGTCCGACGTGATCAAGTCACCTGCCGGACAGCCGGATGAACCGGAGCAGCAGGGACTTCCCGTCCCGGAGATTACCCTTATAGCGGCATCGCCGTATTTTTCCTTCACCACCTTTTTTACATCCATACACTCCGGTTCCCTCCAATCCCGGAAAATGTACCGGATTACAGAAACCAAAAGTCCCGGCACGGATTTCCTTAGCAGTTACCGCAACACGTCTTCTGTCAAGCAGTCTGCATCCATTTCGTAAAATCCATTTAGCTCTTTGTGATGCAGCTGATGAAGTAAGTTTACCACCCCTGATTTATTTGGGGGCAAGAGCTTTTTCCTGCGCCTGCACTCTGATGGATGGTTAGGCTGCGCCGGTCAGCGCCAATCCGGCGTAAGTTTGCGGCATCATGATATACGGAATTCAAATCTCAAAAGCGCAAGCCGAAACCCGCAGTGAATTGAAAATTGTGGATGTTGAAATCGTTCATAAATCGCTTCCCGGCTGCGTAGGCCGGCCCGTCAAATCGAATCATTGTGTCGCCGAAATCAAACCGAATTACCGCGCGCTGAGAATGGAAAAATTCGATGCCTCCGCCGACATCAAGAGCAAAATTTGTTCTACCCGTGGAAATGCTGCATTCCAGCGGCGGCGGATAAATAAGAATCGCTACGCAGGCAATGCCGCCGGAAGCTTTGGCAAAATGGACGAATCCGGGACGGATTTTGCCGAAAAGGCCGAGATTCCCTATGCGCCCGCCTGCTTTGATTCCAAACCGCGCTTCACTTCGGTAACGACTGAAGGCGACCGTACCTCCAAGATCCCCGGGGAAAAGGCTGGCTTCGGCTTCCACACCGATATTTGCCAGCGCATAATAGGCAACGCGACCGCCGAATCCGACGTCTGTCACAGAAAAAGCACGCTGCTGTATGGAAGTGAAATGGACGCCGACTTCAAATTTGCGGGGATCCATTTGCCCTGCGGCAGACGAAATAGCCGGAAGCATAAAATAGGCAGACGCTAAAACCGGAAAGATACGGAAGTAATTCATGGCCTCGTTCGGTTGCCCTAAAAGTCCATTTTCGGACAATCAGCACATCAAGCAGCCGGCTTATTATATATGAATAAATTTGTATCTGTTCATCGCAATACGAAAACCGGCATTCCTGAATCACTCCCGGATCTGAGGGAAGAAGCAGGCTTTTTTATCCCTTCCGGATAGGGCCGGAGCACATATTAAGGCCTATTATGCCAAGGGCCGGGGCAACCAATGAGGGCATTCCTTGTATTCGCGCGGACAAACCGGACAGGTGATGCCATTTGTTTTCCAGTTTATCATTGCCCTTGCGGGCCGATAATTTTATAAAAGGAGGCAACTAGCAGAAACTTAATGCAAGGAACCATAAAAACAACAAGGAATCAAGTGATGAATGCTACCAAGTCATGGGCGGAAATGACGTGGCAACAAAAACGCGAGGAGCGCTTCAAACGGTGGCTTGCACCTCCCGATGTCAGATTTCTCAGTCCGGAAGCGGAAAGGCTCTACAAAGAACGAGTCCTGCGCTTTATTCAGGCCATTAGACTTGAAGAACCTGACCGGGTGCCGGTGATGCTCCCAGTGGGCAGCTTCCCCGCATATTATGCCGGATACGATTTTCACACGATCATGTATGACTACAATGCTTTGCGCAAGGCATGGATCAGGTTTATGGACGACTTCGGGGACATGGATACCTTCATGGGCCCCGGCCTGATTCCCTCCGGAAGAATTCTTGAAGCGCTTGATATCAGGATAATGAAATGGCCAGGCCATGGATTAGGAAAGGACGTGACGATGCAGCAATTCGTCGAGGGAGAATATATGAACCCCGACGAATACGACCACCTGAAGATGGATCCCGGCGATTTCAATCTCCGTGTCACGTTGCCCCGCACGGCGGGTCTTTTTGAATCTTTTAAAAAACTCCCGCCTCTGCGCATGATCCAGGGCGCCACCTGGGTAGGACTGCTGGCGGATCCCGACCTACGTAGGACCTTTCAGACGCTAATGAACCTGTCGGATGAGTTCGCGCAGTGGCAATCCGCCATCAGCGAAGTCGGCACCATAATAGAATCCAGAGGTTACCCCTCCTTCAGAGGTGGCCCTTTCGTCGGCGCGCCCTATGATTATTTCGCCGATTTGCACCGCGGCACGCGTGGAATCGCCATAGATATCTACCGCCAACCCGAGAAGCTCCTCGAGGCCATCGACACCCAAATGAATCTTATGATCAAAACGGTCATTAAAAATTTCCCCATGACCAATTGCCCCATCTGCATGATGCCCCTGCATAAAGGGGATGACACCTTCATGTCCGATAAACAGTTCGAGAAGTTTTACTGGCCTTCGCTTCGTAAGGTCTTCATGGCGATGATCGAAGAGGGCCTTGTACCCATGCCGTTTGCCGAAGGGCGATACAACCGCCGGCTCAGGCAAATTGCCGACACGCCGAGAAGCAGCGTGGTCTGGTACTTCGATCAAACCGATATGGACCAGGCAAAAAAAATCCTGGGCAACATCTCCTGCATTGCCGGCAATGTTCCATCCTCCGTGGTAATGACCGGCACGCGCGAGCAGGTGAAAGAAAATTGCCGCAATCTGATCGAAATCTGCGGGCTGGGCGGCGGTTATATATTGGCCGGCGGCGCGCACATCGACCGGCG
>JBBISO010000121.1:0-8866 GCA_037441325.1 Acidobacteriota bacterium | reverse complement strand
CTTCGGGGTTGGACTGGCCGCCAATTTGAATGGTTTCGCGACAGAAACTAATTAGAGATAACTCGGTTTTTTGGGTAGAAAATGGGCCCAAAGCGCAATTTCGGGCCGAATATTATTGTGCATTTCCTGGCATGCACCCATTGTCCCGTGCCTTAATCCGCATTTCTCACAAGATTTTTGCTGGGGCGGCACATCCGGGCATGACTGCTGCATTTCGCTGCCCGTGAGGACGGCTCGGGAGAGCCGTCCTGGGCGGGTCGGGAGACCCGCCCCACATGTCGCGCGCCTTGGCCTCGCTACGAAACCTTGTGAGAAATGCGGATTAAGCAATCCGCTGATTGGCTGTGAAGTGAAAAGGCTTGGAGCCCCGGCCATTTCGGGGATTACGTAGACTGTCTCCCAATTGTCATGACCTCCATGCAAAAGCGCGAATTTCAGGTGTTGGCAAAACCGGTGGGGGCACGATGCAACCTGCGCTGTGCTTACTGCTACTACCTCTCCCGGGGAAATCCGGGATATCCGTACATGTCCGGTGACCTGCTGGAAACCTATATTGTTCAGCACATCCAGGCCTGTACTGAACCGGTGATCCTGTTTTCCTGGCATGGGGGAGAGCCGGCTCTGTTTGGCCTCGACGGCTTCCGCAAGATTGTGTCCCTGCAAAAGCGGCATTGCCCTGATGGACGGAGCATTGTCAACGGCATCCAGACCAATGGCCTGCTGCTTGACGATGACTGGTGCCGATTCCTTGCGGCCGAACAATTCATGGTCGGGCTCAGCCTGGATGGAATGGCGCATGTTCACGACCTTTACCGGGTAAACTCCGCGGGAGAGCCCACGCACGCTCAGGTGATTCAGGCATATGATCGCCTGTGCAGGCATGGCGTCACCACGGAATGCCTGTGTGTGGTCCATTCCGGAAATGTGCATCATCCTTTGGAAGTGTATGACTTCTTTCGCTGCCTGGAGGTCCCATATGTAACCTTTCTTCCTCTGGTGGAACCGTTGGCGGCGGGAGGCGTCAGCGCCCGCACGGTGCCGGCGGGCGCATGGGGCGAATTCTTGTGCGCGATCTTCGATGTTTGGCTGGACAGGGATATCGGCCTCATAAAAATCCAGATCATTGAAGAGGCTGCGCGCCCGGCTTTTGGGCTGGAGCACACGCTCTGCATTTTTCGCAAGACCTGCGGCGGAGTTCCGATTCTGGACTGTAACGGCGATGTTTACAGCTGCGACCATTTCGCACAGCCGGAGTTCCGATTGGGCAACATTCGTGAAACGCCTCTGGCCGAGTTGCTCGACAGTTCCCGGCAGAAGGATTTTGGCCGGGCGAAACTCGAGACCTTGCCGCAACAATGCCGCGGCTGCGCCGTCCTGGACATGTGCAACGGCGGCTGTCCGAAAGATCGCATCCTCAATACTCGGGAAGGCGAACCCGGACTAAACTATCTCTGTGCAGGATATCTGCGATTTTTCCGCCACTGCCGCTCTTTTGTCGCGGCGTTGGCCCATATCCAGCGCAATCAAACCGGGCGGGCTTGATCGGAATTGCCCGCACGCATTCCCGTTGAAACCTCGTGCCGGTTGCCCCAACTTGATCAGAGTTTCTGCTTGAAGAAAGCTACGGTTCGTTTCCAGGCTAATTCGGCGGCTTCCTTGTGATAACGACTGGGATTGGTGTCATTATTGAATGCGTGTTGGGTGCCTTCATAAATGTGGATTTGATACTCGATCCCGGCCTTCTTAAGCGCTGCTTCGAATTCCGGAATGCCCTCGTTGATCCGCTTGTCCTCGGCGGCATAATGACACAGCATGGCGGCTTTGATACGGGGCACGTCCTCGGCGGCAGGCACGTTGCCGTAATAGGGAACCGCCGCCTTCAGCTCGGGAGCATTTACGGCCACCTGGTTGGTCATAGCACCGCCCCAGCAGAATCCCGTGCAGCCCACGCTGCCCGTGGTTTGCGGATGGGTCTGGAGATAGCGAACCGCCGCCGTAAAGCTCCGGACGGTGGCGGCGTAATCCAGCTGGCGCATTTTCCCCATGATATCGCTGCTGTTTGCGGCAGTGCCGCCCAATGGCGACAAGGCATCCGGCGCAATTACCAGGAATCCTTCCAAGGCCAGGCGCCGCGCAACGTCCTCGATATGGGCATTGAGGCCGAATATTTCATGGATCACAATCACCGCCGGCAGTTTTTCTTTCCCTTTTGGCCGGGCAAAATAGGCTTGCATTTCGCCCTCCGGCGTTGCGTACTTTATTCGCTGCGTTTCCAGACGCGCATCATCCGCGGGCACAATCTGCGCCGGTGCCTGCGGCCCGGACAGCAGCACGCAGCCGGCAATGCCGGTACCCGCCAGCGCCATGCACTGCTTTAGAAATTCCCTTCGGTCCGGGGAATTTTGGAGTTCTGCCTCCACAGGTTCAGCTTTTTCCTTTTCCATAACTATGTCTCCTTCCGCTGCAAGGCTCATCCGCCAAAGGATGAGAATGTTTTTGCCACTCCATAAGGAACCAGGGCTAAAAATCCTTCTGCGTGCCGTCCGCGTCGATAAACAGCATCTTGGCCTGTTCTTCTTCTCTCAGCAGCTTTTTGAGTCCCGTCTCGGTGAGCTTGGGCGCGTACTGGCATTGTATAAAGAGGAATGGGCGCGTCACTTCCAGTACCCGGAACGGAGCGTGGATAAATTTCGCCGGTATCCATATCATCGTGGATTCCGTGATGACGTGGCTTTCCATCTCCGGTCCCATGCACATCTCAATTTTGGCGCCCAGGTCACGCGGATTGTTCATATCGGTCCCCAGCGCCACGAGGAGCTCCGCATCCTGGTGAATGTGCGGGCCATGGCCGGGATGTTTCACTGCCTCAGGCCCCATGACCATTACCGAGAAGTATTTACTCCCCTCGATGATGTCGTGATCCGTATACGCCACCATTGCGGGCATCTTGCCAAATCCCTTGAACCGCTGCTCATCCGGCAATTCGTTGAGAAAATATTTGCTGTATTGTAATTCCGGCATGTCCAACTCTCCTCTCGTTAGAATCCGCTCTAAAGAAGCGCAGGATGCCTGCATTGTAAAGCAGAAACGTGTGATGGAAAGCTCGATCTTTGTTGCATTAATTAGTTTCTGTCGCAAAACTGGTTTTTTGACCAAGCCCCGCAAGGGGCGATCGGAGAATAGCCGGGGGTGAGCGCAGCGAACCCCTGGTAATAATTGCAAAAGAAAGAGCCCTGCAGGGGCGAAAGAAAGCCCTGCAATGCAAAGCCTTTCGCCCCTGCCGGGGCTCCATCAAATGCAATATACTATCCAGGGGCTTGCGCCCCTGGCTATTCTCTGGCACCCCTTCGGGGTTGGACTGGCCGCCAATTTGAATGGTTTCGCGACAGAAATTAATTAGCCATGCGCCGGCCCAGCCTCTACTTCAATTCCAGGCCGATTTCCCGGGCGGCCGTGCGCATTCCAAGGATGGTATCGGCGATGAGTTGAGCGAGATCCGCGCCCAGGAGCGCGGCGCCCTTTTCTATCACTTCACGGTTTACTCCGGCGGCAAACCTTTTATCCTTCCATTTCTTAATGACAGAACTCGCTTCCATATCCATGACGCTCCGGGAAGGCCTCACGAGGGCGGATGTGGTCACCAATCCGGTAAGCTCGTCAATGGCGTACAAGGTTTTTTCCAGGAGGCTCACGGGCTCTACGTCCGAGCACAATCCCCATCCATGGCTTATGACGGCGCGGATATATTCCTCCGGCCAACCGGCTTCACGAAGCAGCTCCGAGCTCTTCCGGCAATGCTCTTCAGGGAACCGTTCATAGTCCAAATCGTGAACCAGGCCGATGACGCCCCACATTTCTTCATTTTCGCCGTGCTTGCGCGCCATGTGCCGCATGACTGCTTCGACCGCGAGCGCGTGCTTGATGAGGCTTTCGTTTGAGTTTAGTTTGCAGAGAAGCTCGAAGGCTTCCTGCCGTGTCGGTATGTGTGTTTCCATATCCGGGAGTATATCCGTGTGCACCTGTAGGCACAAGCCGTGAGAGCGGGACGCAGTCGGAGGCGGGGGTTAGCGACGCATACTGCTTCGCGGGTGCTTTTCCCAGTTCCGCGCCGAGAGCAGCATTTCTGAGTGCGGTGCATCAGCCGCACCCTGCAGCCATGCCGGAATCAGGCTGATGCGGCAGGGGCGGGTTATGGTTCAGAGGGATGATCCGCTGCTTGAGATTGGCCGGGGTTTTTCTAAACATAAGATCAAAATCGAGCGTCGTGACAGGTATTCTGTGCTGTGCCGCAGCTGCGTTCCCGATGAGAACGGCCTCGAGCCCGCATTTGTGCAAAGCGCGCGCAATCGCTTTCAAAACAGGTTCGGCATTAACGAAACGGCCCTCGGCCGGTTACGGCTGGCCCAACATTTCATTTGTCTTGTGCGCGCCTAGCCAATATAAATATGCCCCATGCCTGCTGAGATAGCTTCAACCTTGAATCATAGATCGCATCGCGCCTGGATTGTTGCGTCCGACATGGGCCTTGGCCATCAACGTGCCGCGCATCCGCTGGCTTACATGGCTGAAGGCGGCATCATCACCGCCGGGGATCCGGAGGTAACTGATCCACGTGAGACCAGGCTCTGGCGCCATCTGCGATCCACCTATGAAGTCATCTCGCGCTCCAAAAATTTCCCCCTCATCGGCCGCGCCCTTTTCGGAATAATGGACCGCGCGTTGCGAATCCCCACATTTTACCCCCTGCGCGATCTTTCTACCGCAGCGCCCCACAACCATCTGGTGGACTACTTCATCAAGCGCGGTCTCGGGAAAACGCTGATGAAGAAACTCGCGGCTAAGAGGCTGCCGATGATCTCAACCTTCTACGCGCCCAGTCTTGCGGCCGACCACTACCATTATGGCGGGCGCATTTTCAGCGTCGTTTGTGATGCCGATCTGAATCGTGTCTGGGTGGCAACCAAGCCGCGGAACAGCACCATCTGCTATTTCGCTCCCTGCGGGCGGGTCATGAGGAGGCTCAGGCAATACGGCGTACCCGACGAGCGCATTTTCATCACCGGCTTTCCCTTGCCCAAAGAAAACATCGGCGGCCGCCGGATGGAGATACTCAAATCGGATCTCCTGAAACGTCTGGGCCGCCTTGATCCCAAGGGAAGATTCGCGTCGGTTTTCGGGGCGAGCGTGGAAGAGCTTCTAGGAAAACGCCCCATGGCCGCAAGTTATGCCGAGCCGGTCACGATCACGTTTGCCATTGGGGGAGCAGGCGCTCAGGTCGACATTGGCCAGCAGCTGACGGTGAGCCTGAAGCAGAAGATACTCGACGGCAGGTTCAGATTGAAAATCATCGCAGGTATCAATCGTGCCATAGAAGCGGCCTTATCAGATTTTTTAACATCCGTCGGTTTATCGCCTCAAGATAATCATTCTGTGGAGATTATCTGCGATGACAACAAGTATGCTTACTTTGAGAAATTCAATCGCGCGATGCGGGAAACCGACATTCTCTGGACCAAGCCCAGCGAACTCTCGTTTTACTCGGCCCTTGGCATTCCCATAGTGATGGCTCCGACAATCGGTTCCCATGAGGATAAAAACCGCAAATGGCTTATGGACAAGTCCTGCGCCTTGCCGCAATACACGCCGGCGCTGGCCGCAGAATGGCTTGGTGATATGGTGCGCGAGGGCATTTTGGCGGAGAAAGCGTTTAATGGTTTCATAAAAAACCGCAAGCTGGGTGTATACAAGATTGAGGAAGTGCTGGAAACCGGATACATGGAACGGGAAACCCATCCGCTGAAGCGTTGACGCGCATTGAGAGATGAATCCATTAAAATCATTAACGAGCCGATCGGGTGCGGCCGGCCGGCATCAAGAGGACTGCAGGTTCACGGAACCAGCCGAACGGCGCCGCACGAGGTATGGAAAAGCCGGCGCTTTCATCTTGTCCCGGTGTAATATAGCCCCGGTGTGCATCTGTGCAGCTGCCGAACGGGCGATAAGAGCAGCTGAAATTCCAGGAACATAATCCGGAGGCGCGGCATGAGCTTTGTCAATAACGACAGCACTACGAGAAGGGAGTTTGTCAAGGGAGCGCCCGCCGGCGCAACCGGTCCCGCTGCTTCGAGTTCGGCGGACGCAATAGCTGCCGCTTCCGCTCCGGCTTCACAATCACAAAAGCAAAACGAGCACCGCCGGTTGATGGAAGCCGCAGCCGGTTTCAAGGACTCGCTCGCCAGGATTGTCAAACCGGGCAGCATTGTCAGCGACCCCGCTGTTCTCGACCGATATTCAAGGGACGGCAGCTTTGTTGCCCGGGGCAGTCCGCTGCTCCTTGTATATCCTGACAGCAGGGAAGAAGTACAAAGGATTGTCCGGCTGGCCAATGAAAGCAGGATGCCGCTGGTACCCGTTAGCTCCGGCCCTCCCAGATTTCATGGTGATACCGTGCCAAGCCAGGGCGGGGTCATTGTGGATTTCAGCAGGATGAACCGCATTATGAAGATAGACCCGGTTAATCGCTGTACCGCGGTTGAGCCGGCGGTGAGCTATGGCCAATTGATTCCGGAACTGAAGAAACACGGGCTGAAGCTAAACATTCCCCTGCTGCCCCGAGCCGGCAAATCCGTAGTTGCCAGCCGCCTCGAAAGAGAACCGGGCCTGATGCCAAAATATCAGTTTGATTACGTTGATCCGTTGCTGACTCTTGAGGTGGTTTATGGAACCGGGGACGATTTAAGAACCGGCTCGGCATCCGGCCCCGGGGCTCTGGAGGCACTCACAGCGGACAAGGTAAATCCCTGGGGCCCGGGATCGATTGACTATTTCAAATTCCTTACGGGAGCTCAGGGGACCATGGGTTTGGTTACCTGGGCGACAACCAAGACCGAAGTTTTGCCGTCTCTCCAAAGGCTTTATTTTATCCCGGTTGAGGATGTCAATCGCCTGGCGGCGCCCATGACTGGGCTGCTGCGGCGGCGTGTGGCCGATGAGTGCCTGGCGCTGAATAACGTTAACCTGGCTGCCATGCTGGCCGAAAACTGGCCCGAGGATTTCACGGAACTGAAAACGAATTTGCCCTCTTGGACAGTTATCGTGTGCATAGCCGGCTATGCCAGGAGGCCGGAAGAGAGAATGCACATACAGGAGAAATACCTGAATGACGTCTGTGAAGGCCTCGGATTGAAATCACATGCCACTCTACCCGGAGCCCAGGGTAAGGAAAGCGCCATTCTGGAACTCTTATCCAATCCTTGGGAGAAGGAACCATATTGGAAGCTGCGCTATAAAGGATCATGTCACGACATCTTTTTCCTCGCGGCTCCGAGCAAAGTTCCGGAGTTTATCCAGCTCATGCAGGGGATTGTTGCCGGATATCGCTACCGGAGGGATGACATGGGTTGTTACATTCAGCCCATGGTTCAAGGCCGGGGATGCCACTGCGAGTTTAATCTGCCCTGCGACGAAACCGATTCCAAGGAAGCGAGGGAAGTGAAAAAGCTATTCATGGACGCATCGGAAATCCTGATGAAAAACGGCGCTTTTTTCAGCCGTCCATACGGCCCTTGGGCTGACATGGTTTACGGCCGCCTAACCGAGGGGGTCGCGGCTTTGAGAAAACTGAAAGGCGTGTTTGATCCGAACAATATCCTGAACCCGGGCAAACTGTGTTTTTAGGAAATGAGATATGGATGCGTTGAGGGACTATAGATACACAATGGAATCCTGCAACCGCTGCGGCCAGTGCCGGTTTATCCTCGGGCCTAAAATGAAGGGCTGGGAATACGCCGAGGTCTGCCCGATTTACCTGAGATATAAGTATGATGCGTACTCCGGCCAGGGATTGATCAATATCGCTCAGGAGCTTCTTGAAGGCACTCTCCGGTATGAAGATGATCTGATGGCGCATATCTATACCTGCACGACCTGCGGCGCCTGCGACATCAACTGCAAATCGGTCAGAGACATGGAAGTCCTCGACACAATCCTGGCCTTGAGAGCGAAGTGCGTCGAGGACGGGTGGGGACCGATGCCGGGGCACAAGGAGTGTGCCAGGCTTGTCAGCAACAGCCACAATATCTATGGACGGGCGCATGATCGGAGGTTCGACTGGCTGCCCGGGGACCTGCCGCTGGGCCATGGATCCGAGACAGCCTACTTTGTCGGCTGCACTACATCGTATCTATGCCCGGGCGTGGCCCGTAATACGGCAAAAATATTGAGCGCCGGCGGCGTGGATTTCACTCTGATGTACGGCGAAGAGTATTGCTGCGGCGCACCCTTATGGCGGACAGGACAAAGAGAGGCCGCCAAGAAACTGGCCGAGCATAACATTGAGGCCATTAAAAAACTGGGAATAAAAACCGTAGTAACCAGTTGTGCGGAATGTTACGGAACCTTCAGGGGGTTTTACCCGAGAATCGCCGAACCGGGCTTTGAGGTGTTGCACATCACTGAAGTTCTGGAAAAGCTGCTGCGGGAGGGCAAGTTAAAGCCGGGCAAAAATTTGCAAATGAAGGTCACCTATCATGACCCGTGCATGCTGGGCAGGCTTTCGGAGCCATATATCCCGTGGAGCGGAGAAATCAAGGCATATGGGTATCACGACCCGCCCAAGCAGTGGCGGAGGGGAACCAATGGGGTCTATGAAGCGCCGCGCCGGATTTTGCGGGCGATTCCCGGCATTGAACTGGTTGAAATGGCCAGGAACGAAGAAAACGCCTTTTGCTGTGGCGGAGGCGGAGGAGTGCCGGCGGCGTTTCCGGATTTTGCGCTTTGGACAGCCAAGGAGAGAATTGATGAAGCCAGGTCCACAGGCGCGGAAGCCATCGTCTCCAGCTGCCCGTTCTGCCAATTGAGCTTCGAG
>JBBISO010000120.1:0-8887 GCA_037441325.1 Acidobacteriota bacterium | reverse complement strand
TCGCGTTTTCAACTGTGTGGTAGCAGGAGATGATCCGGAAATCAAGCGCGGCAAGCCGGCGCCGGATATGTTTCTGCTGGCGGCAAAAAAACTGGGAGCGGATCCCGCACGCTGTCTGGTTTTTGAAGACTCGCCCGCGGGAATTGAGGCGGCGCGCGCCGCCGGGATGTTTGCCGTCGCGGTGCCCGATTCCAACATGGACGACCATGCTTATCCCCAGGCGCACCAAATTATTCGGAGCTTGAATGATTTCGATCTTGCATACTGGGGGCTGCCCTTAATGGGCGGCTCCGGTGCATGCTGACCAAGCCGCGACTGCGAGTATCGCTATTTCCTAAGAGGGTGCGTTTCAAGCCAGCGCTCCACTTTCAACGCGGCCATGCAGCCGAAAGCGGCCGCCGTGATCGCTTGGCGGTAATTCTTGTCGTGTACGTCGCCGGCCGCGAAAACTCCGTCCATGCTGGTTTCCACCCCGTTGCGGGTGACGATGTAGCCCTGCTCATCCAGCTCGATGACGCCGCCCAGGAATTCCGTATTGGGATGATGGCCGATTCCCATAAAGAGGCCGGATATTTTCTCGGTCCATTCTTCACCGGTTGCCGCGTTTCTGAGCCTGACCGCCTGCAAAGCCTCTTCGCCCACGTAGCCGGTGAGCACCGTATTCCACAGAAAATGAATCTTGGGATTTTCGAACGCCCGCTTCTGCATGATTTTGCTGGCGCGCAGGGCGTCTCTCCGGTGAACGATGGTGACTTTGGACACGTGGCTCGCCAGGGTGAGCGCCTCTTGGATGGCGGAGTCGCCGCCTCCGACGACCATCACTTCCTGGTTTCGGAAGAAAACCCCGTCGCAGACGGCACAGGCGGATAATCCGCGGTTGCGGAATCTTGATTCGCCGGGAAGTTGCAGCCACCGGGCTTCGGCGCCCGTGGCAATGATGGCGGTGCGGCATTCATGCCAGCCGGAACGAGACCGGATCCGGAAGGGGCCTCCGGGCCTGAAATCAACTTCTTCGGCGTCTTCCTCGAGGATTTCCGTACTGAAGCGCACCGCCTGGCTTCGCATCATCTCCATGAGGTCCGGCCCGTTCACGCCTTCGGGAAATCCCGGGAAGTTCTCCACCTCGGATGTAAACATGAGTTGCCCGCCGGGCATCTGCTGGCCTTTAGGTTCGGAAGCCAGAATGAACGGCGAAAGATTGGCGCGGGCCGCGTAGATCGCTGCGGTGTAACCGGCAGGCCCGGATCCGACAATAATCACATTATGCATATCGTCACCCACAGATTTACGATGTATCAGCCTGAGCAGATTATAGGCGAATTCATCGGCGCATCTCCAAAAAATTACTCGCGTCCGGCGGCTCTCCGGAGGTTGCCTCAAAACTGCAATTTCCTAGGAATTGCGAATCTGGTTTCTTTGGAGTGCCGCAGCTTGCTGCCGCCTTCACAAACATGCTAAATATATATCCCATAAAGATTTATGAAAAAGGCGCGAGCAAGCTTGCGCCTTCCAAGGGGTTCGCCTTACCATCCGGTTTTCATCAAAAACCGGCAAATCAGCAAGTTTCAGACGGTCTCTCCAGAGCGGTCCTCACGAAAATAGATAAAAATGATCCTATTTTGCCCGCATTTTCACATTATCCAGTGAAAGGGGTGATTGGAATGACCAATGAAAATAAGGGAATGCATGTCCGCGAGTACGGAGGGCTGCTGGAGGTCCCTGAGAAGAAAGCCCTGTTCTGGCTTGCCCGCAAAACTCCGCGTTGGATCAATTCGGACCATCTGACCTTGTTGGGTTTGGCCTCAATGATGGCCGCCGGCGCCGCTTATTGGATCGCCGCCCGGAATAAATATGCCCTGATCCTGGTGGTAATGGCGCTTGCGGCCAACTGGCTGGGAGACAGCCTGGACGGCACTCTCGCGAGATATCGCGGCTGTCAGAGACCCCGCTACGGCTACTACGTCGATCATGTCATTGATCTGATCGGAGCAGCATCTCTGCTGGCAGGGCTTGCGTTTTCCGGTTACATGAACCGCCAGATTGCGTTCGCGCTGCTGGCTGCTTTTGCGCTGATGGAAGCTGAGGTTTTTCTGGCGACCCACGTACGGCATGTTTTCCGCCTGTCATGTTTCCGGCTCGGGCCTACGGAATTGCGCATCCTGCTTGCCGCCGGAACGATTTATCTCCTTCACGACCCGTGGATTTCAATCGCCGGCAAAGGACCCTATCTGCTGTTTGACGTGGGGGGAATCGTTTCCATCGCAGGGCTTCTGCTTGCGATGTTGTATTCGGCGGTTCGGAACGCGCGGGCGCTTTATCGAGCCGAACCCCTCTTCAACAAAGGATAAAAGAAATGAAACCGCGGCTGATCTCATGCGCAATTCTGAAGCGATATCTGATTTTTAATACCGTCGGCGCCATGGGCATCGGCGTTCAAATGGCCGTGTTGATAGCGCTGACCTCCGGTTTGGGACTTCATTATCTGCCGGCGGCGGGATTGGCGGTGGAAGCTGCGGTTGTGCACAATTTTTTCTGGCATGAGCATTGGACCTGGGCCGACCGCCGAAAAAATGGAATTAGAGGATTATTGCTCAGATTCCTGCTTTTTCATGGAACTAACGGAGTATTGTCACTGGCGGGCAATATCATCTTGATGCACTTTTTGGTGGAAAGATTGGGTCTGCACTACCTGCTGTCCAATGCATCCGCCATAGCGCTATGCTCGGTTCTTAACTTTTTGGCAGGCGACCGTATCATTTTTCGAGTTGCTGAAATCAATCCGAGGGCGGGAGGCGTAACAAGGAACGACAAAAATCCGCAGCCGGTATGGATGCCGATATTATTGCTTGCCGCCCTGTTGCCCGGCCCCGAAACCGCAAGGACGCGACCGGGGCTTTCTCTGGCGCATGAATTCCTATTGGCGCTACGAACAGATCGACGGGGGTGTTCTGGTGGAATGCGAATCCCTGACCCTGAGCCGTTCAATCCCAGCGGTTCTGGAATATCTGGCCCGGCCGGTAATTAACAGCGTGGCCCGCGAATCGATGCATCGAACGCTGCAATCCATGCGCGCCCGCATCTATCCGCTAGCCGTGCATTTCCCGGCAAAACAAAGCACGCGTGCAGGCGGGTCTCCAGAGGTTGTCTCAAAACTGCAATTTCCTAGGAATTGCGAAGTTGGTTCCCTTGGAGTGCGGCCGCTTGCTGCCGCCTTCAAGGGCTTGATAATCTTAACATCGCCAAAGGCGCAAGCAAGCTCGCGCACTCCAAAGGGTGCGCCTTACCATCCGGTTTTCATCAAAAACCGGCAAATCTGCAAGCTTTGAGACAACCTCTCCAGGCCAGCCCAGGACGGCTTCGGGAGAGCCGTCCTCACGCTTTTCTATTTCTATCCAATGCCGCCCGCGCGGTAACGGGTTCGATCAGCATGGAGGCGACGATACTTCCTATCGCTACGCCCATGAGCAGCGTGGCAATTATGGCATGGGCGCTGTGAATCCGGATGGCGCTGATCGCGAGCATAAAACTGAAAAGCAAATCGGCCCAGCGAATCCACCTGGAAGTTTTCCGGCGTTGATCCTCGAGTTCCGAGATGTAATAGCTTGAAGTAAACCAGAGGTGAAAGCGAAGATTGGCTGCCACTCCTACGGCAACCAGCGCCAGGAAAAAATAAAGAGATCCTTCGACTCCGCCCAGCCACTGCTTCACCCTCCACAAAGGGTAAAGCATGCCGTAATAGCCGAATCCGGCGCAAGCCTGGTGGAATTGCCACCACCAAAGCGCACCTGTCTTGGGATACTCCTCGCTGCCGGGAGGCGCCGGCGCCCCGCGCTTGGCGCTATCGGATATTTGCTCCAGATCGGCCAGCAGATCGCGGGTGTCGGCATATCGATCGTTGGGATTTTTTTTCAGGCAGCGCCGTATTATCCTGTCCAGTTCCTTGGGGATCTCCGGATTGATTCCTCTGAGGTCGGCCGCTTCTGCTTCCAGAATGCGGGCAATCATCGCCATGGAATCCGTTTTGCCGAACGGGTGTTTGCCCGCAGCCATCTCATAGAGCATCACCCCGAAAGAAAAGATATCGGCGCGCCGGTCGATTTCCTCGCCCAGCAACTGTTCGGGTGCAGCATAGGCGGGCGTGCCCAGAAACATCCCTGAACGCGTCAGCCGCAGGTCGCTGCCCGTCCTGGTTTTCGGCTCGATCCTCGCCAGCCCAAAATCAAGAATTTTGATGAGGCCCGATTCGGTTCGGATGATGTTCTCAGGCTTCAAGTCACGGTGCACGATGCCCTGTTCGTGCGCCGCCGCCAGCGCACGGGCGATCTGCGCCGCGATATCCAGCATCAGCGTCATTTTGACCGGTCCGCCGCCTATGACCTGGAGCAGGGTATTTCCGCGCACATATTCGGATACCATATAGAGGTCGTCGCCGTATTCCTCGAGCGAATAGACGGTGGCGATGCCCGGATGGGACAGCTTGGCCGCCGCCCGCGCCTCCCTCTTCAGCCGCTCGCGTTGCTGCGAATCGCTCGTGAATTTCGGCGCGAGCATTTTAATCGCGACGGGCCGGTCCAGCCTTGTGTCCCGGGCAAGATAAACAATTCCCATCCCGCCTCGTCCGATTTTGTCGGTTACGGAATAGGGCCCCAGCCGCTTTCCGACAAGCGCGTTGTCGGCATCACTTTCGAACAACTCGGGGACTTCTTTGTACGCCGGCTTTTCGAGAAAACTGCTGCCGGCCGTTCTGTCCAACAACGCCTCGACTTCTTTGCGCATGCCGGGATTGTCACGGCACGCTTTTTCCAGAAAAGCGGCCCGATCGGAAGCCTCTACATCCAGAGCAGCCTCAAATATATCTTTGAGTTCCCGCCAATGGTCAGGATCCACGGGGTTTCTCCATCTCGCGCTTAAGCCAGGCTTTGGCCATGCTCCAGCCGCGTTTTATGGTCGCGGGCGAAACATCCATAATTTCCGCCGCTTCTTCCACCGTCAGCCCTCCAAAAAAGCGTAGCTCGACGACGCGGGCAAGCTGCGGATCCACCCGGCCCAAGCAATCCAACGCGTCATGGAGCGCAAGAAGATCGAACGACGGAGTGTCTCGCATTGGGGTCACAGCCCCAAGGCTCACGCGAACCCGCGATCCGCCGCGCTTTAATGCCGCCCGGGCCCGAGCCCTCTCCACCAGGATCTCGCGCATCGAGTGCGCGGCGGTCGCGCAGAAATGCGCCCGGTTTTTCCATAGCTGGGCTTTTTCCTTCATCAGTCTCAAGTACGCTTCGTTGACCAAAGCAGTGGCTTGAAGAGTATGGCCCGCTCGCTCGCGCGCCATGTATCGGCGGGCCAGCTTTCGGAGTTCGTCGTACACAACAGGCATCACCTGAGACAAAGTCAGTGAAGCCCCGTCCGCCTGCGTCTGAGGCGTTTTCCCATCTGCCGGGAGTTTGTTCATAAACATCCTTTAGCACGCATTCTAAACCAGACGACCTGCCGTTGCATTTCGATATTTGTAATATATGGAAGCTTATCCGGAGCAGAAACGATCACAATCGCGGGCTATTGACAAAAACCGGATTGAATGGCGATGCCTTCGTAGATGCGCAAGCCTGCTTGCGCAGATGAGGGCGCAATAAGCGTCCGATGGGAGCAGTGAAACCATCGAATAACACCGGCGTCTGTCTCTTATTCCGGCTTTGTGGTACTCTGAGATTGCTGCTAAATCCTGATTGACGGAGGTGAAATACCATGAACAAAAACGAATTCTGCCAATACGCGTTGGACGCCTTCAAGCCCGTCGAAAACATGATAAAAATGGTTCCCGCGGACAAGCTCGACTGGAGACCGGGTCCGAATTTCATGACCTTGGGGCAGGTCATTAATCATCTGGGCAGCGGCATCGGCACGGAATTGCGCATGCTGATCACCAACAGCTGGCCGAAGCCGGAAGAAATGGAAGCTGCCATGCAGCCCGGAGCCATGCCGAGCTGCACGGCCGAAGAAGCTCTGGCCAAGCTTGAAAAGGACAAAGAGACACTCCGCGAAGTCCTGGCCGGCGTCACCGAGGAAGATTTTGCCAACAAAGTCGTTTCGGTCCCCTGGGGATGGCAAAACAAGCTGGAGCGGATGGCGCTTGATTTCAGGGAGCATTTCACCAATCACAAAATGCAGCTTTTCACCTACCTGAAATTGCTGGGTTACCCGGTGAACACCCAAACACTTTATTTCGGTTAGCAGAGAATGATCGTTCGAATCCTGGTGACCGGCGGGGCTTTCGATAGGGAATACGACGAGCTGGAGGGCAAGCTCTTCTTCCGGAACACGCATTTGCCCGAAATGCCTGAACGCCTGCCGCCCGCTTGGGCGCGCTTTCGAACTACCACGACCTCCCTCTTCTATTCAGGCTCATGGTTTAGGGTGCGCAAGGCGCTAAAGGGCCTCGCCGTTGTTGCGTTGTTTTTTCTTTGCAGCGCGGCTGCGGCTCCTCAAGAATCCCACGAGGCATGGGCGGACAGGGTTTTGAACGACCTGTCACTGCGTGAGCAGATCGCCCAACTGGTCCAGATCCGCGTGCAGGGGAAGTTCATCAACCGCCGGGGCGCCGAATACCAGGCCATCAGAGACCTGGTCCAAAAAAACCACATCGGCGGAATCGTTCTCTTCGCGGGGAATGTGTATGAGTCCGCCATTCTCATCAACGACCTGCAGAAGATCTCAAAACTGCCTCTGCTGGTGTCCGCCGATTTTGAACGCGGCGCCTCTTTTCGGATCGCGGATACAACATCGTTTCCATGGACCATGGCGCTCGGCGCCGCCGGATCGGAGGAATTCGCCTACCGGCAGGGAGCGGTCACGGCCCGGGAATCCAGAGCTTTGGGAGTTCACTGGATATACGCGCCGGTCGTAGACATCAACAACAATCCCGAGAATCCGGTTATCAATATCCGCTCCTACGGCGAGGACCCGCAACTTGTGGCCCGCCTGGCTTCAGCGTTCATACGCGGCGCCCGCGAAGGCGAAGTCCTGACCACGGCAAAACACTTTCCTGGGCACGGAGACACCTCAACGGATTCGCACATCGGCCTGCCGGTATTGCAGTCCGATTTGAACCGGCTGCAGTCCGTTGAATTCGCGCCTTTCCGAAGCGCCATAGAAGCCGGTGTGGATTCGGTCATGACCGCGCATGTCGCGGTTCCGCAAGTGACGGGGGACAAGGATGCGCCGGCAACGCTCTCCGGCATGATTCTGACAGACCTGTTGCGCACTTCGCTCAAATTCGAGGGGCTGGTGGTTACGGACGCCCTGGAGATGGGCGGGATCACAAACCGTTTCTGGTGCGGTCTGGCCGCGGTCCGCGCCATCCAGGCCGGCGCGGATGTTTTGCTCCTGCCGCCCGATGCGATGGTAGCCGTAAATGAAGTGGAACGCGCGGTCAAGCGCGGTGACATCCCCGAGAAGCGCATCCACGAATCCGCGCGAAAGATACTCCTTGCCAAGGGACGCCTGGGACTGCACCGTAACCGTCTCGTCCCTATTGACCAGATCGGCGAGGCGGTGGCAACGCCGGAAAATATGCGACTTGCCCAGGATATCGCGGATCGTTCTATCACCGCCGTTAAAGACGATCAGCGCTTACTCCCGCTTAATCCGGCCGCAGATGTGAAATTGTTTAGTTTGGTCCTTGCTTCCGACCTGGAATCGTCACCGGGATCAGTTTTCCAGGCCGAAATGCGGCGCCGCTTCCCTTCCGTTCGCACCGCGTGGGTCAATGCGCGCGTCCCTGCGGAGCTGCTGGATAGTATCGACCGGGCTGTTTCACAGTCGGACCTGATCGTATGCTCCACCATCATCCGCTTGGCTACGAACCAGGACAGCGCTGAAATGCCGCCTGGCCATCGCGGGATTGTCCGCAAATTGCTGGCTTCCGGAAAACCCGTGATCTGGATATCCTTCGGAAATCCTTACGTGCTCCGTTCAGTCTCGCAGGCGGGGACTTATATCTGCGCCTTCAGCTATGCCGATGTTTCCCAGACGGCGGCGGCCAAAGCCATCACCGGTGAAATTCCCGTCGAAGGCAAAATGCCCGTATCGATCCCGGGACACTGCCGCGCCGGGGA
The DNA here is from genome assembly GCA_037441325.1 of Acidobacteriota bacterium. GTDB lineage: Bacteria > Acidobacteriota > UBA6911 > UBA6911 > UBA6911 > UBA6911. The sequence continues at coordinate 776 of JBBISO010000120.1, read as the reverse complement.
CGGCATTCGGGTCCCTAAACTGGAAATGATTTTGAAGGAATATCCGCCAGGGGCGCCCGGCTTGCCGGCGAGCGGGTTTGAAAAAACAAAGCAATTAGTAGACTCCTTCGCGGAAGCCCGGCTGTTTCCCGCCGCGGAGCTGCTGGTCGCCCGCAAAGGCCGTGTCGTTCTGACGCATGCGGCCGGGATAACCCGCGATGCCGTCTATGATCCGTCCTTCCTTCCGGCCATTGCGGTTGCGGCGGGAGCGATGCTGACTGCGGAGTCGGGCAGCCTCATTCCCGGAGCTCCGGTTTCGGATTACATTCCCGAGCTCAAAGGAGATGACGCGAATCTCCGCGTTCAAGACCTACTGGCTCTCCTGGCAAAAAGCTCTGAAACTGAAACCGCGGAAAGTAATTCGCGTAGATACGTTTTAATGGAAATCATCTCCCGCGCGTCCGGCTTACCATTCCAGCGGTTTCTGGCGGAGCGGTTGTTTCACCCATTGGGCATGGAAATCACCTTTGAAGCGCAAACTACGCCACCCCGGGAAAAGATCGCCCGAACCGTTGCAGCCGGCAAAGGAGAATTATTATGCAGAGCAAGGGATCTGGCCGTTTTCGCCCAGATGCTGCTGAATCGAGGAATTTACGACCATCGGCGCTACTTGAGAGCCGACACGATTGCCAGATTCACCGGATCCCAGGGCCCGTGGTTTAAGCCATCCGATTCGGACCGGATTGGCCGGCTGCTTTCTCCATCCGCATTCGGCTTCAATTCTTCAAATGGATCGT
>JBBISO010000119.1:4388-8927 GCA_037441325.1 Acidobacteriota bacterium | reverse complement strand
ATATTTTCCCGAGATTTCCTGATTTCTGGCGATTGTATCTACCGACATCGGACCTCGGCCGAAATTGCCTGCGAGTTCCAGCATAACGCGCAATCCGTAACGTCCTTTGGTTGATATCTTCAATCTATATCCTCCGGATCGATATTAAAAGCTTTACCAATAAATATATTAGTATGTCAATCGAAATAATAATCTATTAATTCGCCCGCAAGCAGTTGCTCTTCACGGCCGGCGGGAGAATTCAGGTCACTTACCGCAGCAATCCGTGCAATTCTTCCATCAGCCGAAAAATGCTATTGCCTGTTGGTTTATTCTCGCAGCTCTCCCATATCTGCTATTGAATTTTCCCCGGAAAGTATTTACCGTTTTGCGAAGCGCGGGACGCCAGTTGCCTGATCAGAGCCCAATTCCAGGTTTCGCCGCGGGGGGGCAAAGGTTGGAACTTGCCCCCGCGGAGAAAGGTACTGCTCTTATGGAAGAGCCTAAAGATGCGTGCATTTGCCCGGGCCGGCAAGGTCTTTATGATCCGCGCTACGAGCGGGACTCATGCGGCCTCGGATTTATCGCCAACATCACGGGAGAAAAATCACACGACATCATCCTCAAGGGGATCCAGATTCTCGTTAATTTGCAGCACAGGGGCGCCAGCGGAAGCGATCCGGTGACGGGCGACGGAGCCGGCGTCATGATACAGATACCGCACGCGTTTTTTAAGCGCGAATGCGCGCGGCTCGGCTTCACGCTGCCTCTCAGCGGTGAGTATGGAATCGGCATGGTATTTCTTCCCGTGGAGCGGCACCAACGCCTCATCTGCGAAGGCATCATAGAGCGGGTAGTGCGCGAAGAAGGCCTTGAAATCTTGGGCTGGCGGGACACGCCGATTGCCGCCGACGCCATCGGGCGGATCGCGAGAGCTTCCCAGCCCTATATCGAGCAATTTTTCATCCGGCACGCGCCGGGCATGGATCAGGACAGTTTGGAGCGCAAGCTTTATGTGATCCGAAAACGCGTGGAAGCAGAGGTGGAACGTTCGGAAATCCGGGACAAGAGCTTTTTTGCCATCCCTTCGCTTTCGTCGAGAACCATCGTCTATAAAGGCCTGCTGCTGGCGACTCAAATCGCTAATTTTTATAAAGAACTCTCCGATCCCTTGACGGCGAGCGCCCTCTGCCTTGTGCACCAGCGCTTTTCCACCAACACCTTTCCGACCTGGAAATTGGCACACCCTTTTCACTTTATCTGCCACAACGGCGAGATCAACACATTGCGGGGCAACACCGCCTGGATGGAAGCGCGGCAATCCATCCTGGCATCTCCGTCGTTCGGGAAAGATATCGAGAAGCTCTTCCCTATCGCGATGCCCGGCGGAAGCGATTCCGCTATTCTGGACAACCTGGTGGAACTGCTTTACATGGCCGGACGGAGCCTGCCTCACGCGATGGCGATGCTTATCCCCGAGGCGTGGGACGGAGATCCCACAATGCCCGCGGCGAAAAGAGCCTTTTACGAATACCACGCTTCCCTGATGGAACCCTGGGACGGCCCCGCGGCAATTGCGTTCACCGACGGCCGCGTAATCGGGGCGACGCTCGACCGCAACGGGCTTCGCCCGGCGCGCTATCTGATCACGCATGACAACCTGGCCGTGATGGCCTCGGAAACCGGCGTTCTGCCGCTGAAGCCCGAGGAGATCCGATTCAAAGGCCGTCTGCAGCCAGGCCGGATGTTCCTCGTCGACCTGGAAGCAGGAGAGATCATCCCCGATGAGAAAATAAAGGAGGAGCTGGCCCAGCGAAAATCCTATGGAGAATGGTTGAAGGAAAACCAGATCACTCTGGACGACCTGCCGGATCCGCCGCGATGGCACCCGACGGATTTTGATTCCATCCTGCAAAGGCAGCGTTGCTTTGGATACACGACCGAGGAGCTTCGGCTTATCCTCACTCCCATGGCCTCGACAGGCCAGGAACCGGTCGGTTCAATGGGCACGGATACCCCGCTGGCATGCCTGTCGGATAAGCCGCAGCTTCTTTTTAACTATTTCAAGCAGCTTTTCGCCCAGGTCACCAACCCGGCGATTGACCCGATTCGCGAAGAACTCGTGATGTCGCTGGCGAGCTTTATCGGCAGCGAACGCAATCTGCTGGATGAAACACCGCAGCACTGCCACACGTTAAAGCTCAAACATCCGGTCCTGACAAATCACGACCTCGAGAAATTGAGGCGCCTGTCTTGGGGAGATTTCCTGGCCACGACCCTGCCGGCGTTTTTCCGTGTGGATGGAGGAGGCGGTGAGCTGGAAAGGGCCTTGGTGGGATTATGCCGCAGAGCTTCCTTGGCCATAAAGTCCGGATACACAATCCTGATCCTTTCCGATCGCGGAATCGAGAAGGAATATGCGCCGATTCCCAGCCTCTTGGCCTTGACCGCCGTGCACAATCACCTGATCCGGGAAAAAACACGCACCCAGATGGCGATCATCGTGGAATCCGGAGAACCACGCGAGGTCATGCATTTTGCTCTCCTCCTGGGCTATGGGGCAAGCGCGGTAAACCCTTATCTGGCGATCGAGACGATTGAGGACCTGCACCGGCGCGGGTGGCTGCCCGAGGGGATGTCCGTTACCGCGGCGATCAATAATTATGAAAAGGCCGTCAATAAAGGTTTGCTCAAGGTCCTTTCAAAAATGGGCATATCGACGCTCCAGAGCTACCAGGGTGCGCAGGCGTTCGAAGCAATCGGGCTGAGCAGATCCGTCGTCGACCGGTATTTTACGGGCACCCCTTCGCGCATTGAGGGCGTTGATCTGGCAATTCTGGCCAAAGAAGTCAAACTGCGCCACGAATATGCCTTTCAGAGAGTCACGGAGGCCGATGCCGAGCTCGAAGCCGGCGGCCAGTACCACTACCGAGCCACGGGGGAATACCATAGCAACAATCCTTTGACCATCAGCAGACTGAGGCACGCGGTGCAGGGCTCCAGCTATGAAACCTATCAGGAATATGCCAAGCTGTTAAACGACCAGAACCGCCAATTGTGTACTCTGCGCGGCCTCCTCAATCTGAAGAAAACCGCGCGCCCGCTCCCGCTGGATAAAGTCGAGCCCGCAAGCGAGATCGTCAAGCGATTCGCCACCGGCGCCATGTCCTTCGGCTCCATCAGCAAGGAGGCTCATGAATCCCTGGCAATCGCCATGAACCGCATCGGCGCCAAATCCAATACCGGCGAAGGAGGAGAAGATGAAGAGCGTTTCGCTCGAGATCCCAACGGGGACTGGCGCCGGAGCGCGGTCAAGCAGGTGGCTTCCGGGCGGTTCGGCGTGACCGCAAACTATCTAGTGAACGCGGAGGAGCTGCAGATCAAGATTGCTCAAGGAGCGAAACCGGGAGAAGGCGGCCAGCTTCCGGGGCATAAGGTGGACGAAGTAATTGCCCGGGTGCGCCACTCCATCCCCGGAGTGCAACTCATCTCGCCTCCGCCGCACCATGACATTTACTCCATCGAAGACCTGGCGCAGCTAATCTATGATCTGAAGAATGTAAATCCGCAAGCCAGAATATCGGTGAAGCTGGTTGCCGAAGTAGGCGTGGGAGTCGTCGCCGCAGGCGTGGCGAAAGCTCATGCCGACGTCATTCTGATCAGCAGCCATGACGGAGGGACCGGCGCTTCGCCGCTGACTGCCATCAAGCATTCCGGCATCCCGTGGGAATTGGGCTTGGCGGAAACCCAACAGGTGCTGGTTATCAACGACCTCCGCAGCCGGATCCGACTTCAGACCGACGGCAAGCTGCAAACAGGCCGCGACGTCGTGATCGCCGCGCTGCTGGGCGCCGAGGAGTTCGGTTTTTCGACCGCTCCTCTCATATCCCTTGGATGCATCATGATGCGCAAATGCCATCTAAATACCTGCCCCGCAGGCATCGCAACCCAGGATCCCGCGCTGCGCCGCAGATTCCAGGGACGGCCCGAGCATCTCATCAATTACTTCTTCTATGTGGCGGAAGAGGTGCGCGAACTGATGGCGCAAATGGGTTTTTCTTCGATGGATGAAATGATCGGACGGGTGGATATGCTGGATATCCGCGATATGTCCGACCATTGGAAGGCAAAAGGCATCGACCTGTCCCCAATCCTATATAACCCGCTGGTTCCGGGACGTGTGGGCCGCCGCTGCCTGATCCCTCAGGAGCACGGATTGGAACAGGCGCTGGACTACAAACTGATCGATCATGCCCGCGACGCGCTCGAAACGGGAGCATCGATTGAGCTGAAATCGCCGATCCGGAACGTACATCGTACGGTCGGCGCGATGTTGAGCGGAGAAATCGCCCGTCGCACCGGCTCGCAAGGATTGCCCGAGAATACCATCCGATTTCATTTCACGGGCTCCGCCGGCCAAAGCTTTGGCGCGTTCCTGACCAAAGGCGTGACTCTTACGCTCGAAGGCGACGCCAATGATTATGTGGGCAAGGGCCTCTCGGGCGGAAGAATCGTTGTCTATCCTCCGAAGGAATCAGGGTTCCCGCCGGAAGAAAGCAT
>JBBISO010000119.1:0-4364 GCA_037441325.1 Acidobacteriota bacterium | reverse complement strand
GCGCTTTACGGCGCAACCAGCGGCGAGGCTTTTTTCAACGGAATGGCCGGCGAGCGCTTCGCCGTGCGGAATTCCGGAGCCACTGCGGTCGTTGAAGGGGTGGGAGACCATGGCTGCGAATACATGACAAAAGGCGTCGTGGTTGTGCTCGGGCCTACGGGGAGGAACTTCGCGGCGGGCATGACCGGAGGTTTTGCTTACGTATTCGATGAAACCGGCGAATTCAGTTCTGTATGGTGCAACCGCACTTCCGTCGGCCTGGAGCAGCTCGAACCGGAGGATGCCGCGAGGGTGCAGGACCGGATACGCCGCCACCAGGAATTGACCGGAAGCTGGCGCGCCAAGCATGTTCTGGATCACTGGGATGCGCTGCAGTCCCAATTCATCAAGGTATTTCCTCATGAATACCGGAGGGTCCTGGAAAATGCGGCGAGCTCCGCCGGAGCAGAAAGGCGGGTTGCCCATGGGTAAGGTTACAGGATTTATGGAGTTCGCGCGCGAGACGCCCGAGAAGCGGCCCGTCAGTGAACGCATCCAGGATTTCTTCCCCGTGTATCAACCTTTCCCTGAAGAAAAACTGCAGGCTCAGGGCGCTCGCTGCATGGATTGCGGCGTGCCTTTTTGCCACTGGGGATGCCCGCTCAACAACCTCATCCCCGAATGGAGCGACCTGATTTATCGGAACCGATGGCGAGATGCCATCCGTGCGCTGCATGCCACCAACAACTTCCCTGAGCTGACGGGAAGTGTGTGTCCCGCGCCGTGTGAGACTTCCTGCGTTCTTGGCATTAACGATCCTCCCGTCAGCATCAAAATGATCGAGAACGCCATCGCGGAACATGCCTTCCGCGAGGGCTGGATACAGCCGGAGCCCCCCGAGTACAGGACCGGTAAACGGGTGGCCGTCGTCGGTTCCGGGCCCGCGGGCCTGGCGGCGGCGCAGCAATTGAACCGGGCCGGCCATATCGTGACGGTTTTTGAAAAAATGGACCGAATCGGCGGGCTTCTCCGCTACGGTATTCCCAATTTTAAACTCGAGAAGGATGCGCTTGATCGCAGGATCGAGCAGTTGCGGAAGGAAGGAATCGAGTTTCAGACGCAAACCAATATCGGCGTGGACATACTCATGCCGGCCTTTAAAAGGAAGTACGACGCAATACTTCTTGCCGGCGGATCCGAGAAACCCAGAGACCTGAGCGTATCCGGCAGAGAACTGGGCGGCATATACTTTGCTATGGATTTTCTGACTCAGCAAAACCGCCGTTGCGCCGGCGGCCGCATTGATTCGAAACAGGAGATCCTGGCGACCGGAAAACGGGTTGCGATCATCGGCGGAGGGGACACGGGAGCGGATTGCCTTGGAACCGCCTTGCGCCAAAAAGCCTTGTCGGTCCACCTGATCGAGATCCTTCCGCAGCCTCCAGCCGAACCATCGCCGCAAACTCCCTGGCCTTTATGGCCTTATATGCTGAGAACGGAAACTTCCCATGAAGAAGCGGGCACACGCGCATGGGGGACGGCGACCACGGCATTCAGCGGCCATCAAGGCACAGTGACGCAGCTCCATGCCGTGCGCGTGGGTCCGCCTCCGGCCTTCGAGCCGATCCCGGATTCGGAATTCGCTCTGGAGGTTGATCTGGTATTGCTGGCATTAGGATTCACGGGACCTGTCTCGCACGAAATGCTGGATCAGCTGGGAGTAGCAAAGGATTCCCGCGGCAATGCCGCCACCGACGCCAACTACATGACCTCGGTGCCCGGCGTTTTTGCCGCCGGAGACATGCGCCGCGGCCAATCGCTTGTTGTCTGGGCGATCGCCGAAGGCCGCAACGCCGCCGCCGCCATGAACCGGTTGCTGATGAAGTAAAGCCGCGCGAAGGGGCAAGGGGCCGGACCACGATAAATCAATGTCATTACAGTGGAAAGATGCGATTTCTTATCGCTGGATGCCTCTTGGACGCAGAATTTGGGGGGATTTATCCCGGATTCCGAAATTGGCAGTGTCCGAAGTGAGCCTTTATCCTTGGTTTCCAATGGATTGAACTGAGGTAATTTAAGAACTACTTCTGATGCTTATGCTATTGGATATGCCGGTCTAGAGTGTGCTTCCAACCCATTTTTTAGGACTCTCCCTCAAACCGCTAGGACCTCCAAGACTTCAAAGCATCCCTTTTTCTTGGAGGTCTTTGCGGTCTTTGCGGTTTGCTTTTTAAGCGCATATAGTTCTTAAATCACCTCATTGAACTATGAAAATCCAATTTCGCGGAAGGCGCGGCACCTCGAGGGTATCATCTCCAACTTCGGAATCCAGGTTTATTGATTGCACGGACTTGGTAGGGCTCTGAGGAAAATGAAAATGGGATTGCGTGCAAAACATATGGCCTGAAATCGCGCCTAGCGCCGATTATCCCTCCGGAAAATTGAGTTATTAATAATCTTGAGAATGATTTATCATAGTCCGACCCCATATACCTCATCTATCCGTTCCTATATCGGCGCGATGAGTTTATCCGGTCCGGCTGGATTCTCTGGATATGCTTTGGAGAAAGCCGGGACATCGATGGGCGTGGCATAAGTCCGTCCGGGTGTGTAGTTGGCTTTCGACATCACCCGGTACTCAAGCCTCTTGATTTTCCAGGCATCACCATCCTTCACATAGGATACTTCATGGATTCCGCCTTCCCACCATTTGATAATTCCCTGCCCTTGCAGGCGCGCCATTTCAACCAACGGCGAATCCGAAATGATAGGGGCGCCCACCTGCATGGAATAGCTAAATCGGGCCTTGGCGGACTTGCGGTCCGGCGCAACTTCCACGATATCCTGCAGCCCGGCGGGAACGGGCTCGAAACCGGGGCCCGATTGGAAGTCGCGGGGAGGCTCGATTCTCCTTCCCGTGAAACCCGACCTGAAGTGTTCACAATACAGGCGATGGATGCCCTTGTTTTTGCCGGAAAAAATTCCGCCGTTGAAAACCACCTCCGCGTCGGCGGCGAACAGGTTTACAACTTCTTCATACATGCCTTTGTCGAGATGGGATTCATAGACCCCGTGCAGCCTGCGGATGGCATTCGCGTCTTCCAGACCTGCAATCCGGCGGGACAGCCGATCAACCTGATCTTTTAAACCTTCATCCTGACCGGCCCTGGGTTTTGAAATGCCCGCAACCGCCGAAGCGAGCACTGCCGACAAAGCGGCGCCTGTTTTCCGGATAAATGACCGGCGTCCTGCATTCGCCTGCCTTGGGCAGTCCCCGGATGCTGATTTCGGTTTTAGGATGGCCATCTTATGCTCCTTTCACTTTCGCCTTCGGTCCGAAGAAATGTTTCACATCGTAGCACCCGAGATAGCGTGCAATAGCCCCGATGACACCGAGTCTCACGCCCCTGCTGCCGCCGGAGAAGCCGAAGCCGCAAGCACGCATGGTTTTGTCGTTTTCTATGATACAGGTCTCGGCGCCGTTGCAGGCTTCCTCCATCAGATTGAATATGTACACGCCGTCCCGGAGCTTCACGTAAATAGCCGGAGCACACCATTGCATGCCGAGGGTCTGATTCTCCGTGTATATCGTCCACGAAGAGGAATGGGGTGTGGTGTAAAGATGCATGGAGGTCATATTGTCGGAGTAAGACCTGGTGTATCCGCGGCCGACAAGCTCATCGGTGAATCCGTGGCGCACATACTTGGGGGCTTCCACCCCTTTCATTTCCGCTGCCCCGAAAATAGCTTTATAGGAAACCTCGTTCCCGTAGTACTTCGTGCCCATCTTTGAGTATATGCATGTGGTAAGCCCGTTGATAAGATCGAGGGCGATTTTCACGCTTGCGCGAGGCCTGCTACCGCTGTGGATGTGGGCGAAAAATACCAGTTTTTCATCGGCTTCGAAGGCCCGATAGGTCTCGTTGCGCCATTGAGTTTCGCCCTCTTTCCGCCACTGGAGCTTGTATTTGTCAGCGATCCTGTAATTCCAGACCGGGCCGTCGTAGTCATAGCGGAGGGTGAATTCTTTGCCGGCCAAAAGATCGCTTAACGGCAGAGCGTTGCCCGCCATCATGCCTGCCTCCGCCTGCGAAAGCAACGGTGCTTTTTTCGGCAGCCTGGTGCACCTGTTCCTCGGTCATATTGACAAAGGTTCTCGCCGGACGATACGCGATTCTTTGGCCCTTCGCAGTCGGAGCCGGCTGTTTCGGCTGGGTTTTGGAACCTGCGCCGAGGTTGATCGTTTTGCCGTGTTCATCGAATGGCGCCAACGCGGTCAGATTGCCGACGACTTTGCCCGTTCCCCGGAACATGTAATATTCCAGCTCATCCTTTTCATTGAAGCCGAGGCGCATGCCCGCCTGGGTTTCGGTAAACAGGTCCAC
>JBBISO010000118.1:0-8947 GCA_037441325.1 Acidobacteriota bacterium | reverse complement strand
CGAGATATTCGATTAATACTACTTTAGCTTGCGGCCAGCGCGTATACCCCGTAGAAAAGGCGTCAAGAATATGCGCCAAGGATTGATGGAACTCGTGATGAGAAAGTATCTTGCTTAGAGCCCTCACAGGGTGAGTCACATCCGGTTCCGTTTTTAAAAAAAACAAAATCGGCTCCATGGCAACTTTTCCCATTTCGGCAAGCAGCTTTACGGCATACTGCTTCTCTTCCAAATCCATGCTGGCCTGTGGAGTCTGGACGGTAAACCGGCGCAGGAGAGCGGCTGCGGCTTCCGGAGTCCGCCATGAAGCAAGCCGTTCCATAGCCGCGACTCGTACCCCCGCATCTCCGTGAGTCTGGGTAATCTGCTTTACGGATCGGCGAATCTGCCGTTCGGACGGACCGGCTTCAGGTGAGAATATTTTTCGAAAAAATTCCATATGTTCGGCTTCTTCATGCCCTCGAAAAAGTGTTCTATTTTAAAAACAATTCTCGGCTTTAGGCCGCAATAAATTCCCTTTCTTTCCGCTTGACACCTTACATTTTACAACAAGTTTCTGCTGTCTGAACGGGCCTTGCAGCATATAATACAAGCCTATGGAAGAACGCGATTTCTTCAATGAAAAAGATGAAACCGTACCTGCCGCAATCTATTGTCCGAAATGCCGGACAACAATGGAATATCTCATCAAATGGCGCCGCCGCACTAAAAAGGCTTCTCTTCCCTCCGGAGCCAACGAACGGGACCGGGCAAGATTTGCCCGGGCGCGCGATTATCGCATCCGCCTGGATGACAAGCTGCGCTGCAAAAACCCGCGCTGCGGCAAAACCATCGAGATCACAACCCTGCAGACGGTGGTTTTCGATTAGTCTATTTTTGCCTGCCGGCATATTCATGCACGAAATCCGCCAGGGCCCTCACGGAGTCTTCAGGCGTCGAGGGAAGAATGCCGTGTCCGAGATTGAATATGTGGCCCGGCCGTCCGGCTGCCTCATCAAGAATCTCTGCCGCCTTTTGCTCAAAAACAGGCCTAGGAGCCATCAGCGCGACGGGATCCAGGTTTCCCTGGATGCCGGCCTTTGACCCGATGCGGCGCCATGCCGAATCGAGGGAAACGCGCCAATCGACGCCAATTACATCGCCGCCCGCTTCAGACATCAGGGGTAACAGGCCCGCAGTCCCGGTCCCGAAATGCAGGGAAGGAATGCCGCACCGTTTCAGCTCATTGAAGATCTTTTGATTATAAGGCAGGACATATTTGCGATAATCCGAAGGACTCAGGCTTCCCACCCACGAATCGAAAATCTGCACCGCCTGAGCACCCGCTTTGATTTGAGCTTTCAGGTATGCCAGAATGGTTTCGGATAACTTGCCCATTAGAAGATCCCACACCCCGGGTTCCCTGTATATTAACTCTTTCGTCACTAGGCAGTTGGTTGACGCGCCGCCCTCAATCGCATAGCCCGCCAGTGTAAAGGGCGCGCCCGCAAATCCTATCAAAGGGACTTCTCTGTCTATTTCCGAGCGCGCCAATTCAAGGCTCTTTAGAACAAAGCCTAAATCCGCTTCCGGATCTGCGATCCGAACCGCCCCAACATCTGCCGAACTCCGCACCGGGTTGCGGATAACCGGTCCTTTCTCCTCCGTGAATTCAAAACCGATTCCCATGCCTTCGAGCGGCAAGAGGATGTCGGCAAAAATTATCGCGGCATCTACAGAAAAAGCTTTGACGGGCTGAAGAGTGACCTCCGCTGCGATTTCAGGATTTTTGAACATTCCGATCAGGCTGTGCTTTTCGCGGATTTCGCGGTACCGCTTCATATATCGGCCGGCTTGCCGCATAAACCATACCGGCGTGCAGTCGGCGGCCTGCCGCCGGCAGGCCTTGAGAAATCGATCTTTTCGACTCATTGGTCCGGTCTTTCCCGGGGACTTAACCCGTTCTCACTTAAAGAGAGCGCCCTGCTCCGCCAATGATCATAACTCCGGTGATCCAAACGTTCGGTCTCCGGCTTTTCAACGGGATTTTCCTGCGCCCAAACAGAAGCATTAGGATTTAATGCGTCTTCCGCTTCGGACTACCGCACACTGTCGGGTGCCCGATAATATCGCCATGGCTGCGCCACACCAATCAATGGAGCAAAGCCTTTTTTATCAACCGGTTAGGGTAATCGAAAATCCATTCGCCGCCATCAGGTTAAGCCAGATCGAGATCTGCGTAAATCGGCAGATGATCTGATGCCCGAACCGTGCTTGAATTGTCGCCATCGACGCGGGAAGCAACCAGCGAAGCCTTACCTGTGTCAATGTCAATACGTTCCGCCCGCCCCAGCGGCAGGAGGTTTTTTCCCACAATCCAATCCAACTTAAAACACAAAAATCCCTTATAAGGATCAAGCCTTGCTTTGATCAACCTTAGCAGGAATTTCGGCAAAACAAGCGCCTCTTCGAGGGAATCAATAGGGGATCGAGCGGTTTCCTCATTCGAGTTGAAGCCTTCCCAGGCAAAACCATAGCGCCTCAAAACATTGAAAAGCGGCTCACTCCCCCGCTCAGGACACAGCAGCGTCTTTTTTACCTTCCATGATGGTCCGAACACAAGCCTTACAACGGATTTCATGGTCCGCCAGGCGGTCCCCCGTCCGAAGGTATTGGTGTTCAAATCCCCTCCCAGAATATAGGCACCGGATCCACCTCCAGGCAGATGTTCCATGACATATCGCATCTGCCGGGCCCGGCATTGCGGAGTATTTCGCAGCTCCAGGTGCACCGACCCGACCCAGAGAGAAGACCTCTGCAACCGAATCCGTGCCCACAGACAATTGCGCCGGCCAAAACGCTTTTCATGACACTCATACGCCTCAAAAGTCGCCGGGAGGGGCACCACACATGTTTCCAAAACCGGATAGCGGCTCAGGATCGCGTTTCCCTGCAGGCTCTCACTGTTTTCTCCTTCGAGATTCAGTTCGTCAGCAGTTCCTTTGGTAAGCTCAAAATGAGCAGGCGCGAAAACCATATGCATCCCCAATTCCTGAGCAAGCGCCTTGGCCACGTGGCGGTTTTGAGAGCGAATCATGCCGCAGTCCGCCTCATTGAGAACGATGACGTCAGCCCACCGCAGGATTTCATCCGTTCGCAGCCGCTCCAAGACCGCGTCGAAATGTTTCCCCTTTTCGATATTCCACTGCGCGATTCTAAGGAAGGCACCCATACCGGGTTTGGTGTCCGGGCAGAAATATAGTTGCGGGGTTTTAAGGAGCGACTCGATTTGGCCATGGCAATTCACGAAAAACGCGGATTGCCGAAGCTCCGCCATCGTTTTGTATTTTCGCAGATTTTCAATCAATGCTGCATTTGCCTGCGAGTAGTTCATATCCCGCATGCCTGGCTCCCGGCTTATTCCCTGACAGTTTTGCCCAATGCCTTGTGAAAATCCGCGCTCATGCTTCGCAGTTCCCGCAAAGAATCAAGAAGACTGGACCGGCGCAGTTCGTCCAAATCCACGGTATAGTGCTCGGGATAGATAAAATTCCGGATGCGGCGCGCGGCATTTTGGGCCGCCGCGGAAATATCCTCCGCAGCTTTGACAATGGATTTTTCCGCCGCAGGCTTACCTGAACGGAGGGGGCCGCGATTTTTCCCGGAGGATTTCGGCAGCGCATGTATCAGATTTCTGTCCAATCTTTCAGCATATTTTTGCAGTTTTTGCGAATGCGCCTTGCAGACTGAAGCCGCCAGCAGTCTCAGTTCGCGCGGCCAGAAAGTTTCCAAGGCCATCGAAACCAGTGCCGGTAGGTCCGCAGCATACCTTTCCATCTTCCCGCTCCAATCAAGCATTTGATCGCCAAAAGCCATAAGCCGAGATTTGAGAAGGCGGTCGCCGACAGAAGGGTCGGATTGCGGAGGCGCCTCGAAGTCCATATGTTGTCTCTCCCGCGCAAACGGGTCCCCCAGATAGGATCGCAGTTCGTAATTCTGCCATAAACTGGGCGGCGGGTTTTTCTTCTCATCCGATTCCTTCTCCGCCGGCGGACGCGTTGCATACAACTCGATCATGAAAGAAGAGCGCAGCGGTTCGAGCATTTGCTGAAATCTTTGATAACTTCGCTCCTGCCTGACCAAGCTCCGCACTTCCATCCCGTCCCCCTGGAACGCGAATGTTGCGTCGATATCCTGGCAAAGATCGGCGGCGTGAAAACGCAGCCATACCTCCGCCAATGCCCGCGGTGTTTCGCGTGCCGGCCGGCCCTGTGGGCCGGCGGCCTCCGCGATCCGTGCGGGAGGTTTTGCAAGGCTTAATGCGCCCAGCAAAAACAACAAGAATAATAGACGCATTCCCATGTTCCGCTTCCCGGCTGCGATTCCCATATACCCCCTGAAACAGTAGCCTGTCACTCATTTTTTTTATACTCTTAAATCCGGAGGAATTCATGGAATCTCAAAAGATGCTTCTACAGCAGATCGAAATCGGCCCTATGATGAATTTTGTGTATCTGATCGGCTGTCGCGAAACTCAGGAAGCGGCAGCCGTGGATCCCGCATGGGATGCGCAGGCCATCATAAAAAAGGCGAAAGCCTCGAACCTTAAAATCAAACACATTCTGCTGACTCACGGGCATCCGGACCATGTAAATGCCATGGAGCGCCTCCTGGAAGCCACGGACGCCAGGGTGTACATCCACACCGACGAAGTCGATTATATGCGGGATGCAGCGCTGAGCTTCGGGATGTCCACGGAATTCATGGAATATCGACCGAGCAGCCTTCAGAGGGTCTCCGACGGCTACAGGATCCCTGTAGGTAAGCTTACCGTCGAATGCCTCCACACCCCCGGCCATACACCGGGTTCGCAATGCTTTTTGGTCGAAGGCTGCCTGTTTTCGGGAGATACATTGTTCGTCGATGCGTGCGGCCGCGTCGATATGCCCGGCGGCGAACCCGAACAGATGTGGTGGAGCTTGAATCACAAACTGCGGGCGCTTCCGGACAGCATCCTTATTTACCCCGGCCATGATTATGGAGGCAGTCCGACTTCGACCATCGGCGATCAGAAAAAAACAAATCCGTATATGAATTACGATTCCGTCCAGCAGTTTCTGCATGACATGAGCTATATGTAAGCCCGTGCCATTGGGTCGGGCGACGGATACGCTCTGTCGATTGCAGTATCCAGTCTCCGGGCGGCCTTCATGACTCGGCCTGCTCCGTATATCTGCCTGGTAAGCTCCAAAGGAGATGTTGCAGGAAGTCGCCACCGAGCCATCCGCTCTTCCGGGCGTTGTCCTCTCTGTCCAAAGCCGCGGGGACAACCTGAATCTTCATCCCCATGTGCACGGCATCGCCCCCCGGGGAGCCCGGTCCGCCGACGGCAGTTTTGAAGCCATAGAGGTGCCGGACGTCCGCCGACTCGGGATCGAGTTCCAGGGCCCTGAGGAATTCGCGCTCAGCTCCTTTCCAGTCAAACTCCATGGCCTGCGTTGCGGCCAACACTGAATGAGCCTCAGCCAGCATTTCATTGAGTTCCAAAGCTTTCAGCAAAGCATGTCGTCCTTGAGCATTTGCCGTCCTGTATGGCATGTATCCCCAGTAGACCATGGTTAGGTAAAACCGCGATCGATGGAATGCTGCCGGTTACCGGCACAGTCGGAACTGCCTTGCGCCCCGAATGCGCTTCAGCCTTTGCAGATCGGTACGAAATTCGGAAGCGCTCTGATAGCGAAGCCTGCGCTCTTTTTCGAGCGCCTTGTTGATGATGCGCTCCAGTTCCTCGGGAAGCTCGGGATTCAAACGTATTGGCGAAGTGGTGGCTTTGTGAAGAATGCTATCGATAATGACGTATGAGGTAGTGCCGGTGAATGCCTGCTGACCAGTGGCCGTTTCGTAAAGGACAACACCGAAAGAGAATACGTCCGTTCGGGCGTCGAGTTCCTCCCCGCGTGCCTGCTCGGGAGACATGTAGGCGACGGTACCCAATGCGCTTCCCGGACTCGTGAGAAATTCCTCCGTGGTCGCTGCGCTTTCGGCTGCCTCTCGCCGGTCGGCTGGAAGCTTGGCCAGCCCGAAGTCAAGGATCTTTGCCTGCCCATCTTTGGTAATGAAAATATTGGCGGGCTTGATATCGCGATGAATAATGCCTTTTGTATGCGCCGCATTCAAAGCGTCTGCAATCTGGATGGCCACATCGAGCATTTCGTCAGTCTTAAGGCGGCTCCGGGATATGCGCTGTTTGAGCGTCTCTCCTTCAAGCAACTCCATTGCGATAAAGGTGCGGCCTTCAGACTCATCGATGTCGTAAACGGTACAGATATGGGGATGGTTAAGGGCAGAAGCGGCCTTCGCTTCCCGTTTAAAACGATCCAGAGCTTGGCAGTCACCGGCTAGTGCTTCCGGCAGGAACTTCAGAGCCACATAACGCTCCAGCCTCGTGTCCCGGGCCTTATAGACGACCCCCATCCCTCCGCCGCCAATTTTTTCCACTATTTTATAGTGCGAAATCGTTTGGCTGATGTAGGGCATGCCTCCCCCCAGCTAGATGTGACTAACATGCTGTTTTGTTTGGTGAATCCTGAGGCTAATTATATGCAGCTGATGTTGCCGTCGGAAGGAAAATAGCAGCGTCTTGGCCAGAAAAACTTATCGAGTCTTCTCTGAACCGATTTCCTTTCGCATCATGCTCGAGAAGGATGGCGAGATTGAGGCGCGTCATAACATCTGAAGGATCAATTTCAAGGCTCTTGCGGAAGGCTGCGATCGCCCCATTGTAATCAGATCCCTTGGAAAAGCGGCGGCCGATGAGATCATGTTGCAGAATAAAGGCCAAGGTGCTGTAAGCGGTGGCTGAGTTAGGTTCAAGATCAACAGCTCGTTGCGCCTTGTCTGTTGCCAAAATTCAATCGCGACTGAATAGGCACGCTCAATTGCTGATGCGGGGCAATGATCCGGAGGCTGAGATTGTATCGAGAAGGGAAGAATGCGCCGCAAAAGGCGAGCTATCCTTCGAAAAGATGAAATCATAGCTTGGGATTGATAGCATAAGGGATTACAACTTTGTCTATCTCAACTTATCGAATTTACTGCCTTACAGGCCATCGGCGACACACAGGCTTTGCCAGCAAAGCCCATGAGGTCGCAGAGGGCTTCATTCCACGCCAGGGAAGCAGGGTGTAAGCTATCAGAGGAGGTGCAAGTGATAATGGCAGCTCCCAAGATCGAAAGCTGCCGCTTTGGGGAGCTCCTCGAATTCATGGCGAATTGCTCAAACTTGGAATCAATGTCTCCCAGGCGACTATTGCCGAGTACATGGTCCGGCATCCAAACCCGCCCTCTCAGGCGTGGCGCACATTTCTGAAAAACCACACCCAACAGCTCATCTCGATTGATTTCTTCACCGTTCCAATAATCTCTTTCCGCATTCTCTACGTCTTCCTCGTTCTTTCTCATGAGCGTCGCCGGGGCATTGACTAAACATGCGCTGGTCCACTCAAATGGAGTTTTTGGCAGGCACAATCGGTGAATTTTGCAGATCTTTCCCTCTCCAGACGGCTTGCACCTGGTGAATGATCGTGATGGCTCCTCATTGGTGAAAGAGTGATCCAGTACTGCGGGGGAAAGTGGGGGGGGGCCGGAGATTTCTTTCCGGAATCCTCCGCGCGTGCGGAATGGGAATCCTTGCGGCGAATCATGTATTTGCCCGATGAAAGTCTCGTCTTCCCAGGCCACGACTACTACGGCGGCGAAGGCAGGATGGAGCACTCAACCATCGGCTATGAAAAGCCGCGCAATCCCTTTCTGCTGTGCGGGAGCTTCGAGGCCTTTCTCCACATGAAAAATAACTGGAACTCCTATAAAGTCGAGCATGAAATCCGTTAAATGGCACCCGGTTTTCTGGATCTTCTTTCAGTATCAGCCGGTTATATTACTTTCGAGCGTCCGAATCCGCGATCCTGGATTACGGCGTGATGCGGTGAAACGTCAGGGCAATATGAAAGGCGGCCAGCGGCACAAGCGAAACAACATGACGGTCGAGCACGTTGCTCCAGGATTTCAGATCATTAAGATCCGCATATGGAAACAGCCATAAACCGGCGGCATAAGCGCACAGCCCCAGTGCGACGCAGAGCCCGAAAATCATGCCGGAGCTTTCGGCGGGCGTTGCCGGATCGTTCTCCGGGGAGGACGGCGCGGCCGACCGGCGGCGGGACTTGAAGAATCGAGCGCCGGATTGAGCGCCGCTGATCAAAAAAGCCGAAAGGAACAAAGGCCAGAAGAGAGAGACTCGGATGGATTCTTCAAGCGCACTCACCGTCGACTGTCCCGAGGGCTTCATCAATTCCGCTACAATGGACATCGCCACCGCCCCGAAATCATGCATGTGCGCGGGGACTCTCCGGAATATCTCCGCGGTCAACCAGACCGAGCGCAGATCGAAAAGCGGATATAAACTCGCCAGTCGCGCCCAGAGTGAATAAAGCGCCAGGCCGATTGCGGAAAACAACAGGACATGGACGGCTATCCGGCCTCGGGACAGGACACTTTGACGGATGGCGAAGACCAGCACGACCGCAACGCTCAGGACGCACAATCCTAGAGCCTCATCCCGGGTGAGAAGGGCGAACCCGAAAAACACGG
The DNA here is from genome assembly GCA_037441325.1 of Acidobacteriota bacterium. GTDB lineage: Bacteria > Acidobacteriota > UBA6911 > UBA6911 > UBA6911 > UBA6911. Next base: position 319 of record JBBISO010000118.1, on the reverse strand, counting down.
CCGAAGCGACCAGATGTCTCGGGGCGCCTTCCAGGCGCCATCGATCCAGCGAGATGATTGCGGAGAGGAGAAACATGCCCAGAAACATATTTCCAATTCCGGCGGTTGCATGGTAGGTCAGGTTTGGAACCGTCGCCAGCATCGCCGTCCATATCATGGACGCCCGGGCCTCGAGCCGCCTGCGCAGGGCCACATAAAAGATCGACAACAGCGAAACATATCCGGCCAGATGCACGACGCGGCTGGCCGCCTCGTTGACACGTCCGCAGACAATGTACACATAGGCCTGAAAAATCGACGAAAGGCAGGGGCGTGCCGG
>JBBISO010000117.1:0-9080 GCA_037441325.1 Acidobacteriota bacterium | reverse complement strand
TTCGCACCATTCTGACAGATAGGTGACAATCCAATCGTCATTCAGCCCGACAATGTGGTGTGCCGCCGGCGGCAATACTCTATTAATGAAACCGCTGCCCAGCGTAACGGTCGCCGCGCCGCCTCGGCCGACAGGCTTGGAGAATTCGATTCCCTCTCTGGTGACATGATTGTCATAGGAAGCCAGGAAATTGTATGTCGGTGCATTGGTAATGCGATTCTTCAAGGTCAGTTTTCCGATCTTGAGAGGCTGAAACAGGTGCGGATATTTGCAGGTCTTCATGCTTCTCTCCCGGTTGAAAGCATGGTGGAATGATACGATAGGGTACATGAATGTGAGTTTCACACCCATTGAATTCTGATTATATGGCCTCTTGGGGTCCCCGGGGGAAAGGCTTTTTGTCCGAGGGACGGGATCCGGATGGCCATGGCCATCGGCGCGGATCTCTGGCACATGAATAACCAGGCAGGTCCGGGATATAATTCCAAGGCCCCCGGAAAGGGCCGGCAGTAAATAGGCCCGGCCGTCAGGCCGGGATGGGATTGAGGAAAAATGAGCGCCGAAGGCGCGGCACTAACTAGCTTCTTCAGAGCAGCGCAGTGTACGCATATTGCATACGCTGATACAGATACAGGCATCGAGTTACCGTACCGCTCCCAAACCCGGCAGTCCGGGTTCGAATTCCATAACAATCCTGCATAAGCCGGTGTATTCTTGTATGGTTTATCTCACCAATGCAAGCCTTTGGCGGAATGACGATGTGCGCCTATATGGGATCAGGAAGGAAGACCAGCGGAATCAATTCGCAGAGCGCGATCATCACCAACATTCAGGGCTTTTCCATTCACGATGGACCGGGGATTCGAACGGTAGTCTTTTTTAAAGGTTGTCCGCTGTCATGCAGATGGTGTGCGAATCCCGAATGCCTGTCGGGAACGCCCCGGATGGGTTTTATCGAAAGCCTTTGCGCACATTGCGGCGCATGCCTGGATGTCTGCACCAACAACGCGATTCGCAGTACAGAGGGCGAACACCGCATCGATTATTCCCGCTGCCAATCTTGCGGCAACTGTAAGGACCAGTGTTACTCCGGTGCGCTGATCCGATATGGCGAGTCCATGACGCTCGCCGAGGTTTGGGATGCGGTCAAGCGCGATAAGATGTTTTTTGATAGTTCAGGCGGCGGAGTTACGGTTTCGGGAGGGGAACCGTTGCTCTGGGCGAGGTTTGTCCGGGAACTCTTTGAGCTATGCCATCAGGAGCGGATCAATACTTGCGTTGAAACATGCGGATTCGCGGATGCGGAGACCCTGCTCGAAGTCATTGCGGTCACCGATTATTTTCTGTTTGATCTGAAACACATGGACTCGGATGCCCACAGAAAGCACACCGGGCAATCCAATACTCAAATCATGAAAAATGCCGCTCTGCTCCTGGAGCACGGGGCAGACGTCGTTTTCCGCCAGCCGCTCGTCCCCGGGATAAATGATTCAACCTGGAACATCGAGGCTACCGCCCGATTTTTGACCGGTCTCGGCGAAAAAGCAATAAGGCTTGAAATTATGCCCTATCATAGATTGGGCGAGAGTAAGTACAGAGCGCTTAATCTGGTTTATGCCATGAACGGAATTGCCGCTGCGGACGACGAGCAACTGGAGGCAGTTCGAAAAGCCTACGTCCAATGCGGTATAGAGTGCACGATTTCACGGTAACGTGGATCATCGAGGTGCAAAATGGCTGAAGCAAACACAGAACTTCTCAACCGGATCGACGCATTGCGGCTAAGCGAACGCAACCAGCAATGGAAGAAAGCCATGAAGGCATCCGGCTGGAAGCTATTCGCCGACAGGGAACGATGGACGGTAGCGTCCTGGCGTGAAACTGAGGGGGAGGACATCCAGATACGCCGTGCCCAGCTTTTTAAGAAGATCGTCGAGAATGTCGAAATCCGAATCCACGATTACGACGTGATTGTGGGTCGTCCGACACCCGGCGTCATAGGATGTGCGACGTCGTTCGACGTCTGCGGCGACTATATCCCTGACCTCTGGAAGGATACCGCCGAACTCCAGATCACCCTGGATGCGAACGTCGGGCTGGATCCCGAAAGCATCGAGATCCTCCGCAACAGCGCTCGAGAATTTCGCGGCAAGACAGCGCCTGAGATGACCTATAAAGCATGGGAAGCGGTTGTCGGTTCGTGGGTCATGGATGCAGAGGCCGCAAAGCTAAAGGATCCCACCCTTGATACAGCAATATTTGGGCAAACCACATCCGTGCTGATGTGGAATAAGATCCTGGGCAAAGGGCTCAGGAGCTTCATTGATGAGGCCCAGGAGCATATGGATGCGTTTATCGCAAACCGGGAAACAAACATCGACAAGCTTTATTTCTGGAAGTCCGCCGTCATTGTTTGTGAAGCGGCAATCAATCATTCGCGCAGATATGCCGCGCTGGCGAGAGAAATGGCTGAAGTGGAAGTGAGGCCGGATCGCAAACGCGAACTTCTTCAAATTGCGAGTATCTGTGAGCGGGTGCCCGAACATCCGGCCAGGACCTTGCATGAAGCGCTTCAGTCCATGGCCATTATCGGTGTATGCAAGCTCTATGAACATCCGATGCACAACAATCCGCAATGGGGGCGCGGCGACCAGTATCTGTATCCCTATTTTATGCGGGATATCAGCGACGGCACGATCACCCTGGAGGGGGCGTCCGAATTGCTGGCAGAACTCATCGGCCGCTGGGGCACTCAGACGTTTGTCGCTTCCGAAAGCCTCAAGGAGTCTCATCAGATCAACTTCGGAATAAATAACATTATGATCGGCGGAGTGGACAAGTCAGGGGCTGACTGCTCGAACGTGTTAAGCTACCTTTTTCTGCACGTCATTGGGCTTTTGCAGCTATCGTCTCCCACCCTGGGACTGCGTTGGAACAAGGCTACGCCGCATTGGCTGATGAATAAGGCGATCCGAACAAATATGGCTACAAAGGGAGGCATCCCTCTTTTTGAAAATGATGAGGTCGTGATTCCACATTTCCTGGAAGACGGGATTCCCATGGAGGAAGCCGCGGAATGGTGCGGTTTGGGTTGTGTGTATCCGTGCCTCCCATCGAGAGCCGAGCATTACGGCGCTGAAGGTGTGGCTGCCTGCAACATGGCCGCAATGCTTCATCTGGTCCTGCACAACGGAGTGGATGTAAACGGCAAGCGTACGGGACTGGAGACGGGTGATCCGAGAGAGTTGAAAAGCTTTGATGAGATGTACGAAGCCTTAATGAAGCAGCACAAGTTCATCACGCACCGCACCTTTTGGCTGGCCGCAATTGCCCGAAGGGAGCAGGCCAAGTACGTCCGGTTTCCCTTTTTGTCGACCATGGGTATTCAGAGATGTATGGACTTGGGGCAGGATCTGCTGATTCCGGATCCTGATTACTGCATGTTTGGCATTTCCGACAGAGCGATCATCGATGTTGCCGATTCTCTGGTAGCCATAAAGAAGCTCGTGTTTGACGAAAAGAAGCTCACCATGGATGAGCTTATCAAGGTGCTGGACAGCAATTTTGACGGCCAGCGCGGTGAAGAAGTCCGCCAGATGTGCCTGGCCCAGCCAAAATTCGGAAATGATATTGATGAAGTGGACCTGCTTGCCAAGAAGATCAGTGCGGATTCCTATCGGATCATCCGCAGTTATGATAACTCCCCGTTCCGCAATTACATGATTGCGAGAGAAGGTCTTGCCTGGCACTATTTCGGCGGACTCGGGGTGGGAGCTTTGCCGAACGGAAGAAAAGCTTTCGAACCGCTGAATGACGGCGCCGTGTCACCGATGAGAGGCGCCGATAAGAATGGGCCGACGGCTGTGCTTCGCTCCGCGATCAAGGCCGGATTCAAGGAGTCCCACGCCTCCGTCCTGAATCAGAAATTCTCCTCGGCGATTCTTCGGAGCAATGAAAGCATCGACAAGATTGTTGCGTATACGAATGCCTTCATGTCAAGCGGCGGTTCTCATATTCAATACAATATGGTGGACACCAAGGAATTGAGAGACGCCAAAATCCACCCCGAGAATCACCGGGACCTCATCGTTCGAATCGGGGGGTTCAGCGCTTACTTTACGCAGCTCTCTCCCGACATTCAGGACGATGTTATCAACCGGAATGAGCATAGCCTGTGATTTGCATTGGCCTTATGCCTAACGGCTGTCTGCCGCCAAAATGAAGCGTGCCGCACTATCTGACTCTGTGGCCAAAGACGATGCAATCCAATCTGATAGTCAGATGAAAGCTGGAAATCAATACCCTTGAGCATTTTTCGGCGCTCAACCTTTCGCAGCGCCGCGTGGAGGTGGATAGCGGATCATTCAGCGGGAGCGATGAAATCACTACCAACAGACGCGATGAATTACTTGCCACTAAATTCCGGGCGCCTTGCCAGCGCAAAAAGGCTGGTGATCTTTTCGATCTGTGGATGGCATCGCGTAGCGCTTCTCCCTCGTTTTTAGGGCTCTTGTGCCAAATCCCCGCGGAAGATGTCCGTGACGGCACGATGGGTCCCGGAATTGGATGATACGGAGCTGGCTTATGCGCATCAAAGGCAATCTTTTATTTCTCATGCTCTCCGGCATAACCTCGTTGCCGCTGGTCTCTCAAGACTGGCCGATGTGGGGCGGCACGGCGCAACGCAACCTGACTTCTGCCATGAAAAACCTGCCGGAATTCTGGGATGTCAAGAGCGGGAAAAGCATAAAATGGAAAGTGCAGATCGGTTCGACCTCGTATGGAAATCCGGTAGTGGCCGATGGGAAAATTTTCCTCGGCACCAACAATGAAAATCCCAAGAACCCTGAGATCACAGGCGACAAGGGCGTGCTCATGTGCTTCCGTGAGTCCGACGGCAAATTTCTCTGGCAGGCCGTGACGGACAAGCTGGATTCCGGATGGGAAAACGACTTTCCCGATCAGGGCGTATGCTCGTCTCCGGCCGTGGAAGGAAAGCGCCTCTATTATGTAAGCAACCGCGGGGAGCTGGTTTGCCTGGATACAGAAGGATTCATGGACGGTAAAAATGACGGTCCATTCCAGGACGAGGTCCATAAAGGGACAAGCGATGCCGACATCATCTGGAAGCTCGATATGATGAAGGAATTGGGCGTGGTCCAGCTTTTCATGGCCAGTTCATCACCGGTCATTTGGGAGGATCTAGTCTTCCTCGGGACTTCCAACGGGCGCGACAGCCATGGCGAGAAGGTCCCTGCACCGAAAGCGCCCAGCTTTCTCGCCGTCAATAAAGATACCGGCAAGGTTGTGTGGCAGGACAATTCTCCGGGCGATAGCATCCTGCACGGCCAATGGTCCTCCCCGGCTCTCGGCCTGGTAGATGGAGTTCAGCAGGCATTTTTCCCTGGAGGTGACGGCTGGATTTACGGCTTCAACGCCCGAACCGGAGAAAAACTATGGAGATTTGATTTGAACCCCAAAGACGCCGTGTGGCCCAAAACACGCAACTACGGTATTTCCACGCCCGTATTCAGCGGGGGCAAAGTATTTATGAGTGTGGGACAGGATCCCGATAGCGGCAACGGAGTCGGACACACCTATTGCATCATCCCTACCCAGCGAGGCGATATAACCGAATCAGGCCGGGTCTGGCAGTACGACAAAATCAACCGTTCGATTTCGACGGCGGCGGTCGCCGATGGATTGGTTTACATCTCCGATTTCAAAGGAATTTTGCACTGCGTGGACGTCAGGACCGGAAGCCCCTACTGGACTTATGACATGCTGGCCCCGGTTTGGGGTTCTCCGCTGGCGGCTGACGGCAAGGTCTACCTCGGCGATCAGGACGGAGACGTTGCCGTCCTCGAGGCCGGCACGGAGATGAAGAAGATCGCCGAAATCGATATGGGGGACTCGGTCTACAGCACGCCCGTGCCCGCCAACGGAGTGCTATACATCATGACACGCTCGGAGCTTTATGCCATTGCCGTGAGTGCCGGTGGATCTGAAAAGTAACGAAATTGGTGCCCGGAAGGTCTATAGTCTCCGGTGAGGAATCTACAAATGCTGACAATATTCTGCTTGAATATAAAAGGAGCCATGCCAATGAAAGCTAAGGTAAAACTCATAACGGTAATCGTTACATTATCCGCAGCCTGCGTACTTGCGGCGGACTGGCCAGGATATCTCGGACCCAAAAGAGACAGCTCATCTACGGAGAAGGGCCTATTGCGAAGCTGGCCAAAGGAAGGCCCAAAGATCCTATGGACGGTGCCTGTTGGCATTGGCTATGGCGGTCCGGCCGTCAGCGGCGGCAAGATCTATCTGCTCGACAGAGACGAGAAAGTCGGGGACAATCTGAGATGTTTCGACATTTCCAACGGCAAGGAACTTTGGAACTTTGCCTATGATGCCCCGGGCAGCTTTAACCATCCCGGCTCGCGAACCACCCCCACTGTAGATGGTAATAATGTTTATACCTGCGGACCGCTGGGAGACCTGTATTGCATCAGCACAGGCACACACAAACCCGTCTGGAATAAGAATATCTGGAAGGATTTCGGCGGCGGTCAGTTGCCCAGGTGGGCAATAACTCAGAATCCTTTAATTTATCGCAATTTGGTTATCATCGCGTCGCAAACATCCCAGGCGGGTGTGGTTGCATATGACAAACTGACAGGTGAACTTAAATGGAAATCACCTGCTCTGCCCGGCAGTGTCGGATATGTGAGCCCGTCCGTGGTCAAAGTTGGCGGAGACGACCATCTGGTTATGATCATGGCCGGTTCGGGATTTGGCCGCAGCGCCAGCGGCGGCAGCGTCAACGGCCTTGACCCGCTCAGTGGAAAGGTTTTATGGACCTACGGTAACTGGCAATGCGGAATTCCCGTTCCCCATGCGGTTGATGCCGGTGAAGGGCGGGTGCTCATCACGGGCGGATATAGCGCAGGTGCCGCCATGATAAAGATCCAAAAGAAAGAAGACGGCAGCTACGGAGTTACGGAACTATTCAAAAACGTCGACTTTGGCGCCCACACACAACCGCCGATTCTGTATAAAGACCATTTCTATGCCCAGTACACGATCAACGAGCGAAGCGATGGACTGGTGTGTATGAGTATGGACGGCCAGGTCAAGTGGAAGACAGGCGAGGATCCGGCCTTCAATAAGGGCGGTGCAATCCTTGCCGACGGTCTGCTGCTGAGCGTTGACGGCAATAGGATGTTGTATCTTATCGAGCCAGACCCGTCCGGTTTCAAGCCGCTGGCCAGCGCTGAGATGCTTGAATCGGGGGAAAACTGGGCTCCCATAGCACTGGTTGACGGCAAGCTGCTCATACGCGACCAGAAAAATCTGAAGTGCGTTGCGGTAGCTCAACAAAGTCGGTAGGGAAAAATAGGGGGACAGGCTACGCAATTCCCTAATACATGACATGTGTGGGGTTGAGAAATCACGGCAAGAATTAGGTAATTGCGTAGCCTGTCCCTCCATTTTAACCGAGCTTGCCTTTGCTTTGCAGGACATCGGCTACCTTCTTTAGGCCCATGTCCTCAAGAGTTTTTCGTGTCGGCCAGCCGTTGGCCGGGTTAAAGCCCTCGAACTCATAAAACCTGGTCTTCCACTCCTCAAACTTGGCCCGATCCAGTTTCCGGCCCGCGCCGGTCGAGTAAGACCATTTTTGGGTTTTATCATCATACATCGGCAGCAGTTCTCCTCTGGAACCCTGCTCGTAGATATAATCCGGAAAGACTTCCATATCGCGGTGTCTGCCCTGTATTGTCCAGATTGCCCGGTCCAGAGTGAAGATTTTACGCCCAAGCTCCATGCCGTCGGCGAACGTAAGGTTCTTGCCGGTAACGGCATTGAAGAACCTGGGTTCGGCCTGGGGCGTTGGGCCCCTGTAGCCGGCAGAATTGTTGGTGAAACACATGGGCCATCTCCAACCGCAAAACCCGTTGGAGCCGATCCAGAATTTCTCGTAGTGCTTGACCCAGGCAACCTGCTTGACTTTATGTTCCGAGTATATCCCGGTAGGGCCGTCACTGTAATCAAGCATAAAGATGTCCCCTTCGTAGGGAATCATTGCATCAGCCGTAATCTGAGCTGCCTGTTCAGCTGTCAGGTACGGTTCTTTGCCGGCGAGCCGGAATGCCTCCGGCATCCAGTGGAGAGGATAATTGGCGATACTGTGCAGCATAAGGTCCCTCTCTCCCAGAAGGGACCCAAAACCCCACTCCGCTTCAACCCTGGGATCGTAGTGCATCGCGGTCCCCCAGTATGCCAGACCAAGAACCCCGGTTTTCTGGTCCTCTTCATATGTTCCCCATTTTATTGCGGCCCGGGCGAGGCCTTCGGTCAAATCCTTGCCGATTCCCTGGCCCGTTGCTATCTGCCTCATGAACATGTCCAAAAATCCCATCGTGCCGAACTGGTCCATCGGCAGATCGCATTCGATCTTCTTCCCTTTGCCCAGGAGTCCTCTTTTATAGAGCGATTGGACATAACCCTGCATCGGCATAAACTGCCAATGGCCGAGGCCGTATTTCTGCATCAGATCGTTGGCCTGGCGTGTAAGTTTCAGGCTGGCGCCCTGAAGCCTGACGGCCGCGGTGCCGGCACAGACCGATTCATTGCTGTCCCCGCTGGCTAAACACTGACGACAACCTCTGGGGCAGGAAGCGCAGGCTGCTGCACGCGCAGGCACAAGGGGCAGAGCATTGGCCCCGAAGTATGGGTTATTCGTTACATTTGCACCGGCCGGGGAGCCGTTGATCCAGAAGAACATTCCGCCCACCATATCCTTCCTCCGCGGATCGTCAACGTCCCACTGAAATTGCCGGAACCACAACCGGGCCTCCATAAATGCCTGGGGATTTGCAATGAGCGCGCTACCGGTGCCGATGACGCTGATGGCCTTGAGATTCTTCGAGCCGAAGACACCGCCAAAACCGCCCAGCGCAGCTTGAGAGCCGGGACCGTGGAGGAGGGCGCCCAGGCGGCTTTGGTTTTCCCCCGCCACTCCGCAGCAGACTACGGCCGGAATCTGGGTGGTAAAGCTATCGTCTACCTCCGCCCATTCG
>JBBISO010000116.1:0-9132 GCA_037441325.1 Acidobacteriota bacterium | reverse complement strand
GACAGAAACTAGTTAGACAGAAAAGGCCGGCAGAAATTGGCGGCAAACCCGATTTCGCAAGGTCCCATAAAACCTATTTTCAGTTCAGCCAATCTTTTATCGCGGCCCGATCCCATTTCACGGTACACTGATGGGTGTATGCCGAAAGTCAAAGATATCCCTTTTTGCAGAATACCAAATCAGTCCGCACTGTTCCTGGATTACCTGAGCCTTTCACGAACCGCTTTGCGCTACTATCAGCAAGCTCCAACTTTGAAAAACCTGAGAAATCAACGGCTCGAACCGGCGGCTTTTCCGCGTCCTTCCAGGTCCGAAATTGCTACCCTTCTGCGCCGGCAAAACGAAAGCTACGGGTGCGATTCCGCGACGATGCACCAGATAGAGGTGCTGGAAAAACCAGATAGCATCGCCATTCTTACCGGGCAACAAGTAGGCCTTTTCGGCGGCCCTCTCTATACAATCTACAAAGCCGTCACCGCCATCCGCATTGCCGAAGAGCTTCGAAAAAACGGCAGCCCGGCAGCCGCAATCTTTTGGATGGAGGGAGAGGATCACGATCTGGCCGAAGTAACGCGATGTACGATCTTTCATCCCCGCGCCGGCCTTAAAAGTATCGATTACAGGAATGTCCTTTTCAAAGGCGCGGATGCCACCCCGCGCTCGGTCGGACACCTGCGGTTCCCCGACAAAATACGGGAAGCCGTGTCGGATTACCTGGGTTCGATCTCCGATTCAAAATGGAAGCCGGAAGTTCAATACCTGCTGGAATCGGCTTACAGGCCCGGAGCAACCTTTGCGCAGGCCTTTGCGCGGCTCCTGGGGCGCATTTTCCATGGAACCGGCCTGATATTCTATGATCCGCAGGCGCCGCAGGCAAAGCGCCTGACAGCGAACATCGTGCGGAAAGCGCTTCAGGACGCGCCGGCAATTCACGCTGCGCTCGTGGAACGCGATCGGGAGCTGCAAGCCGCCGGATTTCACTCCCAGGTCAAGATTCCGGAAAACTCAACTGTTCTTTTTTTTATGGTGGACGGAGAAAGACGCGCCTTGGAAAGGCGAAACTCCGGGTTCGGAGTCAAAAACCGCGATTGCGTTTTCAGACTTGAAGAAATGCTTGCGGCCGCGGAGCAGAATCCCGAGAGATTCAGCCCCAATGTTCTGCTGCGCCCGTTGATCCAGGATTACTTATTCCCGACGGCCGCCTACGTGGGCGGATCCTCGGAGCTGGCGTATTTTGCTCAGATCGAGGTTTTGTATAAACACTTCGGCCGCCCAATGCCTGTGCTGTGGCCCAGGAATAGTTTTACGCTGATTGAGCCGGAAACCGGCTCTGTAATGGAACGGCTGGGCATCGAGTTTCAGGACGGCTTTCTTGGAAGGGAGCTTTTGACCGAAAAGGCAATCCGCAACTCCGGATTATCCAAAGCTCTCGAAATCACCGATCAGCTGCAAGAGCTATTGGATGACACGCTTACGGACCTCGGGCCGGAATTGAAGTCCATCGAAGCGTCGCTGGCGCATGCGCTGGAAACCGCGAGACGAAAAATCCGGCACAATACCCAAAGCCTGAGATCAAAAATAATCCGCATGGAAGGAGCGCAGAACGCTTCGCTCATCAGCGCGATCGATTTGTTCCTGAACCGTTGCTTTCCAAATCAAAACCTGCAGGAGCGCCAACTCGGCATTCATCCCTTTTACGCCGGCTACGGACCTTCCGTTATGGCGGAGCTCCTATCCGCGGCCGATATCGAAAATTTTGCCCATCGTCTGCTCTGGCTTGAAAAAGAGACGTGAGGAGGGACTGCATGAAAGCACGCGGATGGATCATTTGGATTTTGCTGTGGATGCTTGCGTTTCCGGCATCGCGGGGAGCCGACCATCATTCTCCCTATCCGCTGGCGGAAGAACGAGGAACCGCGGGAGCGCTGGCGGCTCTTCAGAGATTGCCCGTCCACGGCCGAATCTTGCATGTCACCGCGCATCCCGACGATGAAAGCGCCGGAACCCTCACCTGGCTGTCCCGAAAACTGCAGGTCCAAACCGCTCTCTATTGCCTGACGCGCGGAGAAGGCGGACAGAATATATTGGGCAATGAAAAATATGAGGCTCTGGGACTTATCCGCACGGGCGAACTGCTTGAGGCTTGCCGCTACTACGGCGCGGAGCTCTATTTCGGAAAGGTTCTGGATTTCGGTTTTTCCAAAACGGCGGAGGAGACACTTTCAAAATGGGGTTATGAATCGACCCTTGGAGATATGGTCCGATTTATTCGCCGCTGGCGTCCCGCCATCATTGTTTCAAGGTTCCAAGGTACTCGCGCCGACGGCCACGGCCACCACCAGGCCGCGGGCATCCTAGCCAGGGAAGCATTCCATGCCGCGGCCGATCCGAATATGTTTCCGGAGCAGATTCAAATGGGTCTGGCAATATGGCAGACAAAGAAGCTCTACGTCAGCCATTTCGGCGGAGAATCAGGCCCGGGCAGTTCCGGCGGCGGAGGGAGCTTCGCGGATTGGACGGTCCGCGTGCCCGTCGGCGATTATGACCCGGTTCTCGGACGGTCATACAGAGAAATCGCCGCCGAAGGCTACGCCAAGCACCGCACGCAGGGGAATGCGACGGCTTTTTCTCCGCCTGCGCGCTCCTTTGAATACTTTAGGCTCGTGGAATCTTCCGTCGGCAGCAAACCCAAGGAAAGCAGTTTTTTCGACTCAATGGACACCTCATTGACGGCCATTGTGGATTTTGCAGGCGGGGAAAAGTCGGCGGCTCCCTTCCTTGAAGAAGGGCTCGTTGCGGCAAAACAAGCGGCCGCAGAAGCCTTGAGGGCATTTCAGGCCTCACGTCCCGAAAACAGCGCCGCGGCCGTAGCGGAAGGGATCGGCATCCTAACCGGATTGATTCGCCGGGTCGAGAGCTCTCCGCTTTCTGCTTTGTCAAAAACGCTTGCGCATGACGCCCTCAGAGAAAAACTCGCGGACTTTCATACGGCCTTGAGCGCCGTTTTGGGGATCTATCTGACGGCCACAAGCGAAAACGCAACCGCAATCCCCGGCAATAAGGAACCGGTTATTGTGACTTTTTACAATCGCGGAATGGAGCCGGTGAATCTCAAAGAGGTAATCCTAAAAACAGCCTGCAGCGTAATTCCCGAAGATTCCAACCCCCCATTCGGCGAACTGCCGCCCGGCGGCGCCGCCACCTACAGATTTTCAGTCAAAGTTCCCGCGGATGCCGCCGTCACCGAGCCCTTCTGGTATCTTGAATCCGCAACCCAGGCGCGGTATCGGATCCGGGCGACGAGAGACGAGTTTGCTCCTTTCGAAAAACCTGAAATCATCACCGAAGCCACCTATCGCTACCGGAACGCCGATATTCCGATACAGGCAGCCGTGCGGGCGCAATCCGGAGATTCGCTGCGCGGGGCGGATTTTCCGGAATTCCAAATTGTTCCGGCTCTCTCGTTGACTCTCGAGCCGCGCTTCAAGATCGCACCGATCAGCACAAACGCCAAGTCCTATGTATTTCGCGTGTCGGTTGTAAGCAACCGCAAGGGCAAGGCCAAAGGAATGGTGAAACTTGTCTCCGGCAAAGGGTGGCGCATCCAACCGGCGGAAGTTCCCTTCGAACTCTCCCGGAAAGGCGAATCGTTCACAACCATTTTCGAGGTCCAAGTCCCGGCGGGAATCTCATCCGGCGATTACCCGCTCGAAGCGATCGCCTTACTGGATGGGCAGGAATTCCGGCGCGGTTTTCAGACAATTTCCTACCCGGGAAACTGGACCCGGTTTCTATATAATCCTTCGCGATCCAGCATCAAGCTTTTCGGGATAAAGGTGGCCGAAAACCTGATTGCCGGATATGTCCCGGGAGCCGGAGATGAGATTCCGGCCGCTTTGGAGGAACTTGGAGTCGCAGTCCAACAGCTTTCAGCCGCCGATCTTGCCTTCGGCGACCTCCGCCGCTTCCATTTGATAGTCACGGGAATTCGAGCTTATAACCTGAACGAAGCTCTCACGACGAACAATCGGCGCCTCCTCGACTATGTCATTCAAGGAGGGACGTTAATTGTTCAATATGTGCGGCCCATGGAAAGGCCGACGCGCGGGAGTTCCGGATCTTCCTTCCCTTTTGCCCCTTACCCGATGAGCATTTCAGACACCGATCGGATAACCGTCGAGGATTCGCCGATCAGAATTCTTGATCCGACCAATCCCATATTCAACCGGCCCAACAAGATCACCGAAGCCGATTTTCAAGGGTGGGTGCAGGAAAGAGGCTTATATTTCATGAGTGCATGGGATTCGCGCTATAAGCCGCTTCTCTCCGGGAACGACCCCGGCGAGGAACCCAAGAATGGCGGGATGCTTTACGCGCGGTACGGTAAGGGGCATTTCATATATACCGGTTATTCATGGTTCCGCCAGTTGCCCGCGGGAATTCCGGGAGCTTATCGAATTTTCGCCAACATGATCAGCCATGGGAAACCATAGGATATTTATGTCAGGAGATGCCGCTGTGGTTATGGAAAAACTCTTGTTCTCGATAAATCCGGCGACGGAGGAAATCATCGCTTCTTTCCCGATTCACTCCGAATCGCAGATCGACGAAGCGCTCCGGGAAGCGAAGGTTGCTTTTTCATTCTGGCGTTCCGAGCGGTCTGCGGTCCGCACCGATTGCATGCGGCGCGCGGCCGCATATCTGCGCCGTAATAAGGAACAATTGGCGCGCGACATGACCGCCGAAATGGGCAAACCGATTGTCGAAGCCGAAGCGGAAGTTGAAAAATGCGCCTGGAATTGCGGCTACTACGCCGAAAACGCCGAGCGGCTTCTCGGAAATGAACCGCGGCCCTCGAATGCCGCCGAGAGTTACATTCAATACACGCCGCTCGGAGTAGTGCTGGCAGTGATGCCGTGGAACTATCCTTTATGGCAGGTCTTTCGTTTCGCCGCGCCGGCGTTGATGGCCGGAAATACCGCTGTTCTGAAACATGCGTCCAATGTTCCGCAATGCGCGCTGAACATTGAAAAGGTTTTCCAGGAAGCGGGCTTCCCGGAAGGCGTTTTTCGAACACTTCTGGTTCCAAGCTCCCAGGTCGCGCGGCTGATTGAACATCCGGCGGTCGCAGCCGTTACGCTGACGGGGAGCGAAGGCGCCGGCAGCCAGGTCGCTTCCTGCGCCGGCCGCGTGTTTAAAAAGACCGTGCTGGAGCTCGGCGGCTCCGACCCGTTCATCGTCATGGAGGACGCGCAACTGGATGCCGCGGTCGAAACCGGCGTGCGCGCGCGTTATCAGAATGCGGGCCAGAGCTGTATCGCGGCAAAACGGTTTATCGTGGTGGAGTCCGTGTTCCCAGAGTTTCAGGAGCGCTTTGTTGCCGCGGTCCGCGCGCTGAGAGTTGGAAATCCCCTGGAGCGAACCACGCAAGTCGGTCCGCTGGCCCGCGGGGAATTCATCGGAGATTTGGAACGTCAAGTTCAGGAATCAAATCAGCAAGGAGCCAGGATTTTAGTCGGCGGCAAGCGCATATCAGGAAAAGGCTTTTATTTCGAACCTACCGTCTTGACCGATGTCCAACCTGAAATGCCGGTTGGATGCGAGGAAGTGTTCGGACCGGCGGCGGCCATGATCAGGGCGCGCGATCACAGAGATGCGATTCAGCTTGCGAATCGCACGCCCTACGGCCTGGGATCAAGCATATGGACTTCCGATATCGAGCGCGCAAAACGCCTGGCGCGCGATATTGAAGCCGGACAGGTTTTCATAAACGGCATGGTCACTTCCGATCCGCGCCTTCCCTTCGGCGGAGTGAAACATTCGGGTTACGGACGCGAACTCTCGGAATTCGGCCTTCGGGAATTCGTAAACATCCAAACTGTCTGGATCGGGACAGGCTAGTGAGGATGATGACTTTGTGCCGATTGGAATGAAGCCGCAAGCAAGCTTGTGCCTCTCTAAAAACTTAACGCCCCAATCCAAGATTCCCTAATCCGCATTTCTCACAAGATTTTTGCTGGGGCGGCACATCGGGGCACGACTGCTGCACTTCGCTGCCCGTGAGGACGGCTCTCCAGCAGCCGTCCTGGGCGGGTCTGGAGACCCGCTCCGCTTTGGATCCACACCCGTCTGTGCCGCCGCAGCAGAAACTTTGTGAGAATTGCCGGCCGGGTCAGTCTCCGGCCATAATGCTATGGCTTGAGAGGCTGGCCGGAAGGGATCAGGATTTCGATTTTGGCTTGATCCCGAAGCTGATTGATCAACTTGGCCAATTCCGCTTGGGCTTTCTGATCCTTCAGGAACTCCGTAAGCTCCGGCTTGACTTCTTCCAATGTGGGTAGACCTGCACTCTTTTTGGCCGTCACCTTGAGAACATGGTAGCCGGCCGTGGTCTTGACCAAAGCGATACCGCCGACCGGAAGCGAAAAGGCTGCCTGCGCATATTCCGGGGCCGGAAAGTCTTTGGATACGAATCCTATGTCCCCGCCCTCAGACGCCGAGGCATCTATGGAGTTTTCTCTAGCGAGCCTGGCAAAATCTTCGCCCTTTTTAGCCCGAGCCAGGAGAGCCTCAGCTCGCTGTTTCGCGATTGCTTCCTGCTCCGCAGTATCCCCCGCCGGCCGTATTAGAATATGGCTCGTTCGGACGATGTCCGGGTGCTGAAACTCGCTCGGATTAGCCGCGTAATATTTAGCTAATTCCTCGGCGCTGACGGTTGTTTTTTTATTGATGTTCTCCTCGATATATTTGGCCATCACCAGGTTTTCGTACAGATCCTTTTCCAGGGATGCACGATCCATCATTTCGGCGGCCAAAGCGGTGTTCATCTCGGCATCGCTTTTGAAATTCTTGGCAATTTTCTGTAATTCGGCCCTAACCTCCAACTCAGTGGCCTTCATTCCGGCGGCAATTGCCTTCTCATAAATCAACCTGGAATTAATCAGCGTTCCCAGGCCAGCGGCGACCAATTGCCCGCGGTAATCCTCGCGAAGGTTCTTCCACTCCGGACTCCCAATGGAAGCCAACTCGCGCCGAATAATGCGCTCGAGGTCCCGCCCAAATATGGATTTTCCATTTATTCGGGCGACGACGGCGGGGAAAAGGGCATCGGGTACCGCCGGTGGAATGTCTTCTTCATCGGCCGGCGCAGGCAGCGGTTTGGCAGCAATATCAGGTGCGGACTTGGCCGCTTTTGGCGAAACAGATTGAGTTTTAGGCAAGGACTGCGCAAGACTCGATCCGGCAGCTACCAATCCTAAAACTGATAAGATAGAAGTTATAAGTACTCTCACGGTAATGTGTTTCTCCTTTTCGGCAATGACATCTTAAATTTAGCATGCAAACCAGCTTCAAAAACACAATTTTCGGCGCAGTACTTAATCCATCCCTTGTCCCACGCAAGTGAATGTTTGGAGGGGGGCCGCATAGCCCCCAGCGCCGCTTAGCAGAACTTAGGTCGCTCCGCCCGCTAATCGCCCCGTTGGGAATCAGAGTCATCCTTTTCGGCGGAGAATCCTTTCCGCTGCGGCCCTATGTGGATTATCAATCAATTTGCCATCAACGATCGCCAGCGCCCTTCCTCGGGACTCAGCCTCGTCCAGGCCGGCGAGCGTCTTCTCAGCCCAGGCGATCTCTTCGGCCGTCACATCAAAAACCTGATTGATGAGTGCGCACTGCTCCGGATGCACGGCGGTCTTGCCGTCGAATCCAAGGCGGCGGGCCTGGACGGCTTCCCTGCGCAAAAGATCATGATTCCGGATGTCAAAACAGGGCGCATCGATGGCATCGATCCCTGCGGAGCGCGCGGCAGCGACCAGCATCTGCAGTGCGAACATCAATTCCTGCCGGTCTTCGCCCGGCGTACATCGGACGTCGCTGGCATAATCCGCCGATCCGAAGACCAGCGACTCCATTCGAAGCGAGGCCGCAGCCATTTCGGGCGCATGCAGAAGTCCGTTTGCGGACTCAATCATTGCATGCAGCCGGACGCTTCTCTCAGGCAAGCCGCATTTGTTTTCAAGCTTAAGAATGGCTTGATCGGCAGCTACCACCTCGGCGGCCTTTTCGGCTTTGGGCAGGCAGATGCCGCCGGGGTGGAGCGGCACAACTGCGGCCAGATCACTCACACCCAGTGCCATGGCGGGACTATTGATGCGAACCACAGTTTCACGGCAGCCGAAATTCACATTTTTCAGGGCCCAAGCAACGTTTTCACGGGCCGCATCCTTCTTGGCAAATGCAACTCCATCCTCAAGATTGAGGATAAGCATATCCGCACCCGTGGCCGCCGATCGCAGGATCATCTTCTCGCTGTCTCCGGGAACGTAAAGGGCGCTGCGCCGAAGATTTTTTCCCATCATGGCTTCTCCTTATGCGCGTCCTGAAAAAATCAACTTATAGTACCATCGGGATGCAGCGCCCTCAACCGGCCCTAGCCTCACACGAAATTCCGCGGCCAGACGTGCCCGCCTGCGGCGCGATACATTTTTACGCCGTACGCATTCAGTCGGCGCCCCCGTAGCGACTCCGGCGGAAGTGCAGGCTAGACACCGGTGAAAGATGGACGCTGAAATGGATGGAGCGCAAAAATCAGATACA
The DNA here is from genome assembly GCA_037441325.1 of Acidobacteriota bacterium. Taxonomy (GTDB): domain Bacteria; phylum Acidobacteriota; class UBA6911; order UBA6911; family UBA6911; genus UBA6911. The sequence goes on along the minus strand of JBBISO010000116.1, from coordinate 534 downwards.
TATGGTAGAGCGAGACCAGGATATAGCACCAGAGACACAGCCGGGCTGCATAGCGCCCCAGGGTCCATTCCTTGTGGAGCATGAGGATCGTCATCGGTATGATCGTCATCATGGCTTTGGCCAAAAAAAACGCCGTCAAGCCTCCTTTAGTCAGGACGGCCTTCATAATGGGATTCAATTCCGTGGCGGACCCGCGGAGCACATGAAATCCTGTCAGCAAGGCGTCCGCTAGGGAAAGAAGCAGCACGGCGATCGTGATACTCCAGGTCCGAAAATCATAGATATCGACATAGCCGCCTGTATCCGTAATTCGCCGCCCGGCGTTCCTTCTCCTCCGAAGTCCGACTCGTAATAGAGCTGCAGACAGGCTTTGCTTTCTCCGGTCTGCTCCCGATCGCCTTTCGGCAAGGAACCTCTCGCTTGATGGGTTGCAGGACAAGTTTTTCCTCATTCTCAAGCCAATATTATCGGCCGCAGTGGCCGGGGCTTTATGGGCCAAGATGATGAAGCGGGAAGCAGCGCGCTTTCAATCAG
>JBBISO010000115.1:6530-9156 GCA_037441325.1 Acidobacteriota bacterium | reverse complement strand
CCCTTCGGGGTTGGACTGGCCGCCAATTTGAATGGTTTCGCGACAGAAACTAATTCGGGGATTGCGCAGCCTGTCCCCCTATTTATTGGACAAAAACTCATAACTGCTGGTTGCCGAAAACTTCCTGTGGTCGGAAAAGAGGCTGGTCGATTCGACACGTAACGGTTTGAAAAGAAACGCCCGAGCGGAACCAATAAAATGGAATTCAGCGGGAAGCCAGATCTCGTTGTTTATTTTCCGGCGCACGAAAATCAGCCGGGCGTCCTTATGTACTCGCGCAAGCAAGCCGAGGCCGATGGAAATGTCATCGATCAGTTCCACTTCAACGCGCATGACCTGATAGTCGGCCTCGCTCACCAAGGCCCGGCCGCTTATCTTTTGCAGTATCTTTCCCTCCTTGGTCTGTGGCCTGGTTTGAGGTTTTGGAGTGAACTGAATCAGAATGGCCGAATGGCCGTCGATGGGTTCCCTTCGCAATAGGACAATATCATAAAGCCTGAATAAATCTTCAACGGCCTCCCGCTCTCTTTGGTACGCCTCCGCTTCTTTTGCCGAGCGCTGTTCTTGATCGCTCCTGCGCTTCTTAGCCAGACTGCGCGCCCTGGCGTCGGCCTTTTTGCCGTACTTCCGATCCTGCTCTTCAAGCTTCCCGGAATCGAGCGGCTCCCCGTTTTTCGAAATCAGTCTCCGATAGGTCATATCCTCCTCGAGCGAGGGGTAGACCTCATAAAGGCGGGCCTCCGTTTTCTTGAGACGGCCTTCTTTATCCAGATAGCGTACGGTTTCCTGCATATTGTAAGTGTACCGGCTCAAAAGCAATCGATCGCTCTTTAAATTCCCCTTGATCCCGGCAAGGAAAGCATCTGTGTCAGGAAGAGATCGGGCGTTGCCGGGAATTTCCGTCTGGCCAAACCCGCAGGCAGAAAACAGCGGAAACAAAAGAAAAGTCAAGAAAGCAAAAACACGAAAAATGAACCGGAGCCATGCAAAATCAATCATGCGTGCTTGCAAAGATCCTTCCTACCGGTGTTTAGAATTCCCGGCACCAGCGCCGGAATTGCCGGATGCAGAATGTTCTTTCAGTTTAGACATCTTTGCAACTGCATTAGGGACATCTTGTTCGGGAACTGCCCTGACTGAGAATCTCAGCGCTTTTCCGGAAATATAATTATTCCTGTTCCGCAGGACAAGAGCAAAATGCGCCAAACTGCAGTTTCGGGACTGCCGGCCGCCCCTACACGATTTGCCGAGTTTCCAATTAACCGGCTGGCAGGGGTAACGCGCTTTTGTCGGCTGGATGCTCGGATTGAAAATTCCTATTAGACCCAATAACCGCGCATATTTCAGGATCCTCCACTCATTTTGGAAAATAATTCATGCTGGCTTATGGGCGGTTTTGAACCTATACTGAGTTCGAATGCTGGATAAAAAGGTAAGAATCAAGGAAATCAGAGACCTTGGAGCCCGGAACCATTTGTTGACGCTGAGTGCGCCGGAGCAGGCAAGATTGGCCCGCCCGGGCCAGTTCGTGATGCTTAAGTGCGCCGAGGATTTGCAGGAGAATCCTCTTCTGCGCCGCCCCTTCACCATCTTCAACATCCACCGGCCAGCGCGCAGTGGCAAACCCGCCGGACTCGAATTACTGGTTAAGAATGTCGGCCTCGGGACGCGGAAACTCGTCCGGTTCCGGCCGGGGCAGATGCTTTATTGCCTTGGGCCTCAAGGCCGCGGTTTCCAGGTCTCCTCGGAAATGCGCAATCGCGCGGGAACAGCTTATCTGGTGGCCGGGGGAGTGGGTATTGCTCCCCTCTACCTGATGGCCCAGAGTTTGATGGCGCAGAACGTCAAACCCATACTGTTTTACGGCGGTGCGGGCCTGGCGGATCTTGTGCTGCGCGAGTATTTCGAAAAACTGGGAATAGAGATCATTTATGCCACCGAGGACGGATCTTTCGGTGAGCGAGGATTGGTGACTCAACTGTTTGAACAATTCCTGAGAACGCGCCCCCGCAAAGACGCCCGCGTTTACGCCTGCGGGCCGTGGAATATGATGAGAGCAGTCCATATGCTTTCCGCTCAGAGCAACTTTCAATGCGAGGTCAGCCTTGAAGCGCGTATGGGATGCGCGCTTGGCGCCTGTTTGGGATGTGTCATCCGCAGCAGGGATCACCAGGGAGAGGAACAGTATATTCGTGTCTGTCAGGAAGGCCCCGTGATGAACAGCAGACTTGTCGATTGGGAAACTGCTCCTTTGTAGCCGGCATAGTCATAGCCGAAGGACCGGAATTGTTATCGGCTTTTTGGGACCGAAGCCGATTCCCAAACCTGATTTTTCGCGGTGACCTATGAAAAACGCTTCAGCTGAAATAGAAACACACAGAACGCCGCGCATGGCAGTGGATATTGCAGGGGTGCGCTTTAAAAATCCCATCCTTACCGCCAGCGGCACTTTCGGCTATGGATTGGAATTCGCCAACCTCATGGACCTCAGCTCCATCGGCGGAATTGTAGTCAAGGGATTATCGATGGCGCCGATCAAAGGGAACCCGCCTCCCCGGATTTATGAAACCGCTTCGGGCATGCTGAATGCCATCGGCTGGCAGAATATAGGCGCTGCCGAATTCGC
>JBBISO010000115.1:0-6426 GCA_037441325.1 Acidobacteriota bacterium | reverse complement strand
ATTCGCGGCCAGGAAATTGCCCGCCCTCAGAAATTACGACACCAACATCGTGGTCAATATCGTGGGCTTCGAGCTGAATGACTATCTTGAGGTGGCCAGGTTTCTCAACGATTGTCCCGGGCTCAAGGCCCTGGAACTCAACATTTCCTGCCCAAATGTCACAAAAGGGGGATTCCACTACAACAAGGATCCGCGCGACGCTTACACAATTACCGCGGAAACCAAAAAAGCTTCCCGGCGCCTCCCGCTGTGGGTCAAACTCTCACCCAATGTCACGGATATTCGCGACTTCGCCCGCGCCTGCGAGGAAGCGGGCGCAGACGCTCTTTCCGTCGCCAACACCTTTATGGGGATGGCCATCGACGTTGAAAAGCGGCGCCCCAGATTGCGCTTCCTAACCGGCGGCCTGTCCGGCCCGGCCATCAAGCCCATCGCCCTGCGGATGGTCTGGGAAACCTGCCAGGCGGTTAAAATCCCTGTAATCGGCATCGGCGGCATCGCCTGTACCGAGGATGCGCTGGAGTTCCTCATCGCCGGCGCGCGCGCCGTGCAAATCGGGACGGCCAATTTTTATCAGCCGGACACATCCCAGCGGATCGCGTTGGGACTGCAGGAATATTGCCGGTCGCATTACCTTGAAGACATCAATGAAATAATCGGAAGCCTTCGCACATATGCATGATCCCCGGTCGAGACTCATCGTAGCGCTGGACGTTCCGGATCGAGCCGCCGCCATCGATACGGTTAACCGGCTTTCTTCTCATGTGGAGTGTTTTAAAGTGGGCCTGGAGGTCTTCACCAGCGAAGGCCCGGGTCTGGTTGAGGAAATCAGGGGTCGCGGCGAAAAAGTCTTTCTGGATTTGAAGCTCCATGACATACCCAACACCGTCCGGGGAGCAGTCCGGTCAGCCTGCCGCCTTGGAATCCATATGCTGACCGTTCATGCCTCCGGCGGGAAAAAGATGCTTGCGGCTGCGGTCGAGGAAGCGCAATCTTCCGCTTCCCCTCCCCTGCTGTTGGCGGTAACTGCCCTAACCAGTCTCTCCCAGCCCGATATCGCCAAACTTGGAGTCGTTGACCCCCTCGAGCTTTGGGTGGAGAAACTGGCCGAAACGGCATTTGAATCAGGGATTCGCGGGATCGTCGCCTCAGCCGCGGAACTGCCGCAGCTTCATCGAAAGTTTCACGGCAAATTGCGGTTTGTAATCCCCGGTATTCGCCCGGCCGGTTCCGGGCTCCAGGATCAAAGCCGGACTGCAACACCCGCGCAGGCCATACGCGCAGGAGCCGACTATATAGTTGTGGGACGGCCGATAATCCAGGCGCCTGATCCCGCAGCCGCCGCGGACGCTATTGTCGAAGAAATCCGCCAAGCTTCACGACCGCAAAAATAGACAACCAAGCCTTCGGTTTTTGCCGTCACCGGCTTTGAGCCAGAATCTCGCGCGCGCGGCGAAATATGCCGTCAAACATTTTATGAGTCAGCCTGCGGGTCTGAGTGTTTTGCCGGCTCGGATGAAATGAAGCGATCAATCTTAAGCCCGCAATAGATTTATCGGAAAGTCCCGCGGCGGATTTGCCGAAGGATGGTTTTTCCGTCATCGCGGTATGCTCTGTATCTTTGCTGATTCGCCCTCCTGCGCACTGCAGCTTTACAACCCTGTCGATTTCCCCAGGCTGATCCGATAGTATTTAGCTTCCGATGAAAAATGGTTCCGATTTGACCGTCACCGTAAGGCAATGCGGTGCTATTTCCGGAGTCTCTGATGGCCGCAGGACCTGCTGACAATCCCAGGATCAGCATCATTGTGGTGAATTGGAACGGCGCCAAATTTGTCAAGGACTGTCTCGCTTCCCTGGAAAGGCAGACCTGGAAAAACCGGGAGTTCATCCTGGTAGACAACGGTTCCACGGACGGCAGCGCCGAATTCATTCGCGAATGGACGGAGCATGTCCCGGATGCGCAAGCCATTTATCTTTCCAAAAACATCGGGTTTTGCGGGGCCAATAATCTCGCGTTCGCCAGAACACAGGGCGAATGGATCGCTTTGCTCAACAATGACGCGGTTGCCGAGCCCGATTGGGTTGAGGAGCTGGTCCGGCGCGGCGACCCCGGGCGCCGGATCGGCATGCTGGGCGGCAAGATCCTTTTCGCTGAGCCGAACGGAATCATCGACAAAGCGGGACATCTGATCTATTGGGACGGCCAGAATCGCGGCCGCGGCACGATGGAACCGGATACGGGCCAATACAACGAAGAAGGGGAAATGCTCTGGCCCGATGCCTGCGCCGCTCTTTACCACAGACAGGTATTTGTTGAAACCGGCGGTTTCGATGAAGCATTTTTCGCCTTCGGGGACGATGCGGACTTGGGAATGAGGGCAAGGCTCCTGGGCTGGTCCGCTTGGTACGTGCCTGCGGCGGTGGTCCATCACCGCCATTCGGCGACGGCAGGCGCTTATTCGCCTCTGAAAATAATGCTGGTGGAACGGAACCGGCTGCTTCTGGCCATCAAGAATTTTCCCTTGACGCTGTTGCTCGCAAATCCCTTCTGGTCGGCCCGCAGGTATGCCTGGCACGTTTACGCTGCTTTGAAACACCAAGGAGCGGCCGCCCGATTCGTTTCCGCACAGGGGTGGTTCCGCTTGCCGTTCGTCCTATTATGGGCATACGCCAGCGCTGCCCGCATCCTTCCTCAAGCGCTGATCAAGAGAAACAGAATTCAAAGAACAAAACGGCTGTCCAACAAGGAGGTTATGCAACTGCTCCGCCGATTCCAAATCGACCTTCGCCAACTAACCTTGCGCGACTAACGTTTTTGCGCCTTGAGGCTGCAATGTGCGGCGGGTCTCCGGACCCGCCGAGCCGCGAGTTATGGTAGTCTTTACGGTGTCAGAGTGACGATTTATGCAAATAGCGTTAGCGCAGATCAATACGATTGTGGGAGACATTCAAGGCAATCGCGGCCTGGTGCTCCGCGCGATGGAAAAAGCCCGATCGCTCGGAGCGCATCTCGTAGCTTTCCCTGAACTCTGCCTGACCGGTTATCCTCCTCGCGACCTTTTGGGATTGCATGGATTCGTGGAATCCAATCTTCAAGCGCTGCGCGATCTTGCCGCGCGCACAGACCAAATGGGCGTGATTGTGGGTTTTGTGGACCGCAATACCAGGAATGAAGGCCGGGATTTCCATAACTCCGCGGCTCTCCTCTGCGAAGGAGAAATCAAGGCGATCATCCACAAAACGCTTTTGCCGACCTACGACGTATTCGACGAAGACCGATATTTCGAAAAGGCGGAAAACGTGCGGCCGGTGCATTTCCGCGACCACATCCTGGGCATCTCCATTTGTGAAGATGCATGGAACTCGGAGGATTTCTGGCCCAAGCCTCTGTACTCAATCGACCCGATCCGGAACCTGGCCGAACAAGGCGCGGACCTCCTCATCAACATCTCCGCATCCCCCTATGAGATGGAGAAACCGCGCATCCGACATCAGATGCTGCAGGAACACATCCGCAAACATCAGGTTCCGCTCCTATATGTAAACCTTGTCGGGGGCAATGACGACCTTCTCTTTGACGGCCATAGCCTCGCTCTCGGAGCCAAGGGAAACCTCATTGCCCAGGGGAAGAGTTTCACGGAAGATTTTCTGATTGTGGACCCTGAGTCGGCGCAGGATCGCGGATATTTTGAGGGAGAAAAAGAGGAAAACCTATTCCAAGCTCTGGTGATGGGAACGAGGGATTATGCCCGCAAGTGCGGTTTCAGATCCGCAGTTTTGGGGCTCAGCGGCGGGATCGACTCGGCGGTCGTCGCATGCATCGCCGGTGAAGCTTTGGGCGCGGCCAATGTGTTCGGCATTTCAATGCCCTCCATATACTCCGCTCGGGAGAGTTACCAGGACGCCCGGACGCTGGCGCATAACCTGGGTATTCGGTTCAACGCCATCCCGATCCAGCCTGTTTTTCAGGCATTTCGCGAATCTCTGGAGAGTGTTTTCGCCGGCCTTCCGGAAAACGAAACCGAAGAGAACCTTCAGGCCCGCATCCGCGGCGCGCTATTGATGGCTCTGTCCAACAAGTTCGGCCACCTGGTTCTGAGCACCGGAAACAAGTCGGAATTGGGCGCGGGATACTGCACGCTTTATGGAGATATGGTCGGCGGATTGGCGGTGATATCCGATGTCCGCAAAACCATGGTTTACAAGCTTGCGGCTTACATAAACCGGCAAAAGGAGATTATCCCCTGGAATACCATCAACAGGGCTCCCACGGCGGAATTGCGGTTCAACCAAACGGACCAGGACACCCTGCCCGAGTATGACATCCTGGATGGGATTATCAGGCTGCGCGTTGAAGAACAGATGAGCCTTGGGGAAATTACAGCGCTGGGCTTCGATCCGCCCACCGTCGAAAAAGTCATTCGCATGATACACGCTAATGAATACAAGCGGCGCCAGGCGGCGCCGGGGCTAAAAGTCACCACGCGCGCCTTCGGCACCGGAAGGCGCATGCCCATTGCCATGAAGCTTAGCGGTTAGAGATAGTGCTGGGTTGATGTTGTGCTTGGAGCGGCCTGCCGGCCGCCCCTGCATGATTTACCGGATTTCGGAACAGAAGCTAACCGCTGCAGGAGTCATAATGCCTACGCGGGCTCTGCTTACGGATCTGTACGAACTGACCATGGCCGCAGGCTATCTGGAACAGGGGAAAGCCTCGGACACCGCCACCTTCGACTTGTACTTCAGACACAATCCTTATCATGGAGGATATGCCATCGCCGCAGGGTTGGAGGATGCCGTCCGTGCCGTCGTGGAAGCAAGATTCAGCGAGGAAGATATCCTTTTCCTCCGCGCGCGAAGGTCTCCGGCCGGGTCGCCCACTTTTTCCGAAAGGTTTTTGAGCTATCTATCCTCTTACCGCTTCGGCGGGAACATCCGCGCGGTACCGGAGGGAACCGTCGTTTTCCCCAACGAACCTCTTGTGCAGGTCAGCGGGAGCCTTCTCGAATGCCAGATAGCCGAGACGGTATTGCTTTGCCACATCAACTTCCAAACGCTCGTGGCCACCAAGGCCGCTCGCATTTGGGAAGCCTCAAACCGCGGCACGGTCGTGGAATTCGGATTGCGCCGCGCGCAGGGGCCTGACGGGGCTTTGAGCGCCTGCCGCGCGGCATTCATTGGGGGCGCCGACGGCACTTCAAACGTCCTCGGGGCCGCACTTCTCAACCTTCCCGCAAAGGGCACTCATGCCCACAGCTGGATTCAATCCTTTGCTTCCGAACTCGCAGCTTTTCGCTCCTATGCGCGCTCTTTCCCGGATGAATGCTTTCTGCTCGTGGATACCTACGATACTTTGAAAAGCGGCATCCCCAATGCCATCCAAGTCGGCAAGGAACTGGAGCGGCAGGGGCACCGATTGGCGGGCATCCGCATCGACAGCGGGGATCTGGCCTATTTAAGCCGGCAGGCCCGGCATATGCTCGACCGTGAAGGCCTGCATTATGTCAAGATTGTCGCCTCCAACGAACTGGATGAATATGTCATCTCCGATATCCTGGCCCAGGGCGGCAAAGTCGACATTTGGGGAGTAGGCACAAACCTCGTGACGGGATCCGGAACCGGAGGCGGCGCGCTGGGGGGCATTTACAAAATGGTGGAGCATAACGGACAGCCGAAAATAAAACTCAGCGCCAATCCCGAAAAGATGACCACCCCGGGAACCAAAAAGATCATCCGCTTTTACTGCGAGGATGGTTTGATGGATGCGGATGCGCTGGCCGACGACTCTGAAGATCTCAGCAGCCGCGAGGTCATGATTGTGGATCCCAACAATCCGTTGCGCCGCAAAAAGCTCAATTCGGAAATTCGCGTTGCGCTATTGAACCAGATCGTGAAATCCGGGCAGGTCGTTTACCGGTTCCCTTCCCTTGAGGAAATCCGCAGCCATCGCAAAAAACAGTTGGCCGAGCTGCATGAGTCCTATAAGCGCCTCCATAACCCGCATGAATACAAAGTAGGCCTCACCTACCGGCTATGGCAGCAGAAGGAACGCATGATCAATCAGGAAATGCGGTAAAGGGTTCGCGCTGGGATATCCGAGATTGCGTAATCGCGCATTGCCGTCTCGAATCCCGCCGCGTTAATCCTGAACTTTCTCTTTGGCTATGCCGGTCATCGGCACGAACCGGACCGGAATCGTGGAACGACGCTTGATCCCTGACTTGGTCTTTTCGTATATAACCAACTCCTGGTCAATGACACCGATGGGAATGATCATGCGGCCTCCTTCGACGAGCTGGTCAATCAGAGGCTGAGGCACGCTGCCGGGCGCCGCCGTAACCATGATTCGATCAAAAGGAGCCTTCTCCGGCCAACCCAGATAGCCGTCACCGACATGCAAATGAATATTCCGGTAACCCAGCC
>JBBISO010000114.1:8284-9180 GCA_037441325.1 Acidobacteriota bacterium | reverse complement strand
TAATTTCTTCCCTCCCGATATATAACCTCTCCGCCGGCATTGATTACTTGAACGATCAGCGGCATTTCCCCGGGCAATGAGTGAGTTGCGCAGGAGAAACAGGGGTCGTAGAGGCGAAAAGCCATTTCCACCATATTCAGCAGTCCCTGCCCGATCTCTTTGCCGGGCTGGATCAATTTCTGCGCGGCGCGCTTAATAGACATCGAGATCGGGGCATTATTGTTGGTGGTGCCTACGATCAAGTTGGCTTCCGTCACGAGTCCGTTCTTGTCGGTCCTGTAATGATGCGTCAAAATTCCCCGCATTGCCTCGACAATTCCCACCCCCTCATCAGGAGTTGCCGTGGGAAGTGTCCGAATATTGGGGGAAGCCACCTCCGGATCCTGAGCTAACTCCAACAGTCTTTCCGATGCGTAGAGCAATTCCACCAGTCGGGCCCAATGGGTCGCCATGAGCTTTTTGACCGGCTTGCCGCCGAGAGTGCTGTACATCTTTTCATACTCTTCCTGGGCGAGAGGCGTGGCCATACCGTCGGCTGCATTGAGCCTGGACAATGGGGTCGCCATATAAACACCGGAAGAAGGTCCGTCCACGAATCCCTGCCAGCCGATCTTCTTCAGGTAGGGAAATTTCAGATAACTATATTGCTCGACTCGTTCGGAGATATAGTCGAGATACTCATGATCTTTATAGCGGAATACTTCCTTGCCCTTCTGGTCCACTACTCTGTGATCGCCGTGGTAGAAGTTCACGCGGTTTTTCGAATCGACAGTCCCGATCCAGTAACTGTCCATTTCGAAAATATCGGACATAATAATGTCCAGGTAGGCTTTGTTTTTCAGGACCACATCTTCGAAAAGCTTTAGGGAGAACTGTGAGAATTCGACGCAGGATTT
>JBBISO010000114.1:0-8274 GCA_037441325.1 Acidobacteriota bacterium | reverse complement strand
CCTGGCGTTGCTCCTCGGTAATTCCCTTGGATACGCCTCCCGGGAGAGTCCACACCGGATGGGTGGACCTGCCGCCGACCATAATCTGGATGTCCTGGGCGATGGCGCGGTGTTTCAACACTTCGCCGGCAACCGGGACGCCAACTTTTTCGACGATCCCAAGGATGTTGCGTTTTGCGGGGTCGGCATCCGGGCCGACAACAAAGTCCGGAGCTGCGAGGGCGTAAAAGTGCGCAATATGGCTGTGGACATAGGCAGCCGAGTTGTACAGCTCCCGAAGTTTCTTTGCCGCCGGAGGCGGATCCACCTTATAAACTGCATCTGCGGCCTTACCCGAGGCCAGGTGATGGACGGCCGGTCAGACGCCGCAGATCCGCGCCACCACTCGCGGGACTTCCTTCGACGAATTTTTCGAATCCGCGCAACTCGGGAACCTGGAAGTAGCAGTTGGCCACACTCCCGTCGTCCGCAAGGAAGATATCAATCTTCCCGTGCCCTTCAAGCCTGGTTATGGGATCAATCGAAATGCGTTTCATAAGATTTTCCTTGTGATGAGTGATGCTGGAATTCCGAACCGGTTGAAACTGCGCAGGGGATCGGGAATCTGTCGGATGATGCGTTCAACCTCGGCTTCCTCTTTGGCTTCAATGACTGATGCGATGGCCGATATGGCCTTGGCGCCCATGTCAAGGACGCCGGCCGGAGGGCCGTAACAACCTTCACACGGACACCTGGCAGCGGGTATCGCAGCCACCCCGCGTGGCCGGTCCCATGCATAAAAAACCTTGCTCCAGGAAGCATGTTTCCGCATCAGGCTGTTCGGTCGCTATCCGCTTGAAGCCGGTGATCTTTTTTTCCTTCCTTGGGCGAGGGCACTCGTCACACTGGGTCTTTTCCGAAGCTCCGATCACAGAACCTTTAGGCGGGAGCTGGCCGCTCACAATTGCCTGGACAACGTTCCAGATCTGCTTTGGCGTAGGGGGACAGCCGGGCAAGTAGTAGTCGACGTCGACCGCCTGATTCAGGGTTTTGACGGTGTTGTAGAATTCGGGAATGGTCAACTCTCCTTCGGCCGAGGCCGACTTCGGCTGCGGCTCCAGTTTTTCCGGATTCACCGTCGATGGCGAGTCATGATAGACGCGTTTAAAAATCTCTTCCTTGGTAAACAGGTTTGCCAGCCCCGGAATGCCGCCGATATGGGCGCAGGATCCGAATGCCACCAGCACTTTCGATTTCGCGCGCAAGAGCCGGGCCAGGTGTTCATTTTCCGAATTGCGCACGGCTCCGTGAAAAAGGGTTACGTCAATATGGCCGTCCGGCATTGCTTCCACGTCGCCATACTTGAAGTCCGTCGCAATCGGCCAAAAGACGATATCCGCCGCCGCGGCAATATCCAGTATCTTCTCGTGTACATCGAGGATGGCGACATCGCATCCCCCGCAGGCAGCTGCCCAATATGACGCCAGCCTAAGTTTTGCCATCCATACCTCCGCTTTCTATGCTTCTGCTCCTGATTTCTTCAACATATAAAAACCTATGCCGCCGGAACGGCCGCTTCTCTCTTAGCCGCCGGCCTGATCTTGCTGGGACCCAGTTTGCGCACATCTTCGGTGATCTGGTTGACGACGTGGGCCCAGCGCTCGCCTTCGCCTGCCGATACCCATTCCAGCCGAAAACGCTCCGGTTCGATGCCGTAGTCTGCCAGCATCCGTTTAAGCAGGGCCATGCGGCGAATTGTCTTGTAGTTTCCTTCGATGTAGTGACAGTCTCCGGGGTGGCAACCGGCTACCAACACGCCGTCCGCGCCGTCGGCAAAAGCCTTCAGAATGAAAGTCGGGTCGACCCTGCCCGAGCACATCACGCGGACGACCCGCACGTTAGGCAAATACTTGATGCGGGAGGTGCCGGCCAGATCCGCGCCGGTGTATGAACACCAGTTGCAAAGAATGCCAACGATTTTAGGCTCGAACGTCATACAACACTCCTTCTATTTCGGAGAACAATTGTTCATCGGTGAAGTGCCGCGCTAGAATGGCGCTGCTGGGGCATGCGGCCGCGCAGGTGCCGCAACCCTTGCAAAGCACGTCATTGATGACGGTCACCTTTTTCTCTTCATCAAAACTGATGGCCGAGAGCGGGCAGAGCGTGTTGCAGATTCTGCAGCCGGAGCACCTTTCCGGATCAACCGCGCTTGTGGCCGCTTCGACCTCGATCTCTCCCCGGGATATAAGAGACTGGACAGCGGAAGCCGCCGCTCCTGCCTGGGCGACCGTGTCCGGAATGTCTTTGGGCCCCTGGCAGGTTCCCGCAATAAAAATGCCGTCGGTTGCGGTGGATACGGGAGCGAGTTTCGGGTGCCGTTCTGTGAAGAATCCGTTGCCGCAGCTTATGTTGAAAGTGCGCGCAATCTCCGCAGCATCCGCTACCGGCTCAAGACCCGTCGCCAGAATGACCATGTCCACCGGCACGCGCCGGACTTCGCCGATTAGGGTGTCTTCCACCCGGATGATCAGTTTCCCGGCCTCCTGTTCGTTTAAGGGGTAATTGGTAATTTCAGCCGCCCGCCCGCGGATAAAACGCACGTCTTCCTCCAACAGGCGGTGGTAGAATTCCTCATAGCCCTTTCCGAAGCAGCGCATGTCGATATAAAAGTTATAAACGTTCGCTCCGGTTTTTTCTTTGATGAGGTGCGCGAATTTCAGCGCGTACATGCAGCAGACCCGGGAGCAGTATTTGTTGTTGCGCTCATCGCGGCTCCCGACGCAGTGGATGATGCCGACGCTTTTGGGAATCTCTCCGTCTTTCAGCATGATCTGGCCTCCGGTCGGGCCGGAAGCGCTGTTCATCTTTTCAAACTCGAGGCCGGTCAGCACATTCGGATAAATCCCGGATCCGTACTCCGATATTGCCGCGGGATCAAACTGCTTGAAGCCGGTGGCCAGGATGACTGCTCCGACATCGATGTTCTCAATCGTGTCCTCCAGGGTATGATCGACCGCTTTGACCTCGCAGACCTTATCGCAGACCTTGCACTCTCCGGTTTTGAAATGAATGCAGGACTCGCGGTCGATAACGGGCTGGTGGGGCACGGCCTGCAGGAAGGGGACGTAAATAGGGGTCAACGGGCCGAGAGGGAGTTCCTGGCGGACCAGCGCCGCGTCGTTTTCTATCCGAATTGCCCCCGTCGGGCAGACATAGGCGCAGGCGCCGCAGGCAATGCATTTTTCCGAAGTCTCGCCGTATGCGGTCGAAACCTCACGCGTGGCCCCACGATTGAAGAAGCCGAGCACATTGGCGCCGACGACGTCGGAGCATACCCGCACGCACAGCCCGCACAGGATACAGTCGTCATCGCCGCGGCCGAACCGGGGTTCTATGATGCCATACTCTGCTGCCAGGTCCTCGATGACCTTGACATGGCCGCATCGCGCCATCATCCATTCAAGGATCATTTTCCGGTCGCGGCGGACGCGGGGCGAGTTCGTCAGAACTTCGACCCCGTTGGTGGCGGGGTAATTGCAGGCCGTCACCATGCGGATACGTTTGCCCAATCTCACTTCGACCGTGCATATTCGGCAAACACCATACGGTTCCAAGAGCGGGTGGTGGCATAAGGTCGGGATTTTGATCCCGAGTTTCTGCGCGATGGTCAGAACCGTTGTTCTATCTTCCGCTTCGGTCTCAATGCCGTCGATTTTTAATTTGATAGTTTTCATGCTGCATAACTCCTGGGAATCTTCCGGATCGCTTCGCGCTTACAGGCTTCAATGCAAGCCCCGCATTTGACGCATTTGGCCTTGTCCAAGGCGTGAGTTTTTTTGACTTCACCCATAATGGCTGCAACCGCGCATCCCCGCACGCAAGCATGGCAGCCGTCGCACTTCTCGGGGTCGATGATATACTCGATCAATTCCTTGCAGACTCCGCCCGGGCACTGCCGGTTGTTGATGTGCGCGTCGTATTCCTCCTTGAAATAGCGCAGGGTTGAGAGAACGGGATTCGGGGCCGAGGTGCCCAAGGCACAAAGGCAGCAGTCCTGCATGATCTCTGAAATTTCCTGCAGCAGATCCACGTCGCTCGGCTGACCCTCGCCCTGAGTGATCCTGTCCAGGATCTCCAGGGAAGTTCTTAGACCCTCGCGGCAGGGGGTGCATTTGCCGCAGGATTCTTCCGTCAGGAAGGCGATAAAATAGCGCGCTATATCCACCATGCAGGTTTGATCGTCCATCACGATCATCCCGCCCGAGCCCATCATGGATCCCGCCTCGGTCAGGCTGTCGAAATCGACCGGCATATCGAGGTGGCTTTCGGGCAGGCATCCGCCGGACGGGCCGCCGGTCTGGACGGCCTTGAACTGCCGGCCGCTCGGGATGCCCCCGCCGATGTCGAAAATGATTTCGCGCAGCGTGATTCCCATCGGGACTTCGATCAGGCCGGTGTTATTGATTTTCCCGACCATCGAAAAAACTTTTGTCCCGCTGCTGCCGTTCCAGGGATTTTCGGCGACATTGCCGGTGCCCATCGAACTGAACCAATGCGCGCCGCGGTGGATGATCAGCGGCACATTGGCCCAGGTCTCGACGTTGTTGAGATTTGTCGGCCGGTTCTTATAGCCGTATTCGACGGTGTGGATATACTTGGCCCGCGGCTCACCTGCGTTCCCTTCCAGTGAAGCCATGAGGGCTGTGGATTCCCCGCACACAAAAGCCCCGGCGCCCTGGACGATCTCGATATCGAAATCCATCCCGCTGCCCAGGATATCGGTGCCGAGAAGGCCGTAATCCCGGGCCTGCTCGAGGGCTTTCAGGAGGCGCTCGCGCGCTATGGGGTACTCGCGGCGGATATATATAAAACCTTCTTTGCATCCGATCGCGCGGGCGCCGATGATCATTCCTTCAATCACCGAATGAGGATCGCTTTCGATGATGCTGCGGTCCATGAAAGCGCCGGGATCTCCCTCGTCGGCATTGCACACTACCACCGGTTCCACGCCGCGGTGCTGGGCCGCGTGGCGGCACGTCTCCCATTTGACGCCGGCGGGGAAGCCGCCTCCTCCGCGTCCCCGCAGCCCCGATCGTTTGATTTCGGAAATGATCTGATCCGGGGTCATATGGAACAGCGCCTTTTCGATCGCCGTGTAGCCGTCGGCGGCGATATAGTCGTCGATCTTTTCCGGATCGATGGCGCCTCTATTGCGGAGCACCACCAGTTTTTGTTTGGCAAAGAAAGGAATTTCTTTCAATGCCGGGATAGGGCTCTTTTCCTCAGGAGGCGTATACATCAGTTTCTTGACGTGCCTTCCCTTTACCAGGTGTTCCTCAACGACAAAGGGCGCATCCTTGGCCATGACGCCGCAGTAAAATACGCCGTCGGGCTGCACGATCACGATAGGGCCCTCGGCGCAAAATCCCTGGCAGCCTGTCCGGATGACCTGCACTTCCTGGGCGAGGCCTTTCTTGAAAATCTCGTTTTCCAGAGCCGTGGCGGTTGCGTAAGAGTTGCCGGAAACGCATCCGGTTCCGGCGCAAACCAAAACATGTGTGCGAAATGCCATGATATTCATACCTCCCAGCCGGCCGTTCAGCCGGTAGTTTCGCAGCCGCTTGCAAGAGCGTAGTCCGTTACAATCTTGCCCCCGATAATATGATCCTGGAGCACTCTCACCATCGTCTCGGGTTTCAGGTCCGCGTATTTCACCGGAGCTTGTCCTGCTATCTCCACCGTCGCCATCGGTTCGCGGCTGCACAGTCCGGCGCATCCCGAGGTCGTGACGATGACGTCCGTCACTTTCCGGTCTTCAATGGCTTTGAGCAGGGCACCCATGACTTCGCGGGCGCCTGCGGAAATCCCGCATGTGCCCATGTGCACGATCACTTTGGCCCGTGCCTCGCCGGATCGCAGCGTCAAAGTGCGCTTTGCGTCCTCACGGATTTTCTTCAGGTCATCAATGGACAGTCTGGCCATCTTTTCTCTCCTTTGGTGCCGTCAGATCCTTTGGACGGTATTGCTTCACGATCCTGGGTATGGCGGATATTTTCACCTTCCCGTGCACATCCTGCCCCACCGTGATGACGGGCGCCAGCCCGCAGCAGCCGACGCAATTCAGCGTATCCAGCCCAAACAGATTGTCCGGCGTTGTCTCCCCCCTCCTGATCTTCAGTTCACGCTCGAGTGCGTCCACCAATAAGGGCCCCCCCTTGATATTGCAGGCGGTTCCATTGCAGACGCGGATCGGATAGCGGCCGATAGGTTTCAAACTGAAAGCCTTAAAGAAGGTCGCAATCGCAAGCACCGCTGTCAGAGGAATCCCAACCCCGGCAGCCACTTCTTCCAGCACTTCCCGGGGCAGGTGATAGTATTCCTCCTGGCAGTCGAGCAGTATGGCAATCATGCGCTCGCGTTTTGCTCTATGCCGCTCAATGATTTCCCGTACCTTGGTAACATCAACCATTTTTTTCTCCCACTCTTTCGCTTAGTCCGCATTTCTCACAAGGTTTTTACTGGGGCGGCACACCCGGGCATGACGGTTGCATTTCGCTGCCCGTGAGGACGGCTCTCCAGAGCCGTCCTGGGCGGGTCTGGAGACCCGCCCCACATGTCGCGCGCCTTGTGTATCCACAGCCGTCTGCGACGCCTCGCTACGGAACCTTGTGAGAAATGCGGCTTAGCCGCTGGAGGCTTTGTTTCCGGTCAGTCCGGTTTCTCCTCGCCGGATCACCTCCCGCAGAATTGCCAGACCTGCCGGCGATGCCGGGTCGATATCGGCTGCGCGGAAATCCCGGGAATCCAGCTCGAATTCCCGGTCGTCCAGCCGATGCCGAAAATAGATGGTTTTTTCCTGCTGCGCCGCCAGAAGCGCCATCAGCGTTGTTTCAATGTCGCCCAGCGGCGCTCTGTCCAGGTGGTTGTGCTGAAAAGTTGCGCGGATGCTAGTCCCTTTTCCCGGCTTTGAATCAATCACCAGCCCGCCGCCTGCCGCTTTCGCCGCCGCCGCCAGGAGAGGGAGCCCCATGCCGACTCTTCGCGTCGTTCTCGTGGTGAAAAATGGATCCATTGCTTTTGCAAGTGTGTCTGAATCCATGCCGCGGCCGTTGTCGCGGACGTCGATCGCCAACAGGTTTTCCCGAAGGTTTTCCGTTATTTCGATCTCGATCGTTCCGGCGCCGGCCTCCAGACTGTTCTGCGCGATGTCCAGGATATGCAACGCGATATCTTCCATGTGTCTCCCTCCGCCGAGAATCATTCTTCCGTCTTCTCCGGCCAGTGCCCGACGCAACTCCGCCAGCGTGGCTCTTTCCATGAGAACGTAGGTTGCCGCTCTTGAGATCTCCTTTGGTTCATGAGCGTCGGAAGCGCAGATAATCGGGTATTCTCCTTTGGGCGTAAATGATGCCCGGGCCAGCGGCAAAGACGTTCGCGGCGACACTTCAATGGCGTCCAACGGCAAATCCGGGGGGATGAATCCCAATTGGCCGATGATTCCGAAACCTTCCCGGTCCACATGGGAGGCCACGGCCAAACCGTCGACGGCATGGATAGCGGCCACAACCGCGTCCAGATTCAGAGTTGTAGCGCCCGCGAGGAGATGTTCGTTGAATCCCAGGACCTCACCAAACTCGTTCGCGATAACCTGCATTCCAAATGTGCTTTCGTCGTTTCGCCCGGGCAGCGACTTGTATACCTTTGATTGAAGAGCCAGGGCGGCTTCCAAATCGGGAAGCAATCCCAGGATGTGCACTTCTTCCGCGCTGGTGATTTCCATTCCCGGAATGACCGCCAGTCCGGCGGCGTTTCCCGCGCGCTGGACCGCGCCCACATTTTCGGCCGAGTTATGGTCGCACACGGCGATGGAATCCAATCCCGCGCGGACGGCCGCATCGATCAGAGCCGCCGGATGCATGTCCAATTCAGCGCAAGGCGAAAGGCATGTATGAATGTGTGTGTCGACCATGAAAACCCTCAGACCGACCTCCTTCCACGAACACCCAATCCGAATAAAATCCCTGCGACATCAAAGGCCTGCAGAGGAGTCGAGATGATCGGTATGCCCATTTCTTCGGCTCTGGCGATAGTGTCGGGTTCGGGCTGCCGCCCGTTTACCAGCACAATTGCGGCCAGCCCGTTCAGCTGGGCCACCGCCACAATATTCACATGCTTCTGCATTGTTACCCAAAGATCCGCTTCCCGGCTGTTTGCCATGACGTCCGAGAGCAGGTCCGACGCATAGCCGCCCTGGATCTCCCGCTCGGCCGCGGCAGCTCCGGCCACCAATCT
>JBBISO010000113.1:0-9232 GCA_037441325.1 Acidobacteriota bacterium | reverse complement strand
CTCCATCAAATGCAATATACTATCCAGGGGCTTGCGCCCCTGGCTATTCTCTGGCGCCCCTTCGGGGTTGGACTGGCCGCCAATTTGAATGGTTTCGCGACAGAAACTAGACTAGAAAAATGCTATCCATAAGGCCAGCTTTACGCCGGATAGCCAGATGTTTCGCCGCGTCTGGCCGGATGATGTTAAGACATGAAGTCCCGCGGGACGCAGCCGGAATTTCCTATTTCAGCGTGGTGGCTCTATTTCCGGCAATCCTTATCATGATGGTCTTGATCGACACCTCTCTTGGGTGGATCAGTCTTCATGAAACCTTCATCGAGAAAATTGTGGCGCTATTCCCAGGGTCTCGCCAATTTCTAAGCGCAAACGTGGAGGAGATTACCGCTCCATCAACTGCGGTCGCCCTTTGCTGCATTGCGGTCGTGCTATGGTCAGCTTCATGGATATTTACCTTCATGGAAAGCGCCATCAACCGCGCATGGGAGGTGCCCAGTCAAAGGACATTTCTGGCAAAGCCGAATGCTCGGCGTGGCTTTCGTAGTATTGATCGGCGCCAGCTTGCTGACTTCGGCTGCCATCACAGCGTTTGTAAGCAATGTGCGAGCTCGCGCGGCAGTGCACCTTCCGAAGTCCGCGGCGGCAAGCTCATTCATCGGCTGGTTTTGGTACTCCATCCTTTTTGGTGCCGGGCTCCTGATTGCCATCCTCGTTTTCGCGCTCATTTTCAAATGGACCCCGCATTCGCGGGTTCGCTGGCGCGAAGCTTTTGCGGGCGCCGCGGCAACCACCATCCTGTGGGAGATCGCCAGCGTTATATTTATGAAGCTTGTGCCCTTTTTCGATTACCAGAGAATTTATGGCAAGATGGGAGCGGCAATTGCCCTACTGGTTTGGATATACACCTCCAATCTCATAATGCTTTTCGGCGCCAATTTATCCGCCCAAGTGCACCGCATGAACACGGAAGAGCCCATAGCGTATTCCGGCCGCCTTCGGCCGGAAGAGTTCCGATGGCTCTCCTCACGCAATTGACTCCCTGACTATATGAAACTCAGCGACTTCAATTTCATGCTGCCCGATCATCTCATCGCCCAAGACCCTGCGCCGGAACGGGATCAATCGCGGATGATGGTGATATGGCGCAAGGCCGACAAGAGAGAACACCGCATTTTCCGCGACCTTCCAGAAATCCTCGGTCCCGAGCATTTCCTGGTAATTAACACCACCAAGGTTTTTGCGGCCCGCCTTCGGGCCTGCCGGCCAGGAAAAGCGGAAGAGATCGAAATCTTGCTTTTGACCGAACTGAGTCCTGCAGACAATGTGTGGCTTGCTTTAGTAAAGCCGGCTCGAAAGGCGCCAGCAAACCAACAACTCAAGATCGCAGACATGACGGCGCATGTCCGGGAAGTCAGGGATTCGGGAAAACGCGTCATCCAGTTTGATGTAACAGGCAATTTGCGCGAACTACTTGAAAAAATTGGCGAACCTCCGCTTCCTCCATACATACGCAGGGTCATGAAGCAAGACCTCACGGAAGATAGGCAACGATATCAGACCATCTATGCCCGCCATAGCGGTTCCGTCGCGGCTCCGACCGCAGGTCTTCACTTCACCGGCGATGTCTTGCGCAAGCTGGAGGAACGGGGCGTCCCGGTATGTCAGATTCTGTTGCATATCGGTTACGGCACTTTTCAACCCGTGCGCAGCGACCATATCACGAAGCACAAAATGGAAGCGGAATATTATGAAATCGATGCCGCCACGGCCTCACGCATCCGAAGATATAAGGCCGAAGGACGAAAGCTGATTGCCGTCGGGACAACCACAACACGGTGCTTGGAGTTTGTGGCTACAAGGAATGCTCCTCTGAAAAAAGCCGAAACCGGCTACAGTGATTTGTTCATCTATCCGGGCTTCAAATTTAAGATGCTGGATGGGCTGCTTACCAATTTTCATTTGCCGCAATCTACCCCGTTCATGCTTGCTTGTGCTTTTGCCGGCCGAAAGCTGATGCTGGATTGCTATCAGGAGGCTATATCCCTTAATTATCGATTTTATAGTTACGGGGATTGTATGCTTATTCTTTGAATCGCAACCGCACTTCAGCCCTAGTCCGCATTTCTCACAAGGTTTTTACTGGGGCGGCACATCCGGGCATGACTGCTGCATTTCGCTGCCCGTGAGGACGGCTCTCCAGAGCCGTCCTGGGCGGGTCTGGAGACCCGCCCCACATGTCGCGCGCCTTGTATCCACACCCGTCTGCGACGCCTCGCTGCGAAACGTTGTGAGAAATGCGGTTTAATTGCTTATTTTTATGGGTTTTCATGTTAAGCTCCTGTTGTTTCCAGCACGAGTCTGTGTTAAACAGAAACCTTCTGCCGAGAAGGCAGTGCAGAAACGAAATATCCTTGAATCCCATACGTAGTTAATCTATAGCCGGGAAGTGAGGGTGGCGCCATGGAATGCACCGCGGTGCGAGTACTATTGTTCCGCAAGATTGACGGTGAGTTATCGAATTCCGAAAGCGCTGAACTGGACGCGCATCTGGCCGAATGCGCCTCTTGCATGCGGGAACTCAGGCTTTTCTCGCTTCCCAGCCGAATAGCCCAAGCAATTCCCGCGCCGGCCCCGTCTCCCTATTTCCATCAGAGGCTGAAAAGGCGCATTGAAGGCGAGGCCCAAAGCGTGGCTATTTGGCAGATGTTTTTCGGGCCGACCAGAAGAATTATATCCGCGTTTGCCGCCATTACGCTCGCCCTCTTTTCTATCTTCGCCTACCTTCAAGTGAGCGGCTCGGAAACTGATATTTACAGGGCTTACGAAAAGGTATTTATGGCGGAGGATGAGCTGTATCAATTGATTATGGCCGGATATGAAAAAATTACGGATGAGGGTGTGCTCCGGTCGATCGCAGAACGCGGCGCCGATCAAGGCTGGAACCCGGATTCGAAATAGCGAGCTCGCGGCCGCGGACATGCAGGTAATGATGCAATGAAATCCAGGCTGGCCGTTATCCTATTGGGGATTCTGATTTTTATTCTGGGAGGGATCGCGGGTGCGGTATCCCATTTCTTCTACCAGGAGCATATAAAGGCACCCTTTTTTAAAGCCGCCCGGCAATCGCCGGATATCGTCGGGGGGATGGCGCGGGAACTTCAGTTGGATGCCGCGCAAACAGAATCCCTGAGAAAGATCTTCGACCAAAGCCGCAAGCGATTCATGGATCTTTCCCAGCAGTTTTGGCCTCAATATGAAACCATACGAATTGAGACGGAACGGCAGATCAAAAACATCCTCCGCGAAGATCAGAAAGTCCGTTTTGAAAATTTCCTGAAAAAATTCCAGCCGCCGCCTCCCAATCCGCCACCCAAGGGAAAGGAAGGAAAAGAAAGGCGGGATCTCAATCCCGCGAAATAAAATCGCGGCACTCCCACGGGTTATCGGAGTGCGCGAGCCACTGTCAGTACCGAAACCCGTAAAGCCCCTCCTTCCAGCAGGGCCCCGGCTGCGCTCGCCGCGGTGGCGCCGGTTGTCATCACATCATCAATCAAAAGCACCCGCTTGTCGGAGATTTGCTCGGGATCCGCACAGCGGAAGGCCCCGCGAACATTGTCCTGTCTTTGAGAGTCCGTTAATCCGACTTGCGGAAGCGTCGGTCGTACTCGGACCAGGGTATCATTCTTGCAGGGGAGGGCAATCTGCCGGGCGAGGTAACGAGCCAGCAGTTCCGATTGATTGTATCCGCGATCGCGTCTGCGCTTGGGATGCAATGGGACCGGAACCACCAGGTCGAATTCTTCTCTGCTCCATGTTTCATAAAAGGCGGTGGCCAGAAGCGGCGCCAAGTGCCCGGCCAAGTCACGCCGGCCGAGAAACTTCATGCCCTGAATGGCGGAACTCAATTCCGCAGTGTAATAGCCGAAGGATCGCGCTCCGGCGTAAGGAGGCGGCTCCAGAATGCAATTCCCGCAAAGGTGTCCTGTGTCTGCCTGAAGGCTAAAAAATGGCATTCCGCAGCAGGAACATCTGGGCGGAATGATCCTCAAAGCGACGGCCTTGTTCCAGCAATCCGTGCATATTCCGCAATCCCGCTGCCTTGCCAGCGGCGCGGAGCAGATGAAGCAGCCTTCGGGATAAACCAAATTCAAAAGGCTGTCGAGTATTCGGCGGAATGCCGAGTCCTGCACATCCCTTGTTGTCGGGAAATATGGTTTGCGGGCCACGGGCGGATGTAAGGAATGATGATAATTACTGCTCCAATAATCCCTTCTCAAACAAATCCTGGCACTGGATGCACAACCGCGTCCATGGCACGGCTTCCAGTCTCTTGGGTTGAATCAGGCTTTCGCAGTGGGTGCAACTCCCATAAGAGCCATCTTCTATACGGCCAAGCGCTTCTTGAATGAGTTGAAGAATATGGCGATCTATCGAGCTCTTGCCGAAGATAAATTCCTTGGTATACGATTCGACCGCTATATCCACTATGTCTTGGATATCTTGATCTCTTTCGCGGCCATAACCTTCGATCCTCTGAACCGTCTGATTTAAAGAAAGCTGCTTCCGCAAAAGCTTTTCTTTAAAATAGTTCAGCTTATTTTGATCCATAATCCCTTTCCCATCTTACGTTTTGCTGAGCACTCCCTCGCATTTCTCGCCAGCTTTCTACTGCGGCGGCACATCCGGACATGTCTGTTGCGTTGCGCTGCCTCGCCGCGAAACCCTGGCAGAATCGTGCGCTGGCGGCAAAAAGCCGACCTTTCCCTAATCCTGATTGACACCTTTGTGATACGGAATCCTTCGCAGAATGCATAAAGCGCGATAGACCTGTTCCATCAGGAGGACGCGGCACATCTCATGAGTCCAAGTCATTCTCCCAAGGGACAATATAATATGCGCCCGGTCGGAAACCATTGGGCTCAGACCTTCCGGGCCGCCGATCACAAAAGTGATCGAAGAGACCCCTTCGTTCTGCTCCGATTCAAGCCAGCGGGCGAAGCCGGGAGATGTGTATTGGGTGCCTTTCTCATCAAGGGCGACAATCCGGCCATGTTCCGGCAAATACCTTCCGAGTTCTTCGCTTTCAGCCGCAATGAGCCTGCTCGCATCCAGATTTCGGCCCTTTCCCGGATCGCGAGCTTCCACAACCTCGCAAGGGACCATACGCCGGATTCTTTCCAGATAATCCGACACCAGGGCCTTCATAAACACATTTTTCGTCTTTCCGACCCAGAGAAACTTAATGCGCATGTCCGGCATTCAGCCAACTTCCAAGGGGCATGGCTACATACCGAGCCTCAACTTTATATAACCCCCGCCGTCAATTCAATCAATCTGCCGGTTGCGGCAGCAAATCAAACAGAGCATGATCACGGAGGATCAATGAAAGGCGCCCGATACATTGAATTCATCGTTGAGTCCGAAAAAGGGGAAACTCCCGCAGCCGGATTCTAACGGATCTTTTTAGTTCTTGCCGCGGTTGGCCTTGCCGCTTTTGTCTGCAGCAGGCGGTCCAGGTCCAGCTTTTTCGCGTCGCGCCACAACCGCTCCAGATCATAGTAAGCCCGGGCGTTTTTGGAAAATATATGGACGACAAGATCGATGTAATCCATAAGAATCCATTCGGCATTACCGTAGCCTTCGATATGAAAAGGCCGAATTCCGAATTCCCGCAGCCGTTGTGCCACTTCGTCCGCAATGGCCTGTATTTGCCGCGAAGAATCTCCGGTGCAGAAAACAAAATAGTTGGCAAATGAAGCGATCCCGGAGATATCCAAGGCGACAAGATCGTGCGCTTTTTTATCGCCGGCCGCAGTAAGCGCGATCCTTAGGGCATCCATCATCTTCCACCATATAAATGAAGTTTATCGATATATTCGCGCACGGGTCCTGGCACCGCGCGGCGGATAGGCTTCCCCGCCCGTGCCAGCCGCCGGATTTGAGTTGCAGAAATATCCGGAGCGCCCACGTTCACGATATAGATCCGATTGTCAGCTGCAACCTGTTCTTTAATCCTGTGCCGCATTCCAGTTCTTCCCAATCCGGTCAGATCGCACACTCTCGCAACAGCTTTCGGAGGGAGGACGTCGGCGGGGTTGAACAACCCCGCTCCGGGGCGAATGGCAAAAATGAAATTGTAGGAAGTCAGAAGTTTCTCACTATCGCGCCAGGATTTCACCTCGAGCAAAGAGTCTCCGCCGGCAATGAAGTATAGAACTGCATCCGCTTGTGCGGCTTGGCGTGCCAGCTTGCTCATTGTATCAACTAAAAAGGAGCTTGATTGAGTCTCAAGCTCCACCAGAGAAGGGATAAACGAGGGCTCCCCAGCAGTTGCCAGGCTGACCATGGCATATCGATGCATCAATGGTATCAGGGCATCTGGCGGCTTGTGAGGAGGATTTGCGGCGACAACAAAGCGCACCTCGGTCAGCGAGAAGAGCTTCTGAACGGATCGGGCAACGTGCAGATGCCCAAAATGAATCGGATTAAAGGTGCCGCCCAGCACTCCTAATCTGAAACCTGCCGGCCCTATTTTGCCCCGCATAATATCCGGCATGCAATCCGCCTGGCGATTTTAAGACAAAAGCCTTTTGTGAGTCTCAAAGCCTTTATCCCAACCATTTGCATAATCCGCCTTTATTGCGCCTTTTGAAAAGCATATATCTATATTATTTAATTTGACCCGAAAAAGCGAATAGCCGATAAAAGGGCTCCTTTCCGCTCACTCCGACAGCATCCTATCCAAGATCGCAACCAGCTCTTCGATTCCCTGGCCGGTCACGGCGGAAATGCAAAGGAACGGCAGATTGCGGCGCCTGCACATGGCTCTGAGGCGGGATAGCTTGCGTGAATCGGCAAGCGCATCTATTTTCGAAGCTACTACCAATTGCTTTCGATCCAAGAGATCCCGGTTGAAATGGCCGAGTTCCTTGAGGATTGTCCGGTGATCGGAAACCGGATTCCGGGTTGCATGGGAGATGTCGATCATATGGACCAGAATCCGGCAGCGCTCCACATGCTTCAGGAACTGGTCTCCCAGTCCATGCCCCTTATGCGCTCCCTCGATCAAACCCGGTATGTCCGCTACGACAAAGCTGCGGAAGTCTCCGATGCGCACGACTCCAAGGTGATGCACAAGGGTTGTAAATGGATAATCGGCGATTTTGGGCTTTGCCGAACTGATTCGCGAGATGAGAGTAGACTTCCCAACGTTGGGAAACCCGACGAGGCCGACATCAGCGATAAGCTTCAGGTTCAGGGACAGCTCCATTTCCTCGCCCGGTTCTCCCTGGTCAGCGCGCCGGGGGGCTTGGTTAATTGAAGTTGCAAAGCGAGCGTTTCCCCTGCCTCCCCGTCCTCCGGCCGCCACCTTCAATCGCTTCCCACTGCGTGCAAAGTCATATAGCAGAAAATTATCCCGCTGCCTGAAAACCTGAGTCCCTGGAGGAACAAGGATTGTTATGTCCGACCCGTTCTTGCCATGCCGCTTATTCCCCTCTCCATGACGCCCGCGCTGCGCTTTAAAAACCCTCTTATACTGAAAATGAAGGAGGGTGTTTACCCTATCGGAACACTCAAGATAAACATCTCCTCCCTTCCCTCCGTCACCGCCGCTAGGTCCTCCTTTGGGAACAAACTTCTCCCTCCGAAAGGCGACGCATCCATTGCCTCCCCGCCCGGCAATCACAAGTATTTTTGCGCGATCTATGAACAAGGCCGCAATCCTCTTGTTGAGCTCAAGGGGAAACTATCGAATTTTGGCGATACCATCCCGCCGTGGGACCCGAAAGAATAATGCTAAATGGAATTCCGCTTAAGGATTGAATGGATACTAAAAAAAAGGACCCCGAATCGGGGCCCTGAAAAACCCAGTTGATGACCCATCATCAAGCTTCTAATTCAACATGCACGAATTTTCCCAACCGGCCTCGATCCTGAAACTTCACAATCCCGGAGACCTTGGCAAAAAGCGTATCGTCGCGGCCGATTCCAACGTTCAGTCCGGGCCTAAACTTAGTCCCTCTCTGCCGGACAATTATGGTTCCGCCGCTCACAAGCTGGCCGGCAAACCGCTTCACGCCAAGCCGCTTGGACTGGCTGTCTCTTCCGTTTCTGGAGCTTCCTACACCCTTTTTGTGTGCCATAGGGACCTCTTTAGTCTGCTATATTGATTTTCTCGATGCGGACTTCGGAATGCTGCTGGCGATGCCCTCGCGTGCGGCGGTATTGCTTCTTTTTCTTGTATTTAAAAACCAGGATCTTGTCATCTTTTTCCTGAGACTGCATAATGCCAAGCACCGATGCTCCCGGCACCAGCGGCCGGCCGATATAAGTCTTATCATCCGTCCTTACCAGAAGTACATCGTTAAATTGCACGGATGCGCCCTGGTCGATTTCGAGCTTTTCGACCCGGACAACTTCCCCCTCGGAAACACGGTATTGCTTTCCGCCGCTCCTTATAACTGCATACACAATTCCACCTCCTCGGGCTCGCCGAAAAATTAAACCAAGAAGAATTCAAAAAGGCAACCCCAAATAAAGCACCGCCTTGGCTGCAGCTCTGCCGCTCTATGTTCCCATGAAGCGTTCTTTTCTTCATCATATAGATGAGCTTCAGAGCATTCTTAACAAGTTTCCTTGGCCGCGGGTGCAATTAGAAGTGCGAGTCAGCCGGCCCATGTTTTGAGAGGGCGAAGCCCTTGAAGTGCGCAAGCTTGCTTGCCCTTAGGACGAAGTCTTTGACCAGCAGCGAAGCCGCAAAGCGGCAGCAAGCTGCCGCATGGCGCCCTGCGGGCGCAGCGTTACGGGAACGGCCATCTGACTTGACTCGCACTTCTAATTGCTCCCTGGCCGCAGGAGAAAAGCCCTCTCCCGTCCACGGGTGATAAGGACGGCTTGAAGGCTCTAATTGTCCAGTTGCCGCGGCACGCTTTGATCCGATTCATATTACCCCCATGAGCGGATAGCACGGGGCTGCCCCATCGCAGGCGTTGTGTGACGACTGCAATAAATGGATTGGGCTTTGTATGTTCTGCCGGATGCGATACGATTTTGTTCCGGAAGAGAGAATATGGGGATACCGATATCGCAGATGGTTGCCGTGGCAAGTTACGTCATCCGGCAAAAGGCGGCGGGGAAAAGGCGTTATCCTCTAGTACTCATGCTGGAGCCACTTTTTCGCTGCAATCTAACGTGCGCCGGTTGCGGCAAGATCCAGCATCCTGCCGAAATA
>JBBISO010000112.1:686-9241 GCA_037441325.1 Acidobacteriota bacterium | reverse complement strand
AAATACTTGGAGATTTAAAGGATGCAAACGGCCGGTCCTTCTCTTATGACCAATCACGGCTATGATATTTGCTATAGATGGAACTCCAGTCTGAATTATTGACTTGCAAATTTAAAATTATCATGTATTATGATTTTTATGCATACAAAGGTTACAAAGCGCGGACAAATATCCATACCGGCGGAAGTGCGCAAAAAACTGCAGATAAGGCCCAACACACGAGTGGAGTGGGTTGTGGAAGGCAATACGGTCAAAATAATCCCCTTGCCGGAAGACCCTATCGGGGCTTTTCGCGGTTCCGGATCGAAAGGGCTTGTTGGTCAGCTTCTGGACGAAAGACAAAAGGACAGGATGGCCGAAGATGATTGATGACGAGCTGATCGTTCTGGATACTTCGGCCCTTCTTGCCCTACGATCCGATGAGCCGGGCGCCGATATCGTTGAAAAGCTGTTGCGAAAGGCGGAAAAAACGGGCCGCAGATTGCTCGCGTCCTTCATGACCCGCATGGAACTCCTCTGCCTTATCTGGCGGCATGAGGGGGAGCCGGCGGCCCGCCGGGCGATGGGCATTGTCGACACCTTCAATATCGAGTGGATTTCGTGTGAAAGGGAAATTCTCGAGCGCGCGGCGCGCCTGAAAAGCCGCGGGGATTTGTCGGTTGCCGACAGCTGGATTGCCGCAACCGCAATAATCCGCGTCGCACTCCTGGTGCATAAGGACCCTGAATTTCAACGAATTGCGGAAATCAGGCAGCACTTCCTGGAAGGCTGAGCAAATAAAATGACAGGCTACACAATCCATGGTTCTTCATTTTTGCGGTTTTTGAATTCGGGAATTGCGTAGCCTGTCACCGCAGATGATCGAAATGCGACAACAGATTTCACGGATGAAAGCTTTTTTATGAGATATATGGTAAATAATATGGTATATTAATGGCATGAAGGTAACCATTGATAAAGCAGGTCGAGTCGTTATCCCAGCCGCAATTCGGGATCGAGCCGGACTCAGGCCGGGAACTCAATTGGATGTGATTGCCGACGATATCGCCATTCACCTGATCCCTTCTGCCCCGGAACCTGATCTGGTTCGCAGAGGCCGCCGATTGATCGCCAACCCAACCGCTGATAAAAAGGAATTGCCGGCGGTCGATCTGGCAGAATTGATTGAGGAGGAACGGAATCGTTGGCCCTGGTAATCCCGGTTTTTTTTGATACAACGGTTTTGTTGGCCGGCTACATTGATTTTGGAGAATCTTCCATCCATGCACAAAAAGTCATCGACGCTGTTTTTGATGGAGACATTGTCAATGCCCGAACAGCTTGGCATTGCTGCCTGGAATTTTATGCCGTCTCAACGCGCCTGCCGGCAGGCTATAGGCTTTCGCCAAAACAAGCATGCCGCATTTTAATGGAAATCGATTCAAGCTTTCGCGTGGAGCAACTCCCGCACGAAGCGCGTCTGCGCTTTTTCGAGGCGGCGGCCAACGAACGAGTGGCCGGAGGACGCGTTTATGATGCGCACATTGCTGAGATTGCCGGTCACGCCGGAGCCGGCATCGTGGCAACCGACAACCGCCGTCATTTCACGACATTAATGAAGCGTGGGGTACGCATTCTTCGTCCGGAGGAACTTCTCGCCGAGCTCTAAAAAATTCAAATTCGGGGACAGGCTACGCAATCCCCTAATTTTGTGAAATGATGGCGGCCATCGCGAAACATTGCTCTCGACGGCGCGAATTGCTCGTATCGTGATTCGTGGTTGTCCGCATCACTGCCGGCGCTTCGCGCCTGGTGCTGGAACTTGGCAATTGCAGCCATATCGGAATCAATCGTGCATTCCAGGCCGGATCCTCGAAGAAGCGCCAGGTCATAGCCCCGGCCGTGAGGGCAGTGTAGCGGTCAGGAGGTGAGTTAAGCACCGAAAGGTGGGGCCAGAATCAAACCTCGGCGAAATTGGATTTTCACGGTTCAATCCATTGGAATCAAAGGATAAAGGCAAACTTCGGGCACCGCCAATATCGGAATCCTGGCTTAACGGAAGATTATGCATCCCAACAAATGAAAAAAGAAATAAATGTTGACTAGTCTGACTAGATATATTTATAATACAAAAATGAAATACTCGATTTATGACGCAAAGGCTCGGTTGAGCGAATTGATCCGGAACGTCAAGGCACGGCGGCGGGTAATTATAACCGAGCGCGGTGTTCCGGTGGCTGAAATCGTCCCTTATGCCGAAGAAGCCGGACAATCGTTAGCCCACAGAATTGATCAGTTGTCAAAAGCCGGAGCGATTGTGCGGTCTAAGGAGAAGTTTCGCGCAGAGCCTGTTTTAATTCGCGAGGGGGCCGTCAGTCGTTTTTTAAGTGAGGATAGAGATTAATCCGCATTTCTCACAAGGTTTTTGCTGGGGCGGCTCATCCTTGGCATGACTGCTGCATTTCGCTGCCCGTGAGGACGGCTCTCCGGAGCCGTCCTGGGCGGATCTGGAGACCCGCCCCACATGTCGCGCGCCTTGCTGCGAAACCTTGTGAGAAATGCGGGTTAAAGCCATCAAACCCATTGTGAAATCCGCATATATTGACACCTCTCTGCTCATCGGTCTCAAATTTGACAAGGCTCCCGGCGAGCTTATTCGAATGGTCCATGAATATGATTTCTTCGCGGGCGAGCTTCTTATTGCAGAGATGCTGGCATTCGGCAAGCGGGAGTCAATCCCGGAAGGCCTTATCTGGGATGCGGTTAAAGGGATTTCGTGGATCATCCCTGAAGGATCATTGGCTGACCAGCTCGCCCGGATTGTCCGTTACGGTTATACGCGAGGCGCCGATCTATGGCATCTCGCTTGTGCCATCTACTTGAGTCCAAACTCCAAGGATCTGGCTTTTCTAACTCTGGACGAACATCAGCGCGGCTTGGCATCACGCCTGGGTTTTTCCACCCCCATATAATTACGGTGACAGGCTACGCAATCTCCGCATGAGCTGAAATAATCGCGGAGGCCATGCGCGTTCGGATCGCCATGCCTCAAGCGCTCTGCCGGCTGAAGAAAGATACCGCCCGTGCCATCGATCGACAAGACGCAGCCGCTCTCCGAGAACGGTTCAAACTGAGAGACGAGTAACATGTCCGTGGAGAAATTCCGTTTCCTTGCGGAGATGAATGCGGCGCCGGCGCGCTTGAAGCCACACGATGAATTTGTTTGACATATAGACATATTTAATATACGCTTTGACATATGAGAACGACCGTGAGACTCGGCGATGCCTTGATGAGACGAGCGAAGCGGGAGGCCGCCAGGCGGGGCGAGACATTGACTTCGCTGATAGAAAAAGGATTGCGCCTTGTCATGGCGCAGCCTGCCAAACCCCTGCGAAGGCGCAAGGTGCGGCTGCCGGTATGCCCGATGGGCGGAGGGGTCCTGCCAGGCGTGGATATTGCGAATTCAGCCGATCTTCTCGACCGCATGGAAGGAATTCGGTGATTCTTCCCGACATAAATATACTTATCTATGCTTTCCGCACGGACTCCCAAGATCATGCGCGCCATCGGGAGTGGCTCGAGGCGGTGATCGATGGGCCGGAAGCCTACGCTGTCTCGCCGCAAGTTCTTTGTTCGTTTATCCGCATCACTACTCATCCTCGTATCTATGCCCATCCCAGTCGAATGGAAGATGCGCTGTCCTTCGCCCGTGTTCTATTGGAGCAGCCCCAGGCAAGGCTGGTAGTTCCCGGGCCGGACCATTGGACAATTTTTGAAACCCTTTGCCGGGAATCCGCCGCAACGGGCAATTTGGTTCAGGATGCCTGGTTCGCCGCTCTGGCCATGGAATCGGGCTGCGAATGGATAACAGTGGATCGGGATTACGCGCGCTTCAAAGGCTTGCGCTGGCGCCTTCCATTTTAATAAGGGATTTTGTAACCAGCATTTGAGTTGAGTCCCCGCTGGTGGAAGCTGGGGGTTTTCCGTCGGCCTGGGGCAACGAGCGCGAGCTTGCTTGCGCCTTTTGCAATGTGAAGATTATCAAGCACTTGAAGGCGGCAGCAAGCTGCCGCAGTCCAAAATGATCTGAATGGCGAAGCCCTTGGAGTGAATGCGCGTTGAATTCGAGAATTGCGTATGCTGTCCCCAAATTCGGTGCTGCATAATGCACATTGTTGGCTGTGAATGAATCCCAAGAAGCCCAAGTATATAAATCCATAAATCAATATATTACTGACGGGATGCCTGCATTTCTTTAATTCGCTTGCCTACACTGTAGTCTCAGGATAAAAATGTCGATAACCTAACGGGAACAAACACAGCTGTTCGTCCGTGCGATCTTCGGGAGGATTCAATGTTATCCAAAACTGGCAGGTTCGCCCCCATAACATTTTTTTGCATCTTAGTTGCCATCGTGATTCCGGCGTGCTCCAGGGATCCGAAGAGCTACCTGGCCAACGGCAAGGAGTACCTGGACCGGGGCAAATACGGCGAGGCAATCATCGAATTCAGAAATGCCCTGAAAAAAGATCCGCAATTCCCCGAAGCCCACTACCAACTGGGTCTTGCCTATCTGAATCTTGGTGCTTATGCGGAAGCGCACCAGGAGTTTCAGAGCACCGTCTCCGCCGACCAGAGCAACCTTGCCGCCCAACTGCTGATAGGCAATCTTCTCCTTATGGAGCGCAAGTTCGACGAAGCCCGAGCCAAGGCTGAATTTATACTGAAAAATGAACCGGACAACGTCCATGCCAAAATCCTGCTCGCCAATTCCTACGCGCGCATGATTCACCTCAACGATTCCATGGCTGACGTCCGCAAGGGCTTTGAGTTGGAGCCGCGTCTTATGCCGTCTTTCCTGCAGCTCGGCCCCAAGGACGATCCCAAGCGGCAGCCAAAGGAAGCGGAAGATCTCTATAAGCAGATAGCGGCCGCCAATGCCGGTTCTGCGGAAGCGCGGCTGGCGCTGGGGAATTTTTATCTGCTGGAACAGCGCGCCGCCGAAGCCGAAGATCAATTCAAGGCCGCCTTGGCGATCGATCCGCAGTCCAAGGATGCCGTCCGCGCCCTGGCGTTTTTCTGCCTGCAGAACAAAAGGCTCAACGAAGCAGAGGGTCAATACCGCAAATATGTCGAGTTGACCAAGAGCGATCCGGATCAGCAAATCGTGCTCGCGGACTATTTCCTGGCCACGGAACAGATCGACCGCGCGATTGAAGAGCTGGAAAAAATGGTGGCTGAAAATCCGCAGTCCGCGCTGGCCAAGAGGCGCCTGGCAAACGTATATCTCAGCCAGCGTTCATTCGATAAAGCCGAAAAGCTGGCCGACGAGATGCTAAAACAGAACGAAAAAGACGCCGATGCCCATCTGATCAAGGGGCGCATTCTGCTGATCCGCAACAAGGCTTCCGAGGCGGTGCCTCAATTGCAGGCTGTCATTAGGGCTCAGCCGCGCTCGGCGGTCTCCCGCTATTTCCTCGGAATGGCTTATCTGCAAAGCGGCGAACCCCAAAAAGCAGCTTCTGAATTGGAAACTGCGGTCAGAATCGATCCAACTCTCTATCAAGCGCAAATTGCCCTGGCCAACCTGAAGCTGGACTTAGGGGATGCGGATGAGGCCATCCGGCTGGCGCAGCAGGCGTTGAGCCTCAACGCGAACCTCAGCGAAGCGCGGCTGGTTTTGGGGAGCGCGCTCGCTCAAAAACAGGATTACAGGGCAGCGCTGCCCGAGCTCCAGGAGTTTGTAAAGCGCAATCCCGGCAACCCGATCGGCCTTCATCGACTGGGAATGGTGTATCTTGCTCAGGGCGATGCCGCGAGGGCTGAGGCCCATTTCGAAGCCGCGTTGAAGAGCGATCCCGGCAACCTGCAAGCCGCTGCCTCCCTGGCGAATCTCTATGTCGCGCAAAAAAGGCCGGACAGGGCAATCCAGCGCCTGAACCAGATGATCGCACAAGATCCCAAGCAGCCCAGATTGCACGAGATCCTCGGACAGGTGTACTTAAGCCAGAAGAACACTGCCGCCGCCGAGGAAGAGTATAAAAAGGCGGTTGCCATAGATCCGCAGAACAAGAATCAGCGTGTGGCCTTGGCGCAGTTTTACGCCAACACCGGGCAGCAGGATAAAAGCATTGAGACGCTCCAGGCAATCTTGCGGGAAGATCCCTCGAACAACGCCGTCAGATTGCAGCTGGCCGAAATGTATCTGGCCCGGAAGGAATTTGACCGCTCCATGGAAGCGGCCGATGCAATACTGAAAGCCGACAGCAAGCACGCCGGCGCGCTGTTAATGAAGGGCCGGGTTTTGCTGGCGCAGAATAAGGGAAAGGACGCGATCGGGGCGCTTCAGAGCGCCGTAGCGGCGGATCCTTCGTCGCAGGCGGCCCGGTATTTCCTGGGCGCGGCCTTCCTTCAGTCAGGGGACCGCCAGCGCGCGGAGAAGGAGTGGACCGAGGCGGCGGACCAGGGCGGGAGATTTGCCCAGGTTTATCTTTCTCTCGCCCAATTGAAGCTTGAGGCCGGAGATGCGGATGCCGCAATTCGCCATGCCGAGCAGGCTCTGAATATCAGCCCGGCCTTGGTTGAGGCGCGCCTGGTACTCGGAAGCGCCTATGGAAACAAACGCGATTACAGCCGGGCTGTTTCTGAACTGGAAAACTACGCCAAGGCGAGGCCTGCCGATCCGGCCGGACTTCAGCGGCTCGGCATGGCTTATATGGGACAGGGAAGAGATTCCGACGCGGAGGCTAAGTTTGAAGCCGCAATCGCCGCAGATCCCAAGCGCCCGGATTCGCTGGCGGCGCTGGTCAACCTTTATATAAGCCGGAAGAATGCGGACAAAGCCATTCAGCGGATCAACCGGCAAATCGCTCAGGATCCGTCGAATGCCAAACTGCATGAACTCCTGGGCCGCGTTTATTTGAGCCGGAACGACCGCGCCAAGGCCGAGGCGGAATATCAGAAGGCGGTCTCGCTCGACCCGAAAAATCAGGCCCAGCGCCTGGCTTTGGCGGATCTCTATGATGCCACTGGGAAGGGGGACAAATCGGCGGAAATAATTGGCGGGCTGATCCAGGAGAATCCGGCGGATGCCGGCCTTAAGAGGAGGCTGGCGCTGTCCTATTTAGGTCAGAGGATGTTTGATAAAGGCTTGCAGCTGGCCGATGAGATTTTGAAGTCAAATGAAAAGGACAATGATGCGCGGATTCTCAAGGCGCGCTTTCTGATGGCCCAGAACAAGCCGGCGGAGGCGGTCAAAGAGCTTCAAACGGCCGTCAGCAGCGACCGCAGTTCGGCGCAGGCGCGTTACTGGCTGGGATTGGCTTATTTGCAGGACAGGAAGGGAGAGCAGGCGGAATCGCAATGGAATGAGGCGGTCAGGATCGATCCGCGATACCTTCAAGCGCGTTTGGCATTGGCGCAGTACAAGCTCGATAGCGGAGATGCGGACGCGGCGATCCGGTACGCGCGGGAAGCGCTGAAATCGAATCCGGATTCGGCGGAAGCCCGCTTGGCTCTGGGAGCCGCCCTCTTTGCCAAGAAATACTATAAGGATGCGATTGCCGAATTTGAGACTTTCCTGAAGCAGAATCCGGGTAATGCCCAGGGCTTATACCGGTTGGGCATGTCCTATGCTGCTTTGGGCGACTCCGCCAAGGCGGAAGCGGCGCTGGAGTCGGCATTGAAGGCTAATCCTTCGGATCTTCGACCTTTGGGGGGCCTTGCCAATTTATATGTAAGCCGGAAACAGCCCGAAAGGGCAATTCAGCGCATCAACGCGGAGATTCAGAAGTCTCCCCAATCGGCTGCGCTATATGAGCTTTTGGGCCAGATTCACGCGGCGCAGAAGAGCTTTGCAAAGGCAGAGGAGGCGTATAAAAAAGCTGTCTCGCTGGATAAGAACCGGTTTAGCGCGTATTCCCTGCTGGCTCAGGTTTACGCCGCTCAACAATCTTTCGATAAGGCCGTCGCTGAGCTGCAAAAGATCCTGGAGGCAAATCCCAGGTCCGGACAAACCCATGTGGCGCTGGGAGTTATTTACGATACCCAGAAAAACCAGGAGAAGGCGCAGTACCACTATCGCGAAGCGCTGAAGATCGATCCGGGATTTGCCGTGGCGGCAAACAACCTGGCCTGGATGCTGGCGGAATCCGGGGGGAATCTGGATGAGGCGCTCAAGCTGGCGCAATCGGCCAGGGAGAGGATGCCGGAGAATGTAAACATTTCCGACACTCTGGGCTGGATCTATTACAAACGCGGCGCTTACCGCTCGGCGATTGATTTACTTGAGGAGTGCGTGAAGAAGGAACCCCAGAACGCCATATTCCATTACCACCTGGGAATGGCCTACTACAAATCCGGCGACCTGCGCCGCGCCAAGGAATCCCTCAGCCAGGCGCTGAATCTAAACCCGAATCTTGAGCAGGCTTCTGAGGTTAAGAATATTATCGGGAAGATTTAGGGCGATTCGGCTGAAGCCATTGCCGCGGAATTATCGGCATAACTTGCAGAGCAGTGCGTTAATCCGCATTTCTCACAAGGTTTTTACTTGGGCGGCACATCCGGGCATGACT
>JBBISO010000112.1:413-676 GCA_037441325.1 Acidobacteriota bacterium | reverse complement strand
CATTTCGCTGCCCGTGATGACGGCTCTCTGGAGCCGTCCTGGGCGGGTCTGGAGAACCGCCCCACATGTCGGGCGCCTTGTATCCACACCCGTCTACGCCGCCTCGCTACGAAATCCTGTGAGAAATGCGGGTTAAGGCTAATTTGGACAAGAGTGATGCTGCTTATGGGCGACGGATTATGCTGTGCGGCAGAAAAGAATTGCAGCAGGAGCTTATTCTTACGCTCCTGCCACGAATATAACCAAAGAAGTTCAATCCTATG
>JBBISO010000112.1:0-300 GCA_037441325.1 Acidobacteriota bacterium | reverse complement strand
GAGTTGCTCTAAGGTAAATTCTGAAGGTACCTGGTAAGACGCTGTTACGAGATGCCCTGCTGCTGCCAAGAATTCGTTTAGTGATGAGTTGCTTCCACTATAGGTGAGATTGGTGAGATTGGCCGTGGCCGTGTAGTTAAGCCCGCCGAGGGCTCCGAACTGAGCGATGTTTACCCATTGTACATTGGCTGAGAATGTTTCGGAGCCATCATATACAGAGAAAGTACCTATTCCGGTTATCGGTGCTGTATAGCCAGTGACATTTCCGATTGTGAATAAGCCGTCGAGAATTCCCCGCAG
>JBBISO010000111.1:0-9333 GCA_037441325.1 Acidobacteriota bacterium | reverse complement strand
CACCCGTCTGCGACGCCTCGCTACGAAACCTTGTGAGAAATGCGGGTTAGCCTCTCATTTTCGAACGATCAATGTCCAAGACCCCATTTCGCCGAAGTTGAATTTTATCCCCTGTAGCCGCCGCCCCCAGTTTTGCGACCCACATTAAATCATCATAATCTAATCGTAAATCGTAAATTGTAAATCGCCAATCGTCAATTTGTGCTCACTGCTTTTGAAATACCAACTCACTCTTTTGTTGATCGAAATCCAGGCGGATCGCATCACCGGGATGGACTTCGCCGTTCAGCAGCATCAGGGCTAAACGGTCCTGAATCTTTTTCTGGATCAGCCGCTTAAGCGGTCTGGCGCCGTAGACTGGGTCATATCCTTCCCGTGCGAGCTCATCGGCCGCTTTCTGAGTCAAATCCAGCCGGAGTTCCTTCTGAGCCAAAATTTTGCCAAGCTGCTTAATCTGCAGCCCCACGATGCCTTTTATCAATTCCGGTGTCAACCGGCGGAACATAATCACATCGTCGATGCGGTTCAGGAATTCCGGGCGGAAAGTGCGGCGCAAAGCATCCATGAGTTGAGGCATCGCCGACTCCGGATCGCCGGAAGATTCGCTAAGCGCATGGCTTCCAATGTTGGAGGTCATAGCAATGACGGTATTTTTAAAGTCGACCGTCCGGCCCTTGCCGTCGGTCAGCCTGCCGTCGTCCAGGATCTGGAGCAGTATATTAAATACGTCAGGGTGTGCTTTTTCGATTTCGTCGAACAGAATCACTGCATAGGGCCGCCGGCGCACGGCCTCCGTCAGGTATCCGCCTTCCTCGTAACCGACATATCCGGGGGGAGCGCCTATCAGCCGCGCTACCGAATGCTTCTCCATGTATTCGGACATATCGATGCGCACCATAGCCCGCTCATCATCAAATAGGAATTCCGCGAGGGCGCGGGCGAGTTCGGTTTTTCCGACGCCCGTCGGCCCCAGGAATATGAAGGACCCCATGGGCCGTTTGGCGTCCTGCAGCCCGGCGCGCGCCCGGCGAATCGCATTCGACACCGCCTCCAGAGCCGCATCCTGGCCCAGCACCCGTTGGCGCAAGCGGTCCTCCATGTGGACCAGTTTCTGGACTTCTCCTTCCAGCATTTTGCTGACCGGAATCCCGGTCCACTTGGCCACCACTTCGGCGATGTCTTCTTCATCGACTTCCTCTTTCAGGAATTTCCTGGCGGACTGCAGTTCCGCCAGCCTGCGGTTCTGCTCGGAAAGCTCTTTTTGCAGCTGAACAAGGGTGCCGTAGCGCAGTTCTGCAGCTCGGCCGAGATCTCCCGTGCGCTCGGCATTCTGTTCTTCGGCTTTTACGCTCTCGATTTTTTCCTTTGCCGTCCGGATCGAGCCGATAATCGCGCGCTCCTGATGCCAATGGAGTTTCATCTGGGCGCTTTTCTCGCGCAGTTCGGCGAGCTCGGCATTCAGGGCTTCGAGCCGTTCGAGCGACGCCTTATCGGTTTCCTTGGAAAGCGCCTGGCGCTCTATCTCAAGTTGCGTGATCCGGCGCTCGACTTCGTCGATCTCTACCGGCATGCTGTCGATTTCAATGCGCAGGCGCGAAGCGGCTTCGTCGACAAGGTCGACGGCCTTGTCGGGGAGAAAGCGATCGGCGATATAGCGGTGAGACAATACGGCCGCCGCGACAAGCGCGGAATCCATGATCCGAACACCGTGATGTACTTCGTATTTTTCCTTCAATCCGCGCAATATCGCGATGGTGTCCTCAACCGACGGCTCGCCCACGTAGACCGGCTGGAAGCGACGCTCCAAAGCCGCATCCTTTTCTATGTGCTTTTTGTATTCGTTCAGCGTGGTGGCGCCGACGCAGCGCAGCTCGCCCCGGGCAAGAGCTGGCTTGAGCATGTTCGACGCATCGATTGCGCCTTCAGCCGCTCCGGCGCCGACCAGGGTATGAAGTTCGTCTATAAAAAGGACGATCGCGCCCGCGGATTCCTCAATTTCCCGCAGGACGGCTTTCAGCCGGTCCTCGAATTCGCCGCGGTATTTGGCGCCGGCGAGCATGCCTCCGAGGTCCAGTGCCACCATCTGCTTTTTTTTCAAGGATTCGGGAACGTCTCCGGCAACGATGCGCTGCGCCAATCCTTCGACTATGGCGGTCTTGCCCACTCCCGGTTCTCCGATTAGGACCGGATTGTTTTTTGTCCTGCGCGATAAGACCTGGATGACGCGGCGGATCTCTTCGTCGCGTCCAATGACGGGATCCAGCTTGCCCCGGCGCGCCAAATCGGTCAGGTCGCGCGCGTAACGTTTGAGGGCCTGGTATTTTTCCTCCGCGTTCGGATCTGTGACGCGCCGACTGCCTCTGATGGAGGCGAGTCCTTTAAGAAGGCCGCTTCTGTCGGCTCCCTGTTTGCGCAGCAGTTTGCCTGCAAATCCATCGGACGCGGCCAACGCCAGAAGTATATGCTCTGTCGAGACATATTCGTCTTTGAATTGGTCTGCTTCGTTGGATGCCTGCCGCAAAACTGCGTCCAGCTTCGGGGATAAGGATAGCTGGGCGCCCTCGACCTTGGGCTGGGATGCCAAGTGGCGCTCCAACTCGGCCCGGATGGACGGCGACGAAACGCCGATCTTGCTGAGCAGAGGAGATACAATCCCATCTTCCTGGGCGGCCATGGCTTCAAGCAGATGTTCCGGCTCGAGTTGGGGGCTTTGAAGGGTTTCCGCGCTCCTCTGCGCGGCCTGCAAAGCTTCCTGAGCCTTTATGGTGAACTTATCCAGTCGCATCATGTAGACCTCGATATTCGGCCTTAAAATCCATTTTCGCCGATTGCAGCAGCAGCCACGAATTTCTCAAATTGCCTCCAGAAGATCCGGTCAATTAGAGTTAATCCGTGGCTGCCCGCCTTCGGCTGCGCTGATGGAAACTTACTGAACGTTAACCGAAATCTCGCGCGGCTTAACCTCCGGCTTCTTGGGAAGCGTTATATCTAATACGCCGTTCTTATATTCAGCATTGATCTTGTCATAATCCACGGTGTCAGGAAGCCTGAAGGACCGCGTGAAGGAACCATAGAAGCTTTCTACCCTGTGGTAGTTGCTCTTTTTATCCTCGCTATCCATCTTTCTCTCGCCCTTGAACGTCAAGGTATCTCCTTCGATTTTCACCTGGATGTCCTTTTCGCTCATTCCGGGCAATTCTGCGCGGAGGATAAGGTTGCCTTCTTTTTCGAGGACATCCACGGACGGCATCCAGCTTTCTTTGGTTTCGCTGATAGAGCTGAGGATCGGGAAATCGTTGAAAAACTCCTCGAAAAGCTTGCTAATAGCAGGAGTTTGCGACCTTTTGAAATACGGTACCAAAAACATTTTGTTTTCTCCTTTTCTAATATTTAGCACAATTAACATATAAGATTTGAGTGCAATATTGTCAAATATTGCATCCTGAATCCGGCACAGATGCTCCTTGCTTCGCCGGCGAAGCACAGCAGATGACGCGCGATTGGTATGTAAACTGGAGAGACTGGATATCTATGCCGGATCAGTGGCCATAGCCGCCTGTGGGAGCACGAATTCTACTCTTCCTCAATAGCTCCTCCGTCATCTTGTCCTTCTCTTGGCTGGATAACAGTTTGAAATCGCTTTCTTCGCGGATGCCACCATCAGCCGTGATGCTGCCCTTCCAATGCCAGCCAAGCGTAGGGCTGAATACTATCACCCGATACTCGATCTTTCTCAGAGGAGCCAGGCTTTGGTGTGCTTCAATGATCCAGGCATCCGAGGTGAACTGTTTGCTCGTGGTAACAAGATCTATCGGTCCATCGGAATAAATGGTTTTCTCTTGCCATTGAATATGCGCATCGGGAGCGATTTGAGAGTTGCGCGCTCGCAAGTAATGTAGGGACGCCTCCATCGCCTCAGAAGCATTCTTGACTCTTGGAGTTTCCTCGGAATTGGCGTAGGGGCCAATCAACACAACAAACGCTATCTGTGCTATGACGAACCTGGTATTCATCTCTGCTCCTTAAAGCTGGATTCCGAAGTTATCCCCCTCCGTGGCCGTCAACTGGCCAATGGCCGCTCTTGGCGCTTGGCTTCAAGGTGTATTCGCTGCCTTTCATTCCTATTCCGATTGTGAACCAGAGTATGGGTTTGTCTATCCGGGCAAACCTCACGGGGCAATGGGGAAGTCCCGGGGGAATCCATACCAGGCAGCTTTTACTTAAAACGTGCTTTTCGCCGCCGATCCAGAATTCAATCTCTCCGCCCAGGCTATGCGGATCGTTTTGTCCCACGCTGCCGATGTAACCAAAAATCTCGCCCCAATCATGGGAGTGTTCCGGGTGGGTGGGGTTTTTCTCGAATCCTTTATACATCCACACAAAATCTATATAAGGAGCGCCCTCCACCAGGTCCAGATCCAGGATGCGGGTTGATTCTATCGTCGAGCCGGTTTTTTGGCGCATTTCTTCAAGCTTCTTCTTACCCTCCGGAGAATCATCCCGTGCGAAAGCCTTTTTGGGATTGACGCCATAAGAGATGAGTTTGGCATAGTTTCGCTCGGCAGCTTTGGCGTCGCTGAATTGAGTGGGCGTCCTGCCGTACTTGGCTTCCTTGGCTTGAAACGATCCCGTAAAAAAGAGAATAGGCGAGTCTATTCGAACGAATCGTATCGGGCAATGCTTCACTCCCTTGGGTACATAAATAAGGCAGCTCTTGGTGATCATGTATTTTTCGCCGCCCAGCCAGACCTCCATCTCTCCGCCCAAGCCATGAGGATCCTCCGGTCCTTTTGTACCTATAAACCCGATAAACTCGTCAAAATCATGGATGTGTTCGGACTCCACATAATCCTTCGAGGATCCTTTCCACAGCCAGACGAAATCCATGTATGGAGCCCCTTCCAAACGCGTGCCGTCCAGGCTCAACAAGCGAGTCGCTTCCACGGTTGACGGTTCCTTCTTCTGCGTTTCCTTCATTTTGGCCGCCACTTCCGGAGGAATCTCAAACGGCTTGGCGTCGAAAATGAAATACTTGGCATACTTATATTCTGCACTCCTGTCCTTCTGGTCCGCTCGGGCGGACTGCTTGGGCGCCAATGTGGCGGAAACTGATTCCAGGAGCATAAGCAGTGCGGCGATTCCGATATATCGATATGCCCTTTTCATGTTGCATCCCCCCTTCCAAGGAAATTGGATTCATCGTTTAGCATGCGATAACATTGCGGATTTGGGGCCCTGTCAACCGGGCCATTGGCCCAAAACTTGGACCGAGATTATTAAAATCCAATGATGACCGCGCTTGCTTGCCTTTGCTCAACTCTCTTAGCCATCCGGCATGGTGAACGTCGCGCCAGCGGCAATTGACGATCGGCGATTGATAAGCTCATAAACCACTGCGTCTTTGCGGTTGAATGGCCATCTATTTCACCACATCCTCTTCAGCAAAGCGCCTTCCCCGGATATCTCCGCCTGTTTCAAAGCTCTCGATCCAAGCCCGAACGCGCTCCCGGCCATAAGTGTTTTCGAAGGCGCTGACGATTTCAGCGACCGGAATATCCGCGAAGCTCCCGTGGAATTCGAGATATTCCATAAATTTTCTCTGCTCGGAATTATAGGGTTGGAAAAGCGAGTCCTCCCGGCCATTGAATTCGAGCGGCTCCACACCGTGGCGTACGCAGAGTTCTCGGTTGAAAGCAGGGGTCGCCTTAACCCATTTCCCTTCGAGAAAAAACTCGGTAAAGGCATGAAAAGCAAAGATGTCTGTCCCGATAAAATCCAGGAGCTGGCGGGATGCCAGGTGATTCCGGACGTTCGCAAAGCCGACTCGGGAGGGAATTCCACCGGCTCTCCCGGCAGCGCAGAGAAGCGAAGCCTTTGGTATGCAGAAGCCCCGGCCGCCCCTCAGCACATTACTGGCCCGGTAGTGTTCTGGAAGATAGAAGGGGTAATAAGGGTCATACCAGATTTCGTCGCGCACGGCGTAATATAGGCGCACGGCTCTATCCACCGCATCGGCGGCATCTCCGAGCTTCCTCTCGGCAAAATCCCGGACTTCCGGATGATCGCAGTCAATGATTTCGGTAGGACTCAGATATTGCTCAACATTTGCCATGCTGCCACTGGAGCCGTGTGCGGGCGCGTCTGGTGACCCGCCGCGCATGATTGCTTTTTATTGGCCTGCACCGCAGTTACATCATCGCGGCTGGAGGAGCGGGTTCGTCGGGCTTGCCGGCGTTTGCGAGCGGCACGCGCACCATCACCAGCATAACAACGGCGAACGCGACCAACATTCCTATCCAGTGCGGTGAAGCAAATATCTGCGGCGTTTTACCCTGCCAGATGCCCGCAATAATTAGGCCGCAAAGCGCTTCTCCGGCGATCAGGCCGGCCGCGGTCAAGATTCCCGAGTTCTCAACGCGGGCTTTTTGGGCCTCATTCAAGCCGCGGCGGTCGCGGATCGTGTCGGTAATCCAGCGTATCATTCCGCCGAGGAAGATCGCGAAAGTGGTTTCCAGCGGCAAGTACATGCCGACGGAAAACAGCATCGGACTGCGCACCTTCACAAGAATCATGGCGAAGCCCATGAGGATTCCAACCACGACCAGCGGCCAGGCCATGCTGCCGCCCACGATGCCTTGCGCGAGCATGGCCATGAGGCCGGCCTGCGGCGCCGGCAGTTGCGGGCTGCCAAAGTGATAAGCGTTATCAAGCACCATCAGAGGGAAAAATAGAATCAGCGATGCGACTATGACCCCGAAGATATCGCCGATCTGCATTTTGGAGGGAGTGCCCCCGAGGATATGCCCCACCTTCAAATCCTGCAGCATCTCGCCGGCGACAGCCGAAGAGACGCAAATGACGGCGGCTACGCCGAGCACCGCGGCCACGCCGCTGATGCCGGCTACACCCAACGCCACCATGAGCAGAGCCGATATCACCAGTGTACAGAGAGTCAGGCCGG
Source organism: Acidobacteriota bacterium (assembly GCA_037441325.1). Lineage (GTDB taxonomy): Bacteria > Acidobacteriota > UBA6911 > UBA6911 > UBA6911 > UBA6911. The sequence continues at coordinate 2,372 of JBBISO010000111.1, read as the reverse complement.
AAACGGGATTGTTGGACGAGCCGATCATGCCCACCAGGTTGCCGGATACCGCCGCGAAGAAGAAACCGAGCAACACCATCACCAGCGCGGCTGCCACGGCGCCCGCAAGGATCCTGGACCCCGCCAGAGCTCCGACATCCGCAATGAAAAAGTAATAAAGCGCGATCATTGCGAGAAATACCAGGGCGATGCTGAATAAAACGGCCTTGACGTTTAAGTCGCGCTCGGTGCGATTCTCCGCCTTTTTGCCTTCCGCCGATTTCCGCAGATCACTCACGGCGCGCCCCAGGCCGATAGCAAGCTGCTTGCGCATGCGGAAAAGCGTGTAGGACGCGCCGACCAGCATGCCGCCGACGGCGATGGGCCGGACGATGGAAAAATAAACCGCCCCCGCAAGGGTTCCCCCTCCGATGTTGTCTCCCTGCGCCGAAGCCTGCAGTTGCGGGCCCAGAAGGTATGTGAGCAGCGGGACCAGCAATCCCCACGCGAGCAGGCCACCGGCAAAATTCAGGGCCGCCAGGTTCGGGCCGATGATGTAGCCTACGCCGAGGTAGGCCGGACTGATGGCCGGCGAATTGAAGGTGCTCATGCCCCCGGTGGTGAGGGCCGCGACCTTCGGGTTGGTGCTGGTGCGCAACAAAAGACTCTTGCCGATCGCGCCGATATTCACGGTGAAAGTCTTCACCTGCTCGAAAAGGTTGAACTGAGCAAGCGCGTTGACCGCCGCGCCGAACCCCATATTGGCAAATAGGATTTTAGCCGCCTTGGAGCCCTGTTGGCCGGCCTTGTGGATCTCCGCCGCCGCCACCGATTCGGGGAAGGGAAGTTCCCGGTCCTCCACCATCATGCGGCGGAGCAGAGTAACGAAGAGTATCCCGAGCAGTCCGCCAACCACCATCAGCGCGACCGATTCCCAATACCTCTCCATTCCCATTGCCGGCCAGAGCCCCGCGAGCACAAAAGCTGGGATGGTGAAAACCGCGCCGGCAGCTACGGACTCGCCGATCGATCCGACGGTTCGGGCCATATTCTCTTCCAGCAATGAGCCTCTCATGAGCCTGAGGACCGCCATACTCATGACCGCAGCCGGATAGGTAGCTGCAATTGTCATGCCGGCTCTCAGACCCAGGTAAGCATTGGCGGCGCCCAGGATGCCGGTCATCAGGAGTCCCAGGAGGATTGCTTTGAGGGTAAACTCGCTCATCTGAACGTCCGCAGGAACATAGGATTGGAATTTCTGCTTCTCATCGGCGGTTGGCATGGACGAAACCTCCTTGGATATGGCCCATAGGATACTGTTGAAATTGGGGACAGTCACCTATTTTCGCCCAATGCTTTTTAAATTTACCTGGATCTTCCGGGCGAAAATAGATGACCTTCCCCAATTTCGATTTCTCCCTGCCGCGTTGTGATATAGTGATGGATTTTTGGGAGAAAATTCGGCCGTGATAGACGAGATAAAAGCTACTCTGAATCTGCCCAAGACATCGTTCAGCATGAAAGCCAATCTGCCCCAGCGTGAGCCGGAAATGATCCGGCATTGGGATAAGATAGACGTTTACGGCAAGATTCGACAAGCGCGCGCAGGTTGCCCCAGCTATGTCCTTCATGACGGCCCCCCTTACGCCAACGGCGCCATTCATATGGGGACCGCCATCAATAAGATCATCAAGGACATAATTATTAAATCGCGCTCCATGCTCGGCTGCGACACTCCCTATGTTCCGGGGTGGGACTGTCACGGCCTCCCGATTGAAATCAAAGTCGAGGAAGAGCTCGGCGCCCGGAAGGCGGAGATGAGCAAGGTCGTCTTCCGCCGGGAATGCCGGAAGTACGCCGAAAAATACATCGAAATCCAGCGGCAGGGATTCAAGCGCCTGGAAGTCTTCGGGGAATGGGACAATCCATACCTCACCATGAGCCGCCAGTACGAAGCCGATATCGCTCGCGCTCTGGGGGATTTTGTGGACAAAGGCTTAGTTTACCGGGGCCTGAAGCCCGTGCACTGGTGCTTTTCCTGCCGGACTGCGTTGGCTGAAGCGGAAGTGGAATACGAGGATCACACCAGCCCGTCAATTTACGTTTCTTTCCCCATGGCATCGGACCTTTCGGATCTCGATTCAAACCTGGCAGATAAAGACTGGTCGGTTGTGATCTGGACGACGACGCCCTGGACCCTGCCCGCAAACCTGGCCATCGCGTTCCACCCGGATTATCAATATTCGGCGGTGCGGGTGGACGGCAAAGGCCATATCGTCGCAGCCGAACTGCTGAATGCGGTCTCGGGGAAGTGCGGCTGGAAAGATCCTGTGGAGATCGCCCGTTTTTGCGGCAAATCCCTGGAAAAGCGGAAAGCCCGCCATCCCTTTATA
>JBBISO010000110.1:0-9368 GCA_037441325.1 Acidobacteriota bacterium | reverse complement strand
TTTCCGCAGCTAGGCACAACGAAATACTATGGAAATCGGCCATATTCTGTCATGGACCACTTACCTGCCGGCGCTCACTGCGTTGGTGATTTTCCTTCTGCCCCGCGGATCCGATAAAGCAGTCCGGTCCCTGGCATTCCTGGGGTCCATGGTAACCTTCGTTTTATCCCTTTACCTCTTCTATCATTTCGACGCGTCCAAGAGCGGAATGCAGTTTGAGGAGTCTGCAACCTGGATTCACACGGCGACCTACCGGATCAGCCACCATCTGGGAATAGACGGCATCAGTCTGTTTTTGGTGGTTTTGACCGCCTTCCTGACGCCGCTGGCGATCCTCGCCTCCTGGGAATCGATCACCCGCAGAGTCAAACCTTACATGATTTGTCTCCTGACGCTCGAAACAGGAATGATCGGTGTCTTCTGCGCCCTTGATCTTGTGCTTTTCTATGTATTCTGGGAAGTCATGCTGATCCCCATGTATTTTCTGATCGGCATCTGGGGAGGAGAGCGGAAGATCTACGCGGCCGTCAAATTCATTCTCTATACCATGGCCGGTTCCCTGCTCATGCTGGTGGCCATTCTTTATCTGTTCTTCGCCAACGGCGCCACGTCCTTTGAGCTGGTTCAGATCACGGAAAATATATCCTCCGGCGCGCTGTACCTCACCGGGGCGCAGGAATTCTGGCTTTTTATGGCCTTTCTGATCGCTTTTGCGATCAAAGTCCCGATGTTTCCTCTCCACACCTGGCTTCCGGACGCGCATGTGGAGGCTCCCACCGCAGGTTCCGTTATTCTGGCCGGCGTTTTGCTCAAAATGGGCACTTATGGACTTCTGCGCTTTTGCCTGCCGCTGTTCCCGGCCGCATCGATTGACGCCGCACCATATATTTCAATTCTCGCCCTCATCGGCATCATTTACGGCGCTCTGGTCTCCATGGTGCAGCCTGATCTCAAAAAGCTCGTTGCATACTCCTCCGTCAGTCACATGGGTTTGGTGGTCCTGGGCATTTTTGCTTTTACAATCCAGGGGTTTCAAGGCTCGACGCTTCAAATGCTGAATCATGGACTGTCTACGGGTGCGCTGTTCCTCCTTGTCGGCATGATCTACGACCGCCGGCATACCCGGATGATCTCCGAATTCGGCGGCCTGGCCCATGTCAATCCGGTGCTCGCTTCCGCTTTTCTGATCGTGACGCTGTCTTCCATCGGCCTGCCCGGATTGAACGGATTTGTGGGCGAAGTTTTGGTCCTGATCGGAGCTTTTGCCCGGAACAGAACCTTCGCCGCGGTCGCAGCCCTGGGAATGATCCTGGGGGCGGTTTACATGCTGTGGATGTATCAGCGGGTCTTTTTCGGCAAGCTGACGAATACGGCGAATGCCGCAATGAGCGACATCGGCGCGCGCGAAAGGTGCATTCTGCTGCCGATCCTTTTAGTCATGCTCTGGATTGGCGTCTATCCGGCGCCTTTTTTAAGGCGCATGGAAGCTTCGCTGCGGCAGGTGCAGCAGAGGGTTGAAAATGCGCGGCCTCCCGCAGGCGGCTTCCGTGTGCAGTGGATTCATACTCCCTTATCTGCGGGCGAACGGACGAAATAATGGCCAGCGATTTTGTTTACCTCATTCCGCAATTCATCCTGATTGCCGCCGGAATGGCGCTGATGCTCCTGCAACCCTTCACTTCCCCGGAACGCTGGGGCCGCATGGGCCGGATCGCCATCCTCGGGGCTGCCGTTGCCGCGTACAGCTTGAGTTTTCAATGGGGCATCCGGCCGCGTGCCATCCTCGGCGGAATGCTGGCTGTGGACAATTTCAGCGTTTTTTTTCAGTGGCTTTTCATGGTGATCGCGGGAGTCTCCGCGTTTATTTCCATGCGCTTCAACGAGCGCGAGGCCATCAACCGCGGCGAATATTACGCGCTCCTGCTGTTCGCCTGTTCGGGTATGTGCATGATGGCCGCAAGTGCGGACCTCATTCTCACATTCCTGGCGATCGAGATCCTCGCCATCGCAACTTATATCCTTGCGGGTTTCAAGCGTCAGGACGCCCGCTCGAACGAATCCTCCCTCAAATATTTCTTGCTCGGCTCATTCGCCACGGCATTCCTGCTCTATGGCATTGCCCTTATTTACGGCACCACCGGCAGCACCAACTATCAGGCGATCCGCGCCTTCGCCTCCCTGCAGGCTGACGTCCAAAGCACCATGGTGATCGGCATGGCTCTGCTGCTGGTGGGATTCGGTTTCAAGGTTGCCCTGGTCCCATTTCATTCCTGGGCTCCGGATGTTTACGAAGGAGCGCCGACTCCCGTAACCGCCTTCCTGACCGTCGGGCCAAAAGCCGCGGGCTTTGCCGCCTTGCTCCGAATTCTCGTCCAAGCCCTTCCATCGCTGTCCGAAGACTGGATTCCGATTTTGTGGCTATTGTGCATTCTGACCATGACGCTCGGCAATGTGGTGGCGCTGCTTCAGACCAACATAAAGCGCATGCTGGCTTATTCCGCTATCGCCCATGCCGGATACATTTTGATCGGAATCATCGCGAACAGCGACATGGGCTTCGGCGCCGTTCTCTTTTATATCGTCATTTATACGGTCATGAACCTGGTGGCTTTCAGTGTCGTTTTGTCCCTAAGCCGCGTAGGGGACGCGCGCGTCTTTCTGGATGACTATGCCGGTTTGGCGCGCAAAGCTCCGTTTGCGGCCGCCGCTTTGTCTCTAGCCCTCATATCGCTGGCCGGAATACCTTTGACCGGCGGATTCATAGGAAAATTTTACCTTTTCAGCGCGGCCGTTCAGAAAGGATTCATCGGACTCGCGGTTATCGGTGTTCTGAACAGCGTTTTGTCGGTTTTTTATTACTTCCGCCTGATGGTGTTCATGTATATGAAAGAGCCCGCCGGAGAAGTACCCGAACCTGAGCGGATCAGCTGGCCGGTTCAGGCCATCATTGGGATCGGAATTATCTGCATTCTGTGGCTTGGGATTCATCCCGATCAAGTCCTCACCCTTGCCACCTATTCGAGTCTTGCCCTAAAATAATACTTCCCCTTTTGGGAGCATGTGATGATTGATGTGCGCAAGAAATTGCAGGAAGAGCTTAATGTCATTGAGCGCGAACTTCGGGTGGATCTGCCCAGGGAAATCCTGCGCGCAAGAGAACATGGAGACCTCAGCGAGAATGCCGAGTACAAGGCGGCCAAGGAGCGCCAGGCCTATCTGGAAGGCAGGAGGGCGCAGCTTCAGAATAGGCTCGCCGCCTTATCCTTGGTAAACCTCGAAAAAATCCCCACGGACCGGGCGGCGTACGGTTCCAGGGTCATGCTCTACGAATACGAAACGGATAAAGAGATTGAATATCAGCTGGTGTCCGCAGAAGAGTCGGACATCGGCCGCGGCTTGATCTCCATCACCTCCCCCATAGGACGCAGCATTGTGGGCAAGGCGGTCGGAGACAACATCGAGATTGTCACGCCGTCAGGGAAAAAAGATTACCAAATGCGCGGTCTGAAGACCATCCACGACATGGAAGATTAAGTGCTCGTATTCGCAATTACGAACACGAGTACCACGAGCAGCCACCACGAAATACACAACTGACATGAAAAAGATCTCGCGTGATTTCGGTCTTCCGTGGTGGTGAAGCGTTTACCCGTAGATCAACAGAATAATCACGACAAAAGTCAAAAGCGCCAGGAACTCAATAAAGGCCAGTCCCAGGAAAACAAAAATCCGGATGGTGTCGGTAGCTCCCGGATTCCGCGAAACCCCTTCGCAGGCCGCCGTCAGGGCGCGGCTTTGAGCATAACCGCAGCCTGCGGCAGCCAAAGCCATGCCGAATGCGGAGGCAATCAACAGCCACTGGCTCTTTCCTTCCGTCGCCGCGGTGCCCGCCGCGTCCTCCGCAAATGCAGGCATCGCCGTTACCAGAACCAACCCTGCAATCATGAATAATATGAGAACCGGGTTTCTGCTCATCAAATTCTCCTTTCAACATACATGCAAGCGCGGCCGCCACCGTTCTCGTCTTAAGCCGCTGCCAGAGGAATCTCCGATTTGCGTGTTGCTGGTTGCTTATGGGAATCTCCGCGGCTTTCGTCATGGATTTCTTCCACCGCGCCCGAAATGTATACCATCGTAAGCATGATAAAGATAAAGGCCTGAATCGTGCTGAGCAATAGCGCTAGCAGCATCACCGGAATGGACACCAGAAACGGGAAGATATATTTGTTCAGCGACCCGATGATGAGCTCTTCCGCGAAGATATTGCCGAATAAGCGCACGCTCAGCGAAAAGGGGCGGGCCAGGTGGCTGATGATTTCAATCGTGAAAAGCAGAGGCGCCAGCCATACTACCGGGCCGGCAAAATGCTTCAGATACCGCAGCAATCCGTGCTTTCGGATTCCCTGATAATTGTAATAGATGAAGACGCAGAGGGCGCAGGATGCCGTGACATTGAGATTGCTGGTCGGAGAAATAAATCCCGGGATCATACCCAGAATGTTTCCCACCAGAATGTAAGCGGCCAGCGTACAGATGATCGGCGTGAACCTGCTGCTCCCGGCACCGATCACCTCTTTCATCAAACTCTGGATGGCTTCAAAAACCACTTCGACGAGATGTTGGACCGGCGTGGGATTCTCAACGCTAAGGCGGCTGCGCAGGCCCAGGGCAAAAAGGCTCAGGGCCAGCGCGACGAGCAGGATCATTACGATGTGATCCGGCACCGCATGATGTCCCGGAGTCAGAGGAATCCCCAAGGTGCGCGCCGCGGGATCGAAAAAATATTGGTTTAAAAAAGCAGCCACCGCGGATGTTTCGTGCATATTACTTAGAGTTGCCCCTGAAAGCTTCAAAAAGGCCTTCAAGAAAAACGCCGCAACTGAAAGCCGTAAACCCTGCAGTTGCAGCGATAATCCCCAAAAAAAGGAAGCGCATCATAGCATAGAGACATAAAGGAATCAACAGGAGGCGCAGGCCGTAGCCCGCGACAAGACGTAAGCCCGAACTTCGAGTGCGCACCGCGAGCGCCTTGTTTATCGTATGCCTCAAAACCGCCAGATTGGCTGCGGCGAGCAGCCCGCCCGCGAAAAAAGACGCGCCCTGACGAAACCCAAAAACTATTCCGGCGGCGACGGCGCCCATTGCGACCAGGCATCCGCCCAGCAAGAAAATCCGAAGCTCAATTTTATCCGTGCGGATCACTTTTGCTCCCTGGATCCCTAACTAAGATCCTAATAATCTCGTAAAAGCCGGTGCCCGCGCCCAGAAGAGTCAGGGAAATGCTGCCCCAGGGATACGCCGAGAAGCATCGGTCAATCAAATAATAACCAAGGATCCAGCCCACGGCCATGCAACCCGGGAGGATAAAGATAAGGGACGAAAGCCGGCCGATTTTGGAATAGAAAGACTGACCCGGCATGGTTGCTCCCCTCTGAACTCCGCAAGGACCCAATAGGCAGATTCCTCAGAACAGCCATTATCCGTCGTTCTGAATCCGCACTCAAATTCTCTTTGGCTGAGAAAGCGAACTTTGGTAGGCTTCAATCCCGGAGAGGTACCGAAGAGGTCGCAACGGGTCCGACTCGAAATCGGATTACGGCTCAAAAAGCTGTACGCGGGTTCGAATCCCGCCCTCTCCGCCATATGATCTTATAAATGCCTCATATTAAAGACTTTAATTTCATGGGAAATTATTACCCATCATTCCGTCCATTATTTTTCCGGCGCTTGCAGGCGCAAAAGGCCGGTTTCCCGGCCCTGGTTGTTGCTCCGGGCAGCCCGAAGGCCTCCTTCGCTTATGTAGTGGCTTATGTACTCACCGCTTCGCTGTCAATTCTTTTCCAGGTGATTTCGGCACTCTAATTTGGCCAACTTCGGAACTTTAATTTGGCCCACCTTTGAATACCGGCGCGACATCTTCCGGCGCATTAGCACCCATCCTCAGAACAACCTCGACGATTCGTTACAGCAAGGATCGTCGGGATACGCATATCACCTTGCAGTCACATCAGTGCTTTCACCCCATGGGTTCGAGAATGTTACACCGGCTGTGCTTCCGGCTCCAAGCAGCTGAAACTCCTGTCGTCCCTCCTCCGATGCCCCCACCCCCTCGTATCGTCGGCGGCATTAGTCTGTCGTCTTTTGCAACAAACTTGGTCAGGTCAAGGAACTGCCCAGTTGGAACCGGAAGTAATAACAGTTCAAATAAGAATAGAGCTGTCAAGACCACGTTCATATAACCACCTCATTGGCAAGACTGATAGGGGTAGTAATTGACTGGGCCGTTGAAGACCGTGCACGTGGAGTTGTAATTTGGCGCACACGGCTCGACGGAGAGTGTGGCGCTATCGTGCTGTTAGAAGCTGTTTGGGCGCTGTTCCAAATAGAGATCCAGAAAACCTCGGTACTTGTTCCGGGGGGAGCAATTTGAGCCTCCAGAACCACGCCGATATTATTTGCTCCGCTGTTCGCTGCGCTATACTGGGCCCAGTGACTGTTTGCACTGCCAGCCTCATGCCTCTCGGTTCCTGCAACCAGATTGGCACGGCTGATGAATCCTGTCTGAGTCTGGGGATTGTAATTACCGCATTGCGCTAGGGAGAAAGTGCTGCTTGCGTTGGCCAAATCCTGGTGCAGCGCCCAAGAGAACTCAGTATGAGCATTTCCGAAAGTCGGAGAACCTGTTGCTACATATAGATAACCATGGTTTGGTCCATTATCACTGATTGCGGGAGCTCTAGTGAATGACCAAGCCAAGACAAGGCAGCATGCCCCTATTCTTTGGCCCGGTGCAGGCGGGCTGGAAAAAGACAAAATATAACCATTCCCACATGTATACCCTGCACTCTGCTGCGCCGGATTTACGGTTGCGAATTGCCAATTATTTCTCGCCGTCACGGAGATATACCTTGAAAGGTCATACGAATTGCCGCCTTGCCTGACCCTTACTGAGACTGTTCCACCCTGCACCATTTTTCCAGACCACGAGCTTGCACCGGGGTTTGACGATCGTGTGACAACCGTGGATCCGCTCGTGAATTTCCAATCCGATATTACAACAAACCGGGGACAGGCTACGCAATCCCCGAATTGTTAATGAGAAAGAACCCCGCAGCGCTCGCAGCTAATTCGGGGATTGCGTAGCCTGTCCCCGGTTTGCATTATATAGAGACCAAAACTTACACATTTGTATGATAGGAGGCCGCAATGAGCAATAATTGGCGGGAACTCATCAGTCAACCAAGATTCAGCATCACAACCGAAAGGGATGCCTTTGCGCCCATGCGCGACGGGACCCGCTTATGCGTAAACATCTACCGTCCCAAAGCTCCCGGCAGATTCCCGGCGCTGCTGGCTATGGGCGGATACGGCAAGGAACTCCAGGAGGTCCTGATCCCTCCGCAACCGCTCCATAAAAGCGCAGTCTGGGATGGAAATATCGAAGCCGGAGACACGCCGGATATCGTATCCCGCGGCTATATCCATGTCGTCGCCGACGCGCGAGGCACCGGCAAGTCGGAGGGTGAGTATCCCGGCATGTGGTCTTCGCAGGAAGGCCGGGACGGCCATGACCTGGTCGAGTGGATTGCCGAACAGCCCTGGTGCGACGGCAACGTGGGCATGATCGGATACTCCTACTACGGCTGCATTCAATTGAAGGTGGCCATTGAGCAGCCGCCGCATTTGAAGGCCATTTTCGTTTCCCATGTAGTCAACGATTTCTATCGGAACGGGGTGTACAACGGCGGCATCCTTAGCCTGTTTTACTACGGCATTTGGGATGGCCGGCACGGCACGAGCGGCTTCGCTCCGAAAAACACCCCTATCCTTTCGATGAAGGAATTTTCAAAAAAGGAATTCGAACGCCGGCGTCAGGCCTTATTGAATGATCCCGATATACGACACTATCCCAATGTCTACCACCTTTTGAATTATCCGCAAAAGAATCCATGGTTTTTCGACATGCTCATGCATCCCTATGACGGTCCGTTCTGGAAGGATCGATCGATCTACCCGTTCTTCGATAAGATCAAGATCCCCGTATTCGTCGTCGGCAAAGCAGCTCACGGCGCCGGCGCCTTCTGGGACATCTACTGCGGCATTCAATCCGCCAAGAAACTCCTGGTTAAACCTTTCGGGCCGGAAGAACGGCCCTGGCGCGAAGACGCGGAACTCATTATCCGCTGGTATGACCACTGGCTTAAAGGTTTGGACACCGGGATCATGAAAGAAGCGCCGATCCGCATGTTTGTTCAAGGGATCAACCGCTGGCGCGACGAAACCGCATGGCCCCTCCCGGAAACCGAATGGGTGAATTGTTACTTGCGCCGCTGGGAAGGACTGGCCTTTGCCCCCGAACGATACCAGCCGCACCCGGACTGTTTCCTGCAACAACCCCTGTATCTATCGAACAAGAGGGATTCCGTCAAATATGTGAGCATGCCGATGCCCGAAGATGTGACGGTTATCGGTCCCGCAGCGCTGAATCTCTACGCTTCCATCGACACCGATGATACCCATTGGATCGTCAAACTGAGCGACGTGGCGCCGGGCGGCGCCGAGACACCGCTGGCCAAGGGTTATCTTAAGGCTTCCCACCGCGTGCTGGACGCTGAAAAATCCAAGCCGTTTGCCCCCTACCACAAGCATAACCGGTCAAATCCCGTTATCCCCGGAAGAATCTACGAATACAACGTCGACCTGGGAAAGATAACAAATGTGTTCCGGGCAGGTCACCGCATCAAGCTGGAGATACAAAGCCTGGAATCCCCCAGGGACCCGGAGATGCAGATTCATTACCATCCCCACCTCCCCAGCAGCCGGACAACGTTGCATAAAATTTTTCGCAATGGGGAGAACCCGTCCCACCTCGTTCTCCCCATTGTGGGCAAAAAAGACAGTATTATGGATTATCTCAGCGATGAAAATATGGTCGGGGCGCTATAGGAGATTGGATCCCATCGCATGCATATTCACCTGTTTGGTATTGGGGTTCGCAATTACCATGATGTTTGCGCCGATCGGTTATTGCGGTCCGGCGCAATTGCGATATAGTATGCCCCGGCCGCAATCAAGACCATGAAAGGGTGGCATGGACACGCTGCTCATCGCCGGACTGCTCATCACCTGGCTCTTCGCCGCCTACCGGATTTACGGCTCCTATGTCGAAAAGAAAGTCGTGCAGGCCGACCCGGCGCGAGCCACACCGGCCTGCGAGATGTGTGACAACATCGATTATTCCCCGGCCAAGAAGCTCCTGCTCTTCGGCCACCATTTCTCATCCATAGCCGGGGCCGGACCCATACTCGGCCCGCTGCTCGCCGTTCTCTATTTCGGCTGGCTCGGGGCCATCCTCTGGGTCGCGGTGG
>JBBISO010000109.1:0-9386 GCA_037441325.1 Acidobacteriota bacterium | reverse complement strand
CTGGACCTTGCAGAAATTCAGCGGCGCGTCGTCGCCCTCCAGGGTCCGGCATTCTGTTCCGCCGAGTCGCAGGCACCCAATTCCCTGTGGCGGCCAACTTGTTCGGCACCCGCCGGCGAATCGAGCTGGCCTTTGGAGAAGAGCCATCGCAATTCTTCAAGCGTGTGGTTGAAGCTGCGGAAGTTTTGATGGCCCCCTCCATTCCTAAGTACTGGGGAATCCGAGATGTCGTGAAATCCTGCCTGAAGCTTGGCACCAAAATCCGCCGTTCCGGGCCGGTGCTTGAACGCCGCATGAATCCGGTTTGTCTAGGGGCGCTTCCACAAATTAAGAGCTGGCCTATGGATGGAGGCCCATTTCTGACTTTGCCTTTGGCCTACTCCGAACACCCGACATCCGGCAAGTCAAATATCGGCATGTACCGCAATCAGATATTCGACGACACGACTGCCGGCATGCATTTTCAGATTCACCGGGGAATGGGATTCCATTATCACGAAGCGGAGAAACAGGGAAAGCCGCTCCCGGTAAACATCTTCCTGGGCGGGCCGCCGGCTCTCATAATGTCAGCTATTGCTCCGCTTCCGGAAAACGTGCCGGAAGTTATCCTGGCCTCCCTGTTGATGGGCGATAAGCTCGCCCTGATACGAAATGCTGAAATCAGCCCTATTCCCATCGCCGCCGAAGCTGAATTCGCCCTTATCGGGCATGTTCCTCCCAACGAAAGGCGCATGGAAGGACCTTTTGGGGATCACTATGGATACTATTCCCTGACCCACCCGTTTCCTGTGTTTCACACGGACCGCGTATATTACCGAAAGGACGCAATATTTCCCGCAACCGTCGTCGGCAAGCCCCGACAGGAGGATCATTATATCGGAGAATATCTGCAGGAATTGTTCGCTCCCGTTTATCCTTTGGTCATGAACGGCGTCCGGGCAATTTGGGCTTACGATGACGCCGGCGTCCACCCATTGGCTGCAGGGATAGTCCATGAACGGTACGCCCGCGAAGCTTTTATGGCAGGATTGAGGATTCTGGGTGAAGGACAGCTGTCATTGACCAAATTTTTGGTGATCACCGACACTCCCATTCCTCTCCAGAGGTTTCGCCCGGTGTTGACTCACATCCTCGAACGAGCCGACTTTAACTCCGACTTTTTCGTATTTTCGCCCGTATCGCAGGACACGCTGGATTACACGAGCGGCAAAATGAATTTAGGCAGCAAGGCCCTTCTAATGGGACTGGGGGAAAAGCGTTTCGCGCTTCAGACGGCTCCGGTTGCGGACTTGAAACAACCGATCTTTAAGAAGCAGAAAATTTTTGCGCCGGGCGCTCTGGTCGTTGAGGGCCCCCCTTGGCGGGAAAATGACGGCGTTGTGGGACAACTCCTGGAAGAGAAAGCCGTACAACCGTTTCGAATCGTTATATTGGTCGACGACGCGGCCGATTGCGTTCAAAGCGATGAATCTTTCCTGTGGACGGTCTTCACCCGCTTTGAACCGGCCACCGATATCCGCGCTAAGGAAAGCCTTCTAGAACGATTTCATGTTCGCTTGTCCACACCCGTCGCGATCGATTGCCGCCTTAAACCCTGGCATCCTCCGGAAGTTAAGCCGTCTCCCGAAACCGTAGCGCGCATCGACGCCCTGTGGCCGCAAATTTTCCCCGATTGGCCGTAAGCGCGGTAATGGGCCTGCGCCGCAGCAATAAGCCGGTGATAACTGCGCGCTAACCCGAATTTATCGCAGTGCTTCGTCGCGAGGCGGCGCAGACAGGCGTGGATACAAGGCGCGACACCTGTGGGGCGGGTCTCACGAGCAGCGCAACGTAAACATGGGCGACGAGCCGCTGCCGCAACTTGGGAAACGCAGTTTGGTCCGCGCCCTTAAACTATAAAATTGTAGCTGCATTCCATGTGCAATAATGATATATTATCATTTTTGTTTATCGAAAATTTGGTTAAGCATAAATTATGATTACACCGGTGCTATTAGGAATTCTGCTGGCCTTCCTGCCGGAGGCCGGCCCCACAAAGTTTCCTTCAAATTTTTTCAGTTCCTGGCCTCGAGAGAAGGCCGTGCAAATGCTGAACGCATCGCCTTGGGCCAGGCAGGAGACCTTTACTCGGGTTATCAGCGGAGTCGGCAGCGGCATTTCAGGTGAAAAGGAAATCTACAACACCTTCTACATTCGCTTGCTTTCAGCCCGGCCGATCCGCGAAGCTTACGCCCGGATCCAACAGATTCACTACGGATACGACAGAATGTCTCCTGAAGCAAAAAGGTCATTTGATCAGGCCCTCCTGCCCAACCTCGAAATGGACACATCCCAATGGATTGTCGTGTCGGTCAGTTTTCGCTCGAATGATCCCAACGAGGAAAGCAGAGTCAGGCGCTTTTTTCAAAGCCAAACCGCACGGACGCTGAAAAACAAGGTCTATCTCTCGACCCCTATATGCCCGCAATTGGAACTCAGCGCATATTTCCCGCCGCGCGAAGAGAGCGTCGGCGCAAAATTCATTTTCAGCAGAGATTTGAACGGTGCTCCGGTCCTTACCAAGAAGTGCGATAACATCACGTTCGAACTGTTGGAAGTGATGGGCGCCAACTCCCGCCTTCGATCGGCTTTCTCCGTTAAGCCGATGATCGTCGGTGAGGAGCTCGTTTTTTAGCCGTCTGCGTCAGGAGACCTCTCGGGTATCCAATCCGCAAACTTAGGTAACCGATATGACAAAACCATGGCTTCTAGCGCTGATCGTCTTACTGCCCTCCCTCACACAGGGAGCGGGCACAATCCAGGTTGAACAGGAAGAGCCGGCTCCGCCGGCAGCCGTTACGGCGGCAAATCAGGAGCTTCCCAGCGAACTTGAGGAGTCGCTACCGCCGGACCTGAAGAAGATCGACTCCTTTGGCATGGAAATAAAGGGACCATGGAGTTCACAGGGTGGACCAAGAGATGAGTCCATCGCCCTGGTTGTGAATCCCTTTTCGGTGCGAAAGCGTGGAAAAATATACGGCTCGATCTACGAGTATCATCGCAACGACAGTTTCGACGCTCGCAATTTCTTCGACCCTGTGGGCGAACCGTTGCCTGAATTCAAAAGAAACCAGTTCGGATTGAGCATGGGTGCTTTCATAAACGGGAAATTGAAGGTGTTCGGGAGCTACGACGGTCTGCGTATCATTAAGGGGTCCACCATGCTATCGCTGGTGCCCACACCGCAAATGAAGCAGGGTGACTTCAGCGTGCTGGCGGGTAAAAATCTCATCGACCCGGCCACCGGGATTCCCTTCCCCGAGAATCTAATCCCCCAATCGCGCATCCATCCTGTTTCCGCCAAGCTGTTGCCCCTTTTCCCGGACCCGAACCGCGAAGATCCGGCTCGTAATTACGTCAGCAACCAGCCAATCGTGAACAACAACAATACAATTAGCGCGCGCGTCGATTATGAATTCAGCTCGCGGACAAAGTTCTTCGGCAATTATAGCATCGGTGACAGCAGCCGGTTTCTGGCGTCTTATCTCCCCGCCTTCGGCACTACCACAGATGACCGCAGGCAAACCGTTTCCCTCGATCTGACTCATTCCTTCAGCCCCAACAAGGTTCTGAACCTGAGCGCGGGATTTAATCGCGATTCCACTATTCAGTTATCCCAGCAGGCGTTTCAGAAGGGCCTGCTTGATTCCTTGGGGATTGAGGGAGTGAGCGTTTTGGATCCAATAGATGAAGGATATCCAATTGTTGAGCTTATCGGCTATGCGAGTCTCAAATTCGGACGCGGCTTTTCAGGCGGAGGATTTGGCGGAGGATCCAGCGGCGGCTCCCCGAACATTTCCGTGCAGAACAACTATTCGTTCAAAACCGATTATACGTATGTTCGCGGAAAACACACCTTGGCACTCGGGGGTAATTTGAGTTTCCGCCAGCTCAACGGTAACAGGTCCTGGGGAACCCGCCGCGGCCAGTTTAATTTTTCCGGACAGTTCAGCGGCGATGCATTCGCGGATTTTCTCCTGGGAATTCCGTATGCGGCTGTCCGGGGCATCGGCTCTGACCGGGCGGATCTGCGGCAACGATTATGGCAGTTGTCTATCAAGGATGAATGGAAAATTAATCGGAATCTGACGGTTTCCATGGCGCTCGCTTACGATTACGCGCCTTTTCTGCATTCGATCCACGACAATGTTTCGCTTTTCTACCCGCTGCTCTTTGAGCCGCCCCGCCACGGAGAGATTGTTGTCACCGGGAGCCACAGGGCACGCGAACTCGGATTAAAGCTCGGACGCGGCCAGGCCGCCTACACCGATAAGAATGATTGGCAGCCGAGTCTTGGTTTGGCATACAGCCCTTTCGGCAATAATCGGCTGGTGTTGCGCGCCTCCTATAGAATTATTCACAGCACCATGAACTACCGGCAGGCACAGAACAGCATCGGGCGCAATTATCCGTTTTTCTATCTCGAAAGAGCGGAATCTCCGACAAGACCCGATTTGGACCTTTCCCGGCCTTTTGCCTCCGCGGCGCCCGCGGCCCAAACGATTCAAGCCATGGATCCCTATCTGCGTAACCCATACATCCAACAGAGGGAATTGTCGCTCCAATATGAATTCCTGCGCAGCTGGAGCCTTGAGCTGACCTATGAAGGACGGAAGACAACGAGGCTATTTCGCACCATGCCGGCCAATGTCCCGTTGCCGGCCGGCTTTGGAAATCCCATTCAGGAGCGGCGGCCCAATCCCGCATACGGGCGTTTTGACATTCTGGCCAGCAGCTCGTCCTACACCAGCGACGAACTGAACGCACAGTTGAAACGCCGTCTCACGGGCGCTTTTTCGATTCAAGCCGCTTTTGTATGGAACAAGGCCATCAGCGACGGGTGGGGATGGGGGCTCGCGAACCCCAGCAATCCTCGGAACACAGCCGCCGAGCGGTCAATGTGGGGATTTCAGCCGCCCAAACAGTTCACCTTGAATTATATCCTGGACCTCCCGGTGGGACGCGGCAAACTGCTTTCAACCGCGTGGGCGGGAAAGTTCTCTCAGCTGTTCGAAGGCTGGAGGATTTCCGGCATCACAACCATTATGGATGGATGGCCTTTTCATCCCGAGGTCTTCGGAGACCCGAATAATGACGGCGTCTGGGGAGACCGTCCGAACCGCCTCGGCTCGGGAATCCTTCCCAGTTCCGGGCGGTCTGTGGACAAGTGGTTCGAAACTTCCCATTTCGCAATGCCGGATTTTGCCGGACCAAACCCTCAGTGGTTCGGAAACTCCGGACGCAACATCCTGCTGACTCCAGCCGAGCGTTCGTGGGACATCAGCGTAATCAAACGAACGCGCGTGTCCAGCGACGGGAATCTGCTTGAATTCAGGGTACAGTTTTTCAACGCTTTCAATCACGCCAACTTTCAGCAGCCGGGCAGTTACATCGGCGCACCGACTTTCGGGGTGATTTCCAACGCTGATAATGCCCGGGAAATTGAAGTCGCGATTAAGTACTCTTTTTAAAAACGCCGCGCATTACGCAGGCCATGATTATTTGAATTCCTAATGCAAACATGCAGGATTTTGCATTTTGGGCAAAATTTTTGCCAGCCGGACATGTGAGAAAGGCTCTGCAAAGCTGCCCGATTCATGTTTTCCGACCGGAATCGGGATCGGTTTTTTGCGGGTGATCAACTCACGTCTGGATTTTATCGGGAAAAGCTAATACCGATTCCCAGTGCGGCCGGCTCAAGATCATTCGCCAATTTGGCTGCAGACGCCAGCCGCGGCATATCGGGAAAATATTTACTCCAGCGTTCAAGGAATTTTTATTTTAGGCCTGGTTTCACGGCATGAAACCCCTATTTCTCTTGCCGGTTGTAAATTTGTTTCTGAATCAACTCCCCCATGGGGGTCGAATCTGATGTCTGCACCGTCAGAACTTTGCCGTCCTTCGAAAGCGAATATTCCCTCCTTATTTCGTTTTTGCCTTGTGGAAGATAAGAGGTTGTGCGGATCTGAAACTTGTTTTTTCCCCACTTTATCTTGGTTACCACTTTAGCCTGCTCAGTCGAATTTGGGATTGGCATCGCGTCCACTCGTTCGCTTTCATCAAACCTATAGACCACCAGCACAGGAGCTAACTTGCCGCCTTCAAAAATGGTTCTGGTAATCCGGAGCTCGCTTTCAGTCTGCTCGATAATCAGGGGAGGAGGCTGAGATTCTGCGGTGCCCCGACCTGGCGTGCCTTTGCCAGGTATGCCTTTACCCGGCATACTGCCGCCGGGCGTGCCGCGCCCCATGCCGCCGGGCATGCCTCCACCGCCCATGCCCCCACCGCCCATGCCCCCACCTGGAACCTGAGCTCCGAGATCTCTTATGGGGCGAAGAAAGGGATCGCTATTCTTTGTGTCAAGGATCCATGTTCCCGCAAAGTTGGCCAGCCGTTCAGCCGCCCAGACGTTTATAATCAGGCACAAAGCCGTGACACCAATAAACGTTACTGGTTGTTTCATGGCACACCTCACTTATCTTATTGATAATATGCCCAAATACTATAAATGGCCACCAGATTTCCGAATCCTGAGGAATTGTTGCCCAAAAGGCCAAAAACTCCAGAAGCAGCCGTTGTTTACAGAACTTTCTCAGAGTCCCAAAAGCCTGTTGGCCTTATATTGTTCGAAAAGCCCCCTGGAGGCCGACGGCCTTCGGCCAGCCATATTAATATAAAACGGCCGTCAAAGGCGCAAGGAAGCATTGCGCACAACGGCTTTTTCCTTAATCGTTGCGCCGGAGAATAAACCGTGCGATAAAGGCGGAGATATTTTTACGGCCGCGCCGAAATGCCTGAAATCATGCCGTCGTTGACTGAGTGATAGTATGTGATAAATTAGAGTCGCTGCCCAATTGCGGCCACAGCTATGAGGAGGGTTTGTATGTATAAAGGCGGCTATACGGGAAAGATACTCAGGGTGAGTTTGAACAATCTCGCGGCAAGGGAAGAAGTGCTCTCAGAAGAACTGGTGAGAGATTATCTCGGCGGTGCAGGTTTTGCCGTCAAGTGTCTATACGACGAAGTGAAACCGGGCACTCCCGCTTTGAGTGAAAATAATAAACTGATCTTCGCCGACGGCCCCTTGACGGCAACGGGCACTCCCTGCGCCAGCCGCATGGCCGTTGTGGCCAAGTCACCGCTTACGGGCGCGGTCGGGATGGCCCTTTCCGGAGGCCAGTTTCCCGCCGAAATGAAAAACGCAGGCTTTGACATGATCATCGTCGAGGGCAGGGCGGAAAAGCCGACCTATATATCAATCCATAACGGGCATGTCCGTTTTCACAGCGCCGCCAAACTTGCCGGCATGATGACCACGGATACGCAGCTTTTCATAAAAGAAATGCTCGGCGACCAGAATTACCGTATCGCCTGCATTGGGCCCGCCGGTGAAAGGCAGGTCCCGATGGCCTGCATCATCAACGAACGGCGGGCGGCGGGCAGGAAGGGGCTGGGAGCGGTCATGGGCTCCAAAAACCTCAAAGCCATCGCCGTCCTGGGCGATCAAAAACCGGCCATTGCAGATCCCGCGAAGTTTAAAAAGGCCCGGGCCGCGATGCTCAAGTGCATGAAGGAAAGTCCGGTGCTTTATCCGGAATTTTCCAAAGCCGGCACGCCGATGGCTCTCGACAGAACAAGCGAAATGGGCATTTTTTCGATTAGGAATTGGGCCGCCACCGGACAGATCAATATGGTCCCAAGCCTTGGCATGAAAGCCCAAGATACGATGATTACCACGCGCAATCCCTGCCATGATTGCCCGGTAAGCTGCAGCCAGGTAAAGCTGGTCACTTCGGGACCATATGCCGGGCACCTCAGCGAAGGGCCGGAATTTGAGACAACCTATTCTCTGGGAAGCTCCGTTGCGGTCGATTACCTGCCTGCCATAATTGCCGCCGACCGCCTTTGCGACGAGTATGGTATTGACACCATCTCCGCAGGTGTTTCCATTGGCTGGGCGATGGAGCTTTATGAAAAGGGCATCCTCGCCAGGAAAGACACGGACGACTTGGATCTCAGGTTCGGCAACCACACCGCGGTGATCGAAATGCTGCGAAAAATAGCCTTTAAGGAAGGCCTCGGAGAGCTTCTAGGCCGCGGCACGAAAAAAGCCGCCCAACAAATCGGCCGGGGATCTATGGATTTCGCCATGCAGATTAAGGGGCTGGAGATGCCCGCTTACGACATCCGGGGCGCAAAGGCGCACGGCTTGAACTATGCAACCGCCTATACCGGCGCCGATCATAACCGCGGTTACGCTTTCCAGGAGATTTTCGATGTACCCGTCCCCGAACAGGTGGACCGTAACGAAATCAAGGGCAAAGGCAAACTCACCATGTGGAACCAGGATATGCGCGCGGCCACTTGCGACTGCGCCCCCATGTGCGCATTTCTCCTGGATATGGCTGTCCCCGCCGTTGCCTGCCAGAACACCGCCGATCTGGTAAACGCGGTTGCCGGCACAAATTTTGCTTCGGATGAAATTGCAAAAATCGGGGAAAGGGTCAATAACATTGCCCGCCTGTTCAATATCAACGAAGGGTTCAGCCGCAAGGACGACACCTTTCCCAAGCGCATCCTGACCGAGGCTATCAAGGACGGCCCTTCCAAGGGGGCGATCATCACTCAGGAAGCTCTGGATGAAATGCTCGATGAATACTATGAAGCCCGAGGATGGGACAAAAACGGCAATCCCACGCCGGAAAAGCTCCAGGAGCTGGGGATAAAACGGCAATAAGGAGCCTTCGCCCGCAAGGCCAGTGGCGCACTCGGCCCGACTCGAACAGGCGGCCGGCGGATTCAAAGTCCCTTTGGGGGCTTTTTCATAGGTTTATAAAAATCTGGATCTTGCACCAAGCCTGCATAAATATTAGCTCTGAGGTGATTTAAGAACTATATGCGCTTAAAAAGCAAACCGCAAAGACCTTCTCCAAGAAAAAGGGATGCTTTGAGGTCTTGAAGGTCTTCGTGGTTGGAGGGAGCGTTTTAAAAAATGGGTTGGAAACACCCTCTGGACCGGCGTATCTGAAAGCATAGGCATTAGAAGTAGTTCTTAAATCACCTAGATGCACGCAGTGCTATGCCGGGGATGGAAGGCATGCTGGTGCGAAAAAATTCGCGGTGGGATTCTGCGAGTCGATGGAATAGTTGACACCGGCCGTAATTCTCTTGCATAAAAAACAAAAATCCCGAAAAAGTAATTAATCGAAAGCATGGGACCATGAGTGCAGCAGTCTCACTTTCCGCCATTAAGAAATTGTTCGATTACGCCTATTGGGCGCGGGACAAACAGCTCTAACCCGCATTTCTCAGAGGGTTTCACGAAATTCTAAGTGATTTGTTTGCAG
>JBBISO010000108.1:3306-9389 GCA_037441325.1 Acidobacteriota bacterium | reverse complement strand
CCGAGTTTTTTGCGGGCGCCCGCGATGGTAAAGCCGTCCTCATAAAGAAGCGCCCGGATCTCCAGGAGCAGCTCGATATCCTTCGGGCGATAGATCCGTTGGCCGGACTTACTCTTGGGCGGCGACAGTGTCGGGAACTGTGTTTCCCAGAAACGCAAAACGTGAGCCTCCACCCCGACGATCGTGCAAACCTCTCTGATTTTGTAATAAAGCTTCGTCGGCTTGAACCGCATGTCCGCTAGACCGATTTCAAATATCTTGACGGTTTGAATTTTACCGAGTTCCTGCCTCGAATTAGAATGGATTCGCCCGTCTGGGGATTAAATCCTTTTTTGTCCTTTCGCTTCACAATCCGGAAACAGCCGAATCCGCTGATCAACACCTTTTCGCCCCGGGAAAGCCTCCGCTTGATAATCTCGATGATCAAGTCTACAATTTTTTGCGCCTCCGCGCATGATATTCCTCCATGAGCCTCATAAACCTTTTTGCTGATATCGTCTCTGTTCATGGCTTCGAATCCCCGGATTTCCGGGCTTTTGGACTTTTCACCCGTTGCTGAATACGGATCGGCGCCGCATAAAAACCGAAGCGCTCGCGCAATTGATTGACAAGATACCGCTCGGTGGAAAAATGCAAGCGCTCACGCCCGGCCGTAAAGACCGCGAAGGTCGGAGGGTTTGATCGCGCTTGAGTGATGTAACGAATCCCCAGAGTCTGATTGGGATTCCGCGCTGCGAATTTTTCCGTTGCCTCCGGCACGAAAATATTATTCAGCGTCCCTGTTGGAATCCGCAATCGGCGGGCTTCATAGGCTTTCCGGATCAAATCGAAAAGCTTGGATACGCGCTGGCCGGATAGGGCCGAGACGGCAATGATGGGCGCGTATGAAAGGTATTTCATCCGGCGGCGGATATCTGCGGTGAATTTTTGAAGCGTGTGTGCGTCCTTTTCAATCATGTCCCATTTATTCAGCACCAGTATGACGGAACAGCCGGACTCGGCGGCTAATCCTCCAATGCCCGCGTCCAGCTTTGTGATTCCCTCTTCGGCGTCGAGCAGCAGCAGCGCGACATCGGCGCGCGCCAGGCTTTTTTGGGCCATCACGACGCTGATTTTTTCGGTCCGCCCCTCCGTTTTCCCCTTTCTGCGTATTCCGGCCGTATCGACAACGCGATACCGGGTCCCATCCCGCACCAGAATTGTGTCGACGGCATCGCGCGTCGTTCCCGGGACATCGGTCACAATCGAACGCTCAAATCCCAGCAGGCAATTAACCAGCGAAGATTTGCCGACGTTGGGCCGCCCCACGACAGCGACGCCGATCTCCTCTTCTGCTTCGCCTTCCCCGCCATCGGGATGACCTTCCGCTATTGCGGCAATCGCATCGAGGATCTCCCCGGTTCCGCGGCCATGTTCCGCCGAGACCGGAAACACCTGTTCCGTCCCGAATTCATAGAAAGGCGCCGCGCAGCTTTCCAGTTCGGCCGAATCAATTTTATTCACGACAGTCCAGATCGGCTTGCCGGTTTTTCGCATCCGCGGCAGCAGTTGTTCGTCTAACACGGTAATTCCTTCCCTCCCATCAACCACCAGGAGCAAAAGTTGCGATTCCTCAACAGCCGCTTCAACTTGACGAAAAATACTTTCGGGAATGACCTCGCGCGCATTAGGTATCAGGCCGCCGCTATCAAGAATCGCAATAGATTTGTTATTCCAACGAACCGATCCGTAGATGAGGTCCCGCGTGATTCCGGGCTCGTCGCCGACAATCGCCTTTCGAAAACCGCACAGGCGGTTGAAGAGAGTGGACTTGCCAACATTGGGCCTGCCGACAATCGCGACTTTGAACATGATAGCAGTTTAAAATTGAAGCTTAAGAATCGGTCCGGAACCAGGATTTATAATAGCATTGATGCCGCCGCGATGCCTTGTTGTTGTTACCCTGCATTGCTTAGTACCCGTGTTCGCAATTACGGTAACATATGCGCCGGGCGCGCTAGGGGCGAGGCCGCAGGCGATGCAGGGCTCTCGATCGCTCAGACGTCTATTCTTGCGGGAAATGCAAATCAAGGAACCACCAGCGGAAAAATCGACGCAGAAAGCCCAATAGCCAATGGAAGACCTCCGGCCGGTTCGCCGTCCGCCTGCACCGGCACATTCGCGGGCCCTTCCAGGGCCAGAGAGGAAGCACGCAAGCGATGGATCCAGCCGCCAACCTCTGGTTTCCTGCGCCATGCTTGAAAAAGGAACCATGCCAATTCCAATCGGTGCCGCCCTTCCAGGACGAGGATGTCCAAAGTACCGTCGCTCATGTCCGCACCCGGGGAAAAAAGAAGCCCGCCTCCATAAGTCTCCGCGTTGGAAGCAATACAACTTGTCGCGGTATAAGTACGGCCGGCGGCGGAGACCTGGAACTCTGGAAAGGAGTAGCTTTTGAGGCAAAGAATAGCTTCGGCGGCATATGCCGCTAATCCAAGCTTTGCTTTGGGGCCGGGCCTCACATTGGAGGCCACGTAGGCGTCGAAGCCTATTCCGGCGACGAACACAAATCGCCGCCTCGGTCCGGGACCCAATTTACCCAAATCAACTCGCCTCACAGATCGTTTTAGCGCGATCTGCAAAGCCTTGATGGGATTCAACGGCAGCCCCAATTCTCTCGCGATAACATTGGCTGTGCCGCTCGGAATGATGGCTATGGGGAAAGGCGGTTCCGGCACGTGGGTTGCAACTTCATTGATGGTGCCGTCTCCGCCGCATATTGCCAACAGGTCGGGAGGTTCTCGGAGCAGCTCGCGCGCAAGCAATCCGGCGTGGTTGCTTTTCTGTGTCGTGAGGATTTCAACCTCCCAGCCGGGATGCTTCCAATGGCGGACGTAGCGCTGGATGGACCGGCAGGCGCGCCCACTGCCGGCAACAGGATTTGCGATGATCGAAAGCTTCATAATCGATTCGAGAATCGAGAACCGGGATGCGAAACTAAAAAGGCATTAAATCCCGAATCTCAAATTTCAAATCTAAAATCCTTTTACTTGCCCACCGAAAGCAGTATTCCGCCGGATACTTCGAAGAGGTTCAATTTGTTCGAGAAGGCGCCGACCCTGTAACCGCGCATATCGAAGCGCAGCCCCAGCGGCCCCGCAAGGCGGGGAAGTTTAAGCCCTCCGCCGTAATTGAACGCGAATTGTGTCCCTACGGGCATGTCTAAATCGCCATATTGGTGTACCACGCCGATCCCCGCGGTGAGATAGGGGATAAACTTCCCTGCGGGCATACTTAAGATCAGATTGCTGTTGTAAACAAATCCCTTCGCCTCTCTGATTGCGGGAATGTTTTGGGGGAACAAATAATCCGAACTGAACGCCAAAGTGTGCTCCAGACCAAAAGACGGAACGAAGTTCGTGCCCAGCCGGAATCCGAAAATCGGGCTGCCGTCCAGAGACGTCCTGACGTTGTCGACGGAAATCGATCCGGGGTTTACGCCCCCGATAAAAAAAGTGATATCGGCCGCCGCCGACCGATCCGCAAACAGAGAGACCGCTGCAACTACACCGATAATCCATACAGAGCATCGAGCTTTCATTTGAACCTCTAATTAGGTGACGAATTACATTTGTAAGATACGCCTTTGATTTTGCACATGATAGCGATCATTGCCAAGGGTGGTCTTAATCGTGATTCGCTATTCGGCGTTGAGCTGCGTCATCAAGGCGTCCCGCAGGGCCGCAAATCGGTCCCATTTATCGGGCGCGACCGGTGAAGCTAGCGGGAATACAACTTTGGCCGGATTGATTGCCTTCCCATTCTGCAGAACCCGGAAATCCAGATGAGGCCCGGTTGCAAGGCCGGTGGCCCCGACCAAACCGATAAGGTCTCCCTGATTGACGCGGGCGCCTGTTTTCACCTTGATGCGCGATAGATGCGAATACACGGTTTCATAACCTTTTGAATGGCGTATTCGGACCGTCTTGCCGCTGTCGCCGCTCAGGCCCGCGCTTGTTACAACTCCGGCTGCGACCGCTTGAACCGGCGTTCCCTCGGGCGCTGCGTAATCGACTCCGAGGTGCGGCCGCACGATCCTTAATATGGGATGCAATCTGGCCACAGAAAACTTCGATGTGATGCGCGGGGAGGCGAATTTTAGAGGCGATTTGAGGAAAGATTTTTTCAGAGCCTTACCCTCCGGGGTGTAATAAGCGGGTTTCCCGTTTTCATCTTCAAAGAGCAGACCCGTGATCAGCTTTCGCCGGTTGTTAAATGCAGCGGCCAGAACCGGCCCATATTTGGCGAACCGGCTGTCCAGATATTTTTTTTCAACCAGAACCCGGAAGGAGTCGCCTTTTTGAATATCCGTATAAAAATCGATATCGGAGCCGAAGATATCTGCCAAATCCAAAGCGAGCTGATCTTTCTCGCCGATACCCATCACCGAAGAAAAAAGCGACCCCTCGATTGCCGCGGAAACCGGGACCACGCGCGTTTCGAAGGAAAAACTCTTGAGGACGGGAACAAGGCGGTTTTCGGCCTCGTCATGATAAACGGTAAGGTAGCGTTCGTCATCGATGGGGTATCGGAAGTCGCGGAACCGGCCGTCCGGCGTAAAGTAGAGGCGGTACTGGCTGCCAGCTTTGACTTTTGACAAATCATAGACCGGGCGGGAGGAATCGACGATCCGGTACGCGAGTTCGGCAGGAACGCCTTGTTCCGTCAAAGCCTCCAAAATTGTCTGCTTCGGCCGGAAACTTCCGGCTGTGTGCTTTAAAACCACTTGAGGCGGCGCGACCGGTGCGGCCGACACACGGGATGTGGTGTTGGCCCAGCTTTCGGAGCGTCCATGTTCGAGCACCAAGTAAGCCGCGACAGCCGACAGCAGCGTGAATGCAGCGGCA
The DNA here is from genome assembly GCA_037441325.1 of Acidobacteriota bacterium. GTDB lineage: Bacteria > Acidobacteriota > UBA6911 > UBA6911 > UBA6911 > UBA6911. The sequence goes on along the minus strand of JBBISO010000108.1, from coordinate 4,503 downwards.
AATGCCCAAGGTGCAATACGGTGCCGGAAAAGGGAAAAAAGCAACCGCGTCCGCTTAGGAGAAGGCGATGAATTATCCAGCAAGCAAGTTACCCCGGAAACGAATCAGGAAAGCTGCGCGCCGGACGTTTAATCTCTCGCGGAGATTCGGCCGCGGAATTTTCCGCGGACGCGTTTTTCCACATCCGCTGGGACGAATTCGCTTATATTCCCCCCGAGCTCCGCGATTTCCTTGACAAGCTTTGAACTCAGGAAGGAATAAGACTCGGCAGGCAGCATAAAAACAGTTTCCACTTTATTGGAGAGACGGCGGTTCATCAAAGCCATCTGAAGCTCATATTCATAATCGGACACAGCTCGGATGCCGCGGACGATTACCGAAGCTCCGATCTCTTCGACGAAATCCACAAGCAAGCCTTCAAAAGCCGCGACAGTGACATTCTCCAGATCACAAACTGAAGAATTCAGCATTTCAATACGCTCCTCCACTGTAAACAGAGGAGTCTTGGCCGTGTTTTTGAGGATCGCGATAATAACTTGGTCAAAAAGCGCGGCGCTCCGGTGGATGAGATCAATATGGCCATTCGTAACCGGATCGAAAGACCCGGGATAAACTGCTCGCATATCCATGGGCAATGCGCTTATCTTCCGTAAGCTACAGCGGCGATTATATGTGTAAGCCGGCAGGAAAGGCAAGTCTCACTCGCCGTCGGCCAAAATTTCGTTAAAAATCCGGCAGAGCCGCAGAGCCCTGCCCTCGACCGGAAGCTGCCTGATATTTTCCAGAACGCGCTGCCATTCCCGTGTTAACGGCGGCGATATTCCGTCCGCGGCCCGCAATCTCTTTGTGAATTGCCGCATCCGATCGGCCATGTCCAGGTAGTATTGCCGCCGCTTCAGTGTTGTCGATTTAGCTTCCGCCGCGATTGCAACCGCAAGCTGCGTTCTAGCCGCTTCGAATGCCCTTAGCAGGTCCGCCTGGGAGCCATTGCCGCGGGTCTTGGTTAAGGACAAATTCCGAATCACTTTCTTCGCGTAATTTCCCTGAAATGCAAAGCGCAGTAACGAAACAATAGGGATGTCGTGAGCGCCTTCTTATAAACAATTCCAAACCTTATTGAGCCAAAAAAACATGCCCACTGAAGAATCCGGATTCGCCGAGGACCTAAGGGCGGTCCTGGGTCCAATCCTGCGCCGC
>JBBISO010000108.1:0-3284 GCA_037441325.1 Acidobacteriota bacterium | reverse complement strand
GAGGCCGACGCTGAGGATGTGCTACAGGAAGCTGTGCGGCGGGTCCTGGCACGCAACCAGCCGCTCCCGTCCCGGGAACATGTCCGCATGTATTTGGGGCGCGCCGTTGGCAACGCAGCCCTTGAGTTTTACAACAACAGGAAACGCGAGCGCCTGAGGCAAATTCCTATTCACGAGGACATTAATCTCCCCGATCATGCCTCCGGCCCTCACGACCACCTGGAGGAAAAAGAAAAAGCGGATGAAATGGACCGCCTGCTACACCTGGTCCGCAAAGGGCTGGCGCATCTGCCCTGGAAGCAGCATGAGGCCCTGCGCCTGACGATATTGGAATCAGAGGGATTGTCCATCCGGGACATTGGGACAAGCAACGGCATTGCCTATTCCACACTCCGGCACCGGAGCAAACAGGGGCTGCGACGGTTGCGGAAATATATCGAGCGCTCCCTAGAGACAAAACGGATACCCAAAGCTTAAAACAGCGACGGATCGAAAGGATTAACCTGCATTTCTAACAAGGTTTCGTTGCGAGGCGGCGCAGACGGGCGTGGATCCAAGGCCCGCGACATGTGCGGGCAGGTCTCCAGACCCGGCCAGGGACGGTTCTGGAGATCCGTCCTCGCAATAGACATGCGCGGATGTGCCGCCACAGCAGCAACCTTGTGAAAAATGCGGGTTAACTCGATGCTTGGTAGAAACTGAGGCAATGGTCGCCCTGTCGCACAACGCGCGATCTGGAGTATCCATCGCCTGATTCCGGAAGGTCCGCTTTGCGGTGGTGTTCAATCACAACACGGCACGCATGGGATACCAGGCCCTTTTTAAAAATGATTTCGATCAAATCGCCGTAAGGTTTCCAGTTGTAAGGGGGATCGAAAAACACAATATCCGCCCGGAATCCCTGGCGGGCTAAAGAGCGCAAGGCCGTAAACACATCTTGCTGAAGGAGACGATATCCGCCCTTCACCGAGCAGAGATCGAGATTTTGCCGGATCAAACGGCTCCCCGCGGCGGTGCTTTCGATGAACACGACCTCGCGCGCGCCGCGGCTGAGTGCCTCAATCCCGATGGCGCCGGTTCCGCCGAACACATCGAGCAAAACAGCGCCGGCTACGCGAGTCCCAAGGATGTTGAAAAGCGTCTCCTTAAGACGATCACCGGTGGGACGGATGTCTGTCCCATCAGGACCTTTCAATCTCCTGCCTCGATATTTCCCTGAAATGACTCGCATAGGCAAAATTGCGATTGACGATTTAAAGGCAGCGCGGCTTTCAATCGTCATCGTCAATGAACTCAGCACGCTTCGCTCGCAAACTTTAGGGACAAAGGGATCAAGCGGCAAGGAAAATAAATGTCAAGAGGCGAACCGAGGATAAGGAAAACGGTTCCACGTGTGCCATTTGCCCTTGGCCCCTTGTGACCGCCTGAGAAAACACGGCCGGAAGCAAGGTGTTTTCAATTCCGTGTTTAATTTATGAGACATTCTAAGCTATCCCGTCATCGCCAATCCAAAATAATCTTTCCAGCGATCGCGGATAAGGAGCGCGATCCTGCGGCATTCCTCGTCGGGGCGTGATCGCAGAGCCCGCATGAAGCGGTCCGCTTCTATTCTCGCGATTTCGAGGGCTTTCCGGTCGCGGATGAGGTTGGCGTACCTGAAAGCCGGGATTCCCGACTGTCGGGTCCCGATTATTTCGCCGGGGCCCCGCAGTTCCAGGTCCACTTCCGCTATCCGGAACCCGTCGTTCGTTTCGCACATGATCTCAATCCTGCGGCGCGCTTCGGGGTTGCCGCGCACATCCCCTACGAGTATGCATCCGGATTGTACGGCCCCGCGCCCTACCCGTCCGCGCAGCTGATGCAATTGGGCCAAGCCGAAGCGTTCTGCATGCTCAATCACCATTAGGGTCGCATTGGCCACGTCGACTCCGACTTCAATTACGGTCGTCGAAACCAAGACCTGAATGTCGCCGGCGGCAAAAGTCAGCATGGCCGCTTCTTTATCGGCGCTCTTCATGCGGCCGTGAAGGAGACCGATCCGCAAATCGGGAAAGGCTTCTTCTTGGAGGTATTCAGCCATTTCCGTTGCGGCGCGCAAATCGGATTTTTCCGATTCCTCCACAAGGGGGTAGACCACATAGACCTGATGGCCGGCCGCCACCGTCCGCCGGATCGCATCCAGGGCTTTTCGGCGGTCCTTCTCTTCATACCATTCCGTGAGGATCGGCTTGCGGCCCGGCGGCATCTGATCGATGACGGAAACATCCAGATCCCCGTATAAGGTTAATGCAAGAGAACGCGGGATCGGCGTCGCGGTCATAACCAGCAAGTCCAGACGATTTCCTTTTTCTTTGAGCACGTTGCGCTGCACGACGCCGAAGCGGTGCTGCTCGTCGATGACGGCCAGGGAGAGGTTCTTGAATTCCACTCCTTCCTGGATCAATGCGTGCGTCCCGATGGCAATCTGGGTATCCCCTTGCTTCATACGTTCCAAAGCCTGTTTTTTCCCTTTAGCGGAAAGGCTGCCTTTAAGCAGATCGATTCGATACTGCAGAGGAGCAAGGAGCCGGCGGAAATAGAAAAAATGCTGTTCGGCGAGAATTTCCGTCGGCGCCATAATGGCGACCTGGTAACCGTTCTCAACCGCAATAATCGCCGCCTGGCCCGCGACTATCGTTTTGCCGGATCCCACATCCCCTTGAAGCAGGCGGCTCATGGGGTGAGGCGAACATATGTCTTCGGCGATTTCTTTCAGAGCTCGTTTTTGCGCTTCCGTCGGATGGAAGGGTAAGATCTTCTTGATTGCTGCGCGGACGCGGTCGCCGAGTTTGAAGCTCCGGCATTTGAAATGTCGTATGCGGTTCTCGCGAACCATTTGAATGCCGACCTGGAGCTGAAAAAGCTCTTCGAAGATGAGCCGCTTGTGCGCCGGAGACGTTCCGGCATTAAGCAGGCTCATTTCCTTGTCCCGTTCCTCCTGAGTCAGTCCTTTAAGTTGCGGGAAATGAAGCTGCTGCATCGCCTTCGGCTTCGGGAGCAATCGCAATTGCCTGGCGAGATAAGCGGGAAGGACATCCGGTATATCCGGCGGCAGATTGGAAATGAGCGCATAAATGATCTGGCGGAGCGTGCGCGTGCGGAGGTCTGCAAGCTTGCGGTAAATCGGCACCACGCGCCCCGAATGCAGGGAGGGCTCGTTCTCCTCTTCAAGAATCTCGCATTCCGGATTCATCATTACCAAGGCGCCGCGGGTATACGGATCCGGCTTGACATGTCCGTACAGG
>JBBISO010000107.1:8648-9392 GCA_037441325.1 Acidobacteriota bacterium | reverse complement strand
TCACGGTGTCGTTGCACCGCCCTGAGAGTCTCGGTCGTCCAGCCGGAGCGGGAGAGGGCAACCAGGAGGATCTGCTGCCCGAGGATGTCAGGGTACACTCCGTCCGGGAAGAGGGCGAGCTCAGAGGAGGCGACGCCGCGCGTCCACTGCCCGGTCAGCTGTTGGTGCAGGTTGGCGGCCGCCAGGGCGAGGTAGTGGGTCGAGCCACAACCACAGAAGAACAGGGCATCCCAGCATTGGGAGAAGAGCACGCTGCCCAGCGCTTCGCGGCTATCGTGCAGGCGTTTCAGCGTTGCCGCCCAGACCTGGGGCTGGCTCGCAATCTCCTCGCGTACCGTCGACTCGTTGGCCACTCGTGCCGACCTCCGATGGATGATACCCGCCGTCGGGGCTTGCCGGCCAGGTTACTCCGCGGCCGGGCAGCCGTCAAACCCAAAACGCCTCCGGCCTCACCGGCCTTCACCATGTTCACGTACACCTTAGGGAAGACCGCAGGATGTTTCCCCAAAGCCTCGGAAAACGATTTTCCTCCTTTTACTTCCTTCAAAACATCCTGAACTACCGCGGCCATTGCCGGACTCTCCGCGAGCTGGCTCAGAACCGCCAGGCTGCGATCCAGGGGGAAGCCGGCCTTCACGAGCGTGTGGAGTTCCTGAGTGAATATCAACAGATCTTTGCGCCGGACTTTATTTCGTTTCCAAGGCCACTCGATCTCGCGCGTGAGAAAGGTACCGGCGGCAGCGG
>JBBISO010000107.1:0-8638 GCA_037441325.1 Acidobacteriota bacterium | reverse complement strand
TTCTTACCGGAAGGAGCCCCATTTCCTGGAGCTTCAAGGACACCGTCCCGTCGTCCAGGGCTTCCATGCTGCCCTCGACCGTCTTTCCTTCCATCGTGCTTGCTTTATAGGTGTAGGACGGCATGAATTGCTCGATCCTCTTGAGTAAAGATAACCACGAATTCACCGTACGGCAGCGCCGCCATTAAAACCAAGGCTCACGGCAGAGACGCCGAGGGCTCAGAGATAAACAGAATTCATGGCTTTTCTTTGCGCATCTGCGGGGAAAAATCCTCTCCTTACAGGCATCAGGATTCCTGAGTGACGCGCAAAACCTCTGCCATGCTCGTTATTCCCCGTCGTACCTTAAGCCAGCCGTCATCCCGGAGAGAGCGCATCCCGTTTTCAGTCGCCTTCTTCCGGATCTGGTTGGAATCCGCTTTCGCAACCATTAGCTTGCGGATGTCGTCATTGACGGCCATGAGTTCGTAAATGCCGATCCGGCCGATAAAGCCTGTGTGGCTGCAATTCTCGCATCCGCGCCCTTCGTAGAAACGATCGTGCCCGCTTCTCGGGTCGCCGCGCCTGAAACCGATTTCGTCCAGCATCTCCGGCACGGGATAAACCTCGGTCTTGCATCTCGGGCAAATAACCCTGACCAGGCGCTGGGCCAGCACCCCCAAAAGGGAAGAAGCGATCAGATAATCCTGCGCCCCCATATCCACCAGGCGTGTGATGGCGCTCGGAGCGTCGTTGGTATGGAGAGTGGAAAAGACCAGGTGTCCGGTCAGCGCGGCGCGGATGGCGATCTCAGCGGTCTCCAAATCCCTGATTTCGCCGACCATAATGACATCGGGGTCCTGTCTCACGATGTGCCTGAGACCGGCGGCAAAGGTCAATCCGATCTGTGGGCTTACGTGAATCTGGTTCACGCCCTCGATCTGGTATTCGATTGGATCTTCGATCGTGATTATTTTTTTGTCGGGAAGGTTGATGGCGCTCAGAGCGCTGTAAAGGGTCGTGGTTTTGCCGCTGCCGGTTGGGCCGGTAACCAGGAAGATTCCATGAGGGCGGCGGATGAGCGATGCAAACTCGCGCAGCGAGTCCTCCGGGAAGCCAAGGCGGCGGATATCGTAGAGACTCGTGTTGCTTTTATCGAGGATGCGCATGACCACGCTTTCGCCATAGAGAGTCGGCAGGGTCGAAATGCGCAGGTCTATGTCTTTTCCCAGGACCTTCAATTTGATCCTTCCGTCCTGCGGCAAGCGCCGTTCCGCGATATTCAACTTGGCCATGATCTTCACGCGGCTGATCAGAGCCGCTTTCAGCTTTTTGGGAGGGGATTCGACGTCATGCAGGATGCCGTCGATCCGGTAACGGACTTTCAGGTCCTTTTCAAACGGTTCGATATGGATGTCGCTCGCCCGGCTTTCAATCGCTTTGGAGATCAGGAGATTTACCAGCCGGATCACCGGAGCTTCCGATGCCAGGTCCTTCAGCTGCTCGATATCTTCGATTTCGTCCGACAGGTTTTCGAGATTACCTTCATCGATGCCCTCGATAATCCTTCCCAAGGTGCTGGCGGCCGAGCCGTAGAATTTTTCGATGGTATCCATGATTTCGCTCTCGGCTCCCAAGACAGCCCTGACCTCATGACCGGTCGCCTGCCGGACGGAGTCGATGGTAGCGTTGTCCATGGGATCGGTCATGGCCAGGATCAGCACGTTGTTTTCCAGAGCGACGGGAACGAATTTGCACTGCTTCATGAAGCGGAAAGTGAGCACATTTTCGATTACCGGCACGGGAGGATAATCCGCAGGCGACATCGCCGGAATATCAAGATGTTCGGATACTATGGCGAGGCAATCTCTTTCGGAGACATATCCGAGATCCACAAGCAGCTTGCCCAGTTTTTCCTTCGATTCCGCCTGAAGATTGAGAGCGGTCCGCAGCTCTTCCTCGTCGATCAAGCCACGTTCCAGAAAAACCTGCCCGATTAGTTTTTTTGATTTGAGCTCGGCGAGTTTAATACTCAATGATTCTCATCCTTTGTTTGAATTCCTTCAGGCGATCGCTCCGGCGGCCGAATTCATCCAGATCCTTTTTAAGCGCGCTCAGCACAATGGTTTTGTTCTCGCTGGGCTCATCCGGGAAATTACGGTCCTCCACGTAAGCTATGATCGTGACATAATCTTCTTTTCGGAGCATTCGGAGCGTTTCTCCACTATCTTGAAGCAATCGTATCAGTTTTTCCTTTAATTCATCAATCCGCTGTTTTTTCAGCTCCTGAGTTATGGCGGTCCCGACCTGGATGGCGCCGAAAGGAGTATTTCTCACGGCGCGATGGATATTTACCAGGAAAGCAAAGCTGAGGCCATATCCTTGAAGATAGGCGCCTTTAGCCTTTTGTACCACGGCAAATGGGCTCGTGCTGAAGCTGCTGTTGATCACATCGTTGATTGCCGCCTCAAATTGCAGGATATGCCGGCGCATGGAGCCGTAATCCGGCTTCGCCGCATCTTCCTGTCCGGCGGGGGCGGCCAGCGGTATTCCAAACATCAAGATAAATAACAGTCCGGCGGTAGATCTTTTATTGTTAGCCATTTTGCCCACTCCCAATTGTCCCGCGAATATGCCTCGCGTGTCTCAGAAAAGTCAGTTGCTGTTCCGCTTTTGTGCGGCGGAGCTGCGGATGAGCCGCAGATCCATCCAGCGGTCCTGCTCGATTGTATCCAGCGCCCTTTGCATCATTAAATAATTGGTTTCATTGACGCGGGACTCGCTATCGTCCAGGGCTCGCTTCAGGAGTTCGCGAATTTCGTTTTTCGTGTAATAGTCCCGCTCCTTATTATGGGCGGAGAAAAGGCTCGTGCGGAAATAGAAACCGTCTTTGTTCCAGCTAACTTGCATGTTTGCCAGAGCCAAAAGACAGATCACGGCCATTGCCGCGATGGCTGCTCGGCGGACGAATCGCCAGTTCCAATCCCGGGGTGCAGACAACCGGCGCCGTCCGATGGCCGTGCTTCGCAAGGGAGGTTCATCTTTCCAGAGTTGCAGATAATCTCTGGTTTGCTTCAGTTTGTCCAACTGCTCCCGGCAGGCCGTACAGGTGCGCAGGTGCGCCAGCAAGTCGGCGTTTTCCTGCGCGCCGCCGGCCTCATCATAGAGTGCTTCCATCAAACGTTCCTGAATATCATCGCACCGCATAAATATCTTTCCTTATCGATTCAATTCGTTTTGAACCATTGCTGAATTTCCGCTCCCAAAAAAGCTTGAAAACCGGCGCCGTTCGGCATCGGGATCGGTATCGGCAATTATGGCTTGGGAACAACCGATTCCGATCCTGATTACGAAACCGATACCGGGAAAAGCACAGCAGGCCCATAATTTTCATGCATCACCGGGTGCGCCATCCGGTGCGTGAGGGACTGCCTAAAAATCCTTTAGCTTTACTCCAAGGCGAACCAAATTCCGCTGCACCTCCCTAAGTCCCTGATATAAGCGGGATTTTGCGGTAGAAAGCGGGCAGTCCATGACGCCCGCCAACTCCTCCAAACTCAATCCGACGTATTCCTTCAGAACCACTGCCGTCCGGTGGTTTTCGCTCAGCCCGGCCAAAGCCTTGCGAATGATGTCAAGGGTCTCCAGCGAATCCCCGGCATGAACGGCGGCGGTATTTCCGGAGAAACGATTCGCCCCATCTCCGCCGCGGCCGGGCATTAAGCCATCCAGAGAAAATTCAGGTGTCCGGGACCGTCCCCGAGCCCGGCAATGATTCAGCGCGATTCTGTAGAGCCAGGTGGAGAAGCAGCCGGGATCGCGCAGGGTTTTTAGCGATTTGAAAACAGAGAGAAATGTGTCCTGAACTATATCTTGCGCCTCCTCCCGGTTGCCCAGCATTCGCCATGCAAGGTTATACACCTTCTTCTCCCAGGTCCGCACGATTTGGCTGAAAGCCTCTTCTTCTCCTTCGAGAAATCTTCGGACTACCTCCTCTGTGTCTGTCATTAATAGATTCCCCGGTACAGAGAACTATGCCTATGGATGTCGATTTTTGCGGAAAAGACTAAACAAAATGACGAATTCAAATCACAGCCGCTTCTCCCTCAGTCGTCATTTAGTTCAGAGCTCGGTGCGATAGTTAGGGGCTTCTTTGGTGATCAAAACATCGTGGACGTGGCTCTCCTTGAGTCCGAAAGAAGTGACGCGGATGAAGCGGGGGCGTGTCTGCAATTCTCTGATATTGTTGCAGCCACAATAACCCATCCCGGCACGCAGCCCGCCGGTCAACTGTAATATCATGCCCTCCACGCTGCCTTTGTATGGGACCATTCCTTCAATCCCCTCGGGAACCAATTTCCCTTCGAAGAAAGCCCCTTCCTGGCCGTAGCGGTCGCGGCTGCCGGCTTTCATGGCTTCCAGCGAACCCATTCCTCGGTAAACTTTATAGCTTCGGTTCTGGTAGAGGACAGTTTCCCCCGGACTCTCGTCGGTTCCGGCTAAGAGAGATCCGATCATAACGGAATCTCCTCCGGCGGCCAGTGCTTTGGTAATGTCACCTGTTTGTTTGATGCCGCCGTCGGCAATTACCGGAACCCCTAACCGATGGGCCACCCGCGAGCATTCCATGATCGCTGTGATTTGAGGAACGCCCGCTCCGCTTACTACTCGGGTTGTGCAAATGGAACCCGGTCCCATGCCCACTTTGATTGCATCCACTCCGGCCTTGACGAGAGCCAGCGCTCCCTCCTCAGTGGCAACGTTTCCGGCGATAAGCTCGATTTCCGGGTGCTTTTGTTTGACTTGCTTTATCGCTTCCAAGACCCTGGCGGAATGTCCATGGGCCGTATCGATCACCAGAACGTCAGCTCCGGCTTTGGCCAAAGCGGCCGCCCTGCCGAGGTAGTCGCCCGTGGCGCCGATGGCCGCGCCGACCCGGAGTCTTCCCAACTTATCTTTGCAGGCATTAGGGTAGGCGATCTTTTTCTGGATGTCCTTGACGGTGATCAATCCCTTGAGGCGGTATTTGCTGTCCACCACAGGGAGTTTTTCAACCCGGTGGCGGTGGAGGATGCTTTCGGCTTCTTCGAGCGTCGTTCCGACGGGAACGGTAATAAGGTTTTCCTTGGTCATCAATTCGGAAATCTTGATGTTCAGGCGGGTCTCAAACCTGAGATCGCGATTGGTCAGAATCCCGACCAGCTTCCCGTTGGCGGTGATGGGCAAGCCGGAGATCTTATACCTCTTCATGACTTCCACGGCTTCGTGGATCTTCTGGTCTGGAGACATGGTAATAGGATTGACGATCATGCCGCTTTCGGACCTTTTTACGCGGTCCACCTCGTCGGCCTGTCCTTCCACCGACATGTTCTTGTGGATGATCCCGATCCCGCCCTGTTGCGCCATGGCTATTGCCAGGCGGGAATCAGTCACCGTATCCATGGCGGCGCTCAGCAGGGGAATATTGAGTGGAATATGCCTGGTCAGGCGGGTTGAGATGTCGATCTCCGACGGCAAGAGATCGCTTTTAGCAGGCTCCAGCAGGATGTCGTCAAAGGTAAGGGCTTCTCTGATTATTGATTTCTGTGCCATAGGCTCCTTAGGTTGTCGTCGGGAAACATTGAACTGCCTCTACCCGGCGGTATTTCTGCCGCCTCTATTTTCCATGACATTTCTTAAACTTTTTGCCGCTGCCGCACGGACATGGTTCGTTTCGGCCGACTTTGGCCATATCCCGCTTGGCCGGAGCGGCCGGAGAGGAATCTCCCGCGCTGTAGACGAGGTTCTGCTCCTTCAAAGCCTTGCGGCGGGCTTCCTCCCGTTCCCTTTCCCGGGCTTCCTGTTCCTCTCTGCTGATCGGCTCGAAAAGATAGAGGAAGCGGATAGTCTCTTCCTCGATCCGGGTCCTGAGCCCCTCAAACATGTTGAAGCTTTCTTTTTTATATTCTATCAGAGGGTCACGCTGGCCGTATCCGCGCAGTCCGATGCCTTCTTTCAAATGATCGAGAGAATACAGGTGATCTTTCCACTGCATATCCAGGACCTGCAACATGATTATTCGTTCCTGGAAGCGCATATATTGGGGTCCAAGCCGCTTTTCTTTTTCCTCATAAATGTTCCGGACGGCATCTTGGAGTTTCTCCGCCAGTTCCTCATAGGTCACATTCTTAAGGTCGAAACCCAGCTGCGCCATGTCGAAGCCGAACTGGTTGCCCACGTTCACTCGAAGCCCTTCAAGGTCCCACGTGTCGGCCGGCTTTTCCCTTGGGGCGCACTGATCCAACAGATCGATCATGATGTCGTTGGCGAGTTCCAGGATATATTCCCTCTGGTCGGCGCCTTCCAGCAGTTCCCGGCGGATCGCGTAAATGGCCTCGCGTTGCTTATTCATCACGTCATCGTATTCCAGCAGGTGTTTGCGGATTTCGAAATTCCGCGCTTCCACCTGTTTCTGCGCTCTCTCGATCTGCCGCGTGATGAGCTTGCTTTCAATCGGAACACCCTCGTCCATTCCCAGCGACTGCATGATTCCCGAGATGCGTTCGCTGGCGAAAATTCTCATAAGGTCGTCTTCCAAGGAAAGATAGAATCGGGAAGAACCCGGGTCTCCTTGCCTTCCGGACCGTCCCCGCAACTGGTTGTCGATGCGCCGCGCCTCGTGCCGCTCCGTTCCAAGAATGTGCAGTCCGCCCCGTTCAACGACGGCGTTATGTTCTTTGACGCAGACTTCCGTCCACTGCCGCCGGATACGTACGTTCTCTTCCTTCGGAATCGCCGTCGCGTCCAGACCTTTTTCGCGCAGCGTTTGGAGCGTGAGGAATTCGGGGTTGCCGCCCAGCAGAATGTCTGTTCCGCGCCCCGCCATGTTGGTGGCGATGGTGACAGCTTTTCCCCTGCCCGCCTGGGCGACGATTTCAGCTTCTTTGGCGTGGTACTTGGCATTCAATACGACATGCGGGATGCCTTGCTTTTTCAGCAGCGAACTCAGTTTCTCGGATTTTTCGATCGAGATCGTTCCCACCAAAACCGGCCGGCCATTTTCATACAATTCTTTGATCTCATTGACCACAGCGTTATATTTTTCCCGCTCCGTGCGATATATGACGTCAGGATATTCGGTGCGGATGAGCGGCCGGTTGGTGGGGATGACGTTCACCTCAAGCTTATAGATCTTATAGAATTCCCCCGCTTCGGTTTCCGCGGTTCCGGTCATGCCGGCCAGCTTCTTATACATGCGGAAATAATTCTGGAAGGTGATGGTAGCCAGCGTCTGGTTTTCCCTTTCGATCTTTACGTTTTCCTTGGCTTCCAGCGCCTGGTGCAATCCGTCGCTGTACCGGCGGCCGGGCATTAATCTGCCGGTGAATTCGTCGACAATGACCACCTCGCCGTCCTTAACCATATAGTCCACATCACGCTTGAACAGCAGATGGGCCTTCAGGGCTTGGTAGGTATGGTGCACCCAATCCATGTTTTGGGGCTCGAAGAGGTTGCCCACGCCCAGGAATTTTTCGGCCTTCTCCACGCCTTCCTCGGTAAGGTTTACGGTCCGGGCTTTTTCATCAACCTGGTAATCTATATCCCGCCGCAGTTTGGGCACAATCCGGTCGACTCTGTAGTATTTGTCGGTCGATTCTTCCGCCGGCCCGGAAATGATGAGGGGAGTCCGCGCTTCGTCGATGAGGATGGAGTCCACTTCATCAACAATGCCATAGTTGAACCCTCGCTGCACACAATCCCTCAAGTCATATTTCATGTTGTCGCGGAGATAATCGAATCCCAATTCGTTGTTGGTGCCGTAGGTAATATCGGCGGCGTAAGCGGCTTTGCGTTCTTCGTCGGTCAGAGGGTGTTGAATGCACCCGACGCTAAGGCCGAGCGCTCGATAAATCCTGCCCATCCATTCGGCATCGCGTCCGGCCAGGTAGTCATTGACGGTCACAATATGGACGCCTTTTCCTTCAAGGGCGTTCAAATAGGCCGGAAGGGTGGCGACCAGCGTTTTGCCCTCGCCGGTCTTCATCTCGGCGATCCGCCCCTTGTGGAGAATGACTCCTCCCACGAGCTGGACATCAAAGTGCCGCATATTCAGCACCCGCTTGGCGACTTCCCTTACGGCCGCGAACGCTTCCGGCAGGATGTCGTCCACCGTCTCCCCGTCGGCCAGCCGCGCGCGGAATTTTGGCGTCAGTTCGGCCAGCTGGATGTCGGACAGCCGGGACATTTGCGGCTCCAGTTCGTTGATCAGCTGCATGATCGGAGCTATCTGCTTCAGGTCGCGCTCGTTTTTGCTGCCGACAATTTTGGTGAGAATCGCGCCGAACATGGGAGAGTTTCTCCGGAGGCTATAAACTCGCTAATCTAACAGATGGGGGCAAGCGAGTCAATCCGAGCTGAATTCATAGTTCCGCACAACCTGCGCGCTATCCGGCAAGAGATATGCGATGGAATCCATCCAAGTCGAGTTCCATTCAGGCCCCGCAAGCTTGCCGAAAACCGACCCCCTTTTGAATGCCGGTAATATGGAATCGGCAACAATCGTGGGTACGTCGCGGCGACCAGGTCAGACTGTCGCACGAGCTCAAGGCATCACTGAAAGACGACTCTCGTCCACTGCAAGCACGTGGAAATACAATACACCATTTTCATGCGCTTGGGT
>JBBISO010000106.1:0-9479 GCA_037441325.1 Acidobacteriota bacterium | reverse complement strand
CCCCTGGTAATAATTGGAAAAGAAAGAGCCCTGCAGGGGCGAAAGAAAGCCCTGCCATGCAAAGCCTTTCGCCCCTGCCGGGGCTCCATCAAATGCAATATACTATCCAGGGGCTTGCGCCCCTGGCTATTCTCTGGCACCCCTTCGGGGTTGGACTGGCCGCCAATTTGAATGGTTTCGCGACCGAAACTAGTTAGGTTTTTTCCCATCTCGGTGTCACCCATTTTCCGATAGGCAGCGCACAGTGTAAAACAATTTACTCGGGATTGCCAACGGCTTCATTTTGAGGAAAACTATGCCAGACAAAACGCTCGATCTGTTTTTCCATCCAAAGTCCATTGCAGTTTTTGGCGCTTCTGAAAACATATATTCGTACGGACAGCGCTATATTCAGGCTTTGCTAGATTTCGGATATGAGGGGAAGATTTACGCAATCAACCACAACGGGGAGCAGGTCCTCGGTTTCAAAATACACCGAAAGATAGCAGATATACCGGATATTATAGACCAGGCATTTATCACTATCCCTTCGCGCTTTGTGGCAGATACCCTGAAGGAATGCATTGCCAAGGGTATTAAAGCCGCTGTTATTTTCACCGCCGGCTTCAGCGAAGCCGGGGAGCAGGGTCGCGCTCTGGAAAAGGAAATTGTAAATGCGGCCAGCGGCCATATCCGCGTGATGGGACCGAATTGCTTCGGCCCTTATTGTCCCAGCGGCGGAATTACGGTATTTACCGGCGGATCATTTTCCAAGGAAGCCGGGCCGGTTGCCCTGATCGCGCAAAGCGGCCAGTTATCCGAGTGCATGATCGCAAGAGCTCTGGGTGAAGGGATTAGGTATTCAAAGTTTGCAAGCTATGGCAACGCGTGCGATATCAACGAAGTGGATCTTCTCGAATATCTGATGGACGATAATGACACCAAAATAATTACCTCCTATCTCGAAGGCGTTAAAAACGGCCGCCGCTTTTTTGAAATAGCCCGCAGGAATTCCGGCCGGAAGCCCACCATTATCTGGAAAGCCGGCCTCTCCAAGATAGGAGCTAAAGCTTCTGCTTCTCATACCGGTTCCCTTGCCGGCACGACCGCGGCGTGGGATGCGTTTTTCCGCCAGACCGGCGCGGTTAGGGCTTCAACCCTGGACGAGCTGACGGATACCACCGTCGGCTTTTCATGCCTGCCGGACGGCTGCGGCTTGAGGGTCGCTTATGTCAGCGGCGGGGGGGCAGGCACCGTGATCGGAGCTGACGCTTGCGAGTCGGTTGGCATGCAGATGCCGCCTTTCTCCCCGGAAACGGAGAAGCGGCTGGCTGAAGCGCTCCCGGGCGCTGGGGCATCGAATAAAAATCCTATAGACATAGGCCATCCTCATCCGCCCGTGAAGCTTTTGCAATCCCTGCTTGAGATCATGTCGGCGGATGAAAATACGGATATTGTCGTCATACGAAGGGTCTTGTTCTCCGTAAAGATGAGCAAGATTTTCAGCGGCACTACCGCGCCTTCAGCAGATGAACAGCAGGCTTTGCTTGAAGTACCGGTCAATGTAATGAAGAAATATAATAAACCCATCGTTATTATATTGCCCGACGATATGACAGGCGTAGATTCGATTTACCTTGAGGAGGAACGAAGGCAGATCCGCGATTATTTTTTCGCTAACGGCATTCCGGTTTATCTCTCTGAGCAGAGGACTTTTGCCGCGCTGGCGCACCTCGCTCAATACAAGCAAAGAGCCGGGAGACAAGCCCTTACAGATAAGACAGGTGCTTCCTCTATATCAGGATCCAAAAACCGGGCGCTCTTTTTGAGCATACGAAAAAAGGCCAAAACTCCTATTCTGGATGAAATCCAGTGCAAGACAATCTTAAAAGGAGTTGGTTTAAAGGTTACTTTGCCGGTTTTGGCTTCATCCAAGAAAGAAGCCGTCGCCGCCGCCGACAAGCTCGGATATCCCGTGGCAATGAAAATCGTTTCTCCTCAAATCTCGCATAAAAGCGATATCGGCGGAGTTAAGCTGAAGCTGCAAAATAAAGCGCAAGTCGGCACTGCCTATGATGAAATCATGGATGCGGTCCGGAAAAAAGCAGCAAAAGCCGTGATCGAAGGCGTCTCGTTACAAAAAATGGCGGAGCCCGGGCTGGAACTGGTGATTGGAATGACCAAGGACCCGCAGTTCGGACCGATGCTGATGTTTGGGCTCGGCGGGACAGCGGTAGAAATCTTAAAGGACGTAGCCTTCCGGATTGTCCCCGTGACGAGAACAGACGCCAAGGACATGATCAGGCAGATCAAGGGCTATCCCCTGCTTGAAGGATTCAGGGGGCAGCCTCCGGTTGACATAGAATATTTGGAAGAATTATTGACGAAGCTATCGGCATTCATTGCAGAAAATCCTGAGATAAAGGAAATGGATATCAATCCCCTGATTGCCTATAAAAAGGGGGCCGTAGCAGTGGATGCCAGGATAATTCTGGAACAATAAAAATACCTGAGAGAACTACTCAAGCGCGCGCGCCCCAAAATTCACCCCGGCCCGGAACGGACGGAAGAACTCTACTCCCCTCCGGCGGCGTGCGCGTCAGGAGGATTTCTCCTTGTCTGATTGAACAATGAGAGGAGAGTTTAGTTTCCCGGCAGCAAACAAATGAATGTGCCGGATTGAAACGAACGCCCCGGATAATCCGGGGCGTTTTGATTTGGCATTTGCGCTGGATCGATTTCCCCTGATGCGGAAACACTTCCCTGTCTCAGGGCGCAAGGCCTCTACTTCCTGGCCTTGTTGAAGTCCGCACTTTCCCTGGCCATTTGATCCTTCAGCCATTTAGGGTATGGAAATTCTTTTGGAGATTTCCAGCTTTTGAGCGGGTGCATCCACGGCGCCCGCTCCACGAATTCGTCGTGCGCAAATGGAACCGGCGGATGACAAACCCATTGCGGATCCAATTCGTTTTTAATCTTCAGCATCCATTCATGGTAATTGGGACCATACTTGGGTCCGGTCAGATACATGGGCTGGTGGGGGCCCAGGAGCGACGTATAGAACCGGTGATCGATGTTCATCTTCGACGTTTCGAGATAGAAGTGATCGACGCCGGTCGTATCCTCGTCCTGATCCCAGTAGATCAGAAATTCGGAATATCCCTGGTAGCCCAATTCGAAGCTCTGGAACCAGCCGGGATCGCCGTGATCAGGCATGAGCGGAGGCGTGTATTTTTTCTTCAGCTCGGCGTAGACGTATCCGTGTTCGGTCGCCTGCGCGAGCGTCTCAATCACGTAGTCCACCGAAACATAAGAGCCGCACATCAGCCACATGCCGGCAGAATCCGCGTTCTTGATCCAGGACTCGTCGCTTGGCTTGGTGGGTCTGGGCTGGCCGCCTAATTCCATCATGATGTCGTTCAGAACTTTTTCGTCGTATTGCAGCTGCTCCTCAGACGTAAATCCTATCAGCAGCACGCGAACAATATGGAAATTGGACACGGTTTCCGGGGTTTCCTTCAACCAGATATCCCAGAACTCCTCCTTGCATTCCGCCTTGGCGATCGCGCGCCAGAAAAGAGGCACTTTGGTCACCGCGCCGCCTATTTCGGCTTTGCCGATTTCATACATTGCTTTGACCTGGGCCGCCTTGCTTGGCATGACGTAGTTGATCCACTTGAGGCGCTTTTCGGGAAGCGCCAGCGTGGTATTGGGAGAGACGCCTGTAGGTTGGAGTTTTTCGGGCTGAAACGGGAGAACCTTGACAGCCATTTTGGTGACAACTCCAAGACACCCTCTCAAACCCGTATATCCCCTGAGCAATCCTCTCAAGTCGGGTCCGGGGCCCTCGCCCCAAAATGGATCGTCGCCGACAGCCAGCGATCCCGTCCTGACCAGTTCGCCGTCGGGCAGAACAAGTTCTGTGCCCAGGATACGGCGGTGAGGGAGTCCAATCCTATGGCTGAGGGGCGACCATCCGTCTCCGATCAGGTTCGCGATGACCGAAGCCTGCGCGCCGCCGCCGCCGATGACGACATAGGCTCCGCGCTTCAGGCATTCTTCCTGAAGTTGGGCATAAATGACCCCTGAACCGACCACTACGTGCCAGTGCTTTTCATCGAATTCGAAGCCGTTCATGCGTTTCAGATCGATAAGCAGCGCGTTTTCCACGTGCGGGTGGGAGCGCGGCCCGTAGAAGCCGGTGCTGTAGGGAACATAAGGGACCGTATAGCGGTTACAGATTTTAACTATTTTCTGAACCTCTTCGGTCGTTTTCGGCATAATGACCGCGCCCGGTATCTTGGTCATCACTCTTTCATAGCCCAGGCCGGCTTCATAGCCCGCGGGGCCGGAACGATATCCTTCGCATATGACCGGGTCGTCCGACAGGTACTTGGCACCTGCGACAGCTTCCAACGCTTTGTATGCTTCTTTAACTATAGCCATGAGTCCCTCCTATGCCTCCAACGAAGCCAGAACCAGTTCAGAGAAGTCCATCACCTTCACGCTGTCGCCGTTGCTCGCGGCGGCTTGAGAGAAATTGTTTTTGCACCAGGGGCACGCGGAAACAAGTGCTTCGGCACCTATTTCCTTCACCTCTTCGAGCCGGTGTTTTGCCGAGAAGGAAGCGAGCTCCGGAAAAGCTTCTTTTGTCCCGCGGCCGGCGCCGCAACAAAGGGCGTTTTCTCTGGCCCGGATCATCTCCACAAACTTGACTCCGGGAATAGCGGCGATCACATTTCTGGGCTGGGCGTAAAGCCCTTGCGCGCCTCGCCGCCTTTTAAGGTGCGGACTGACGGTTCCCATCCACCCACGCTCTCCGCTCCAGGGCGTCCATGGATCCGCAAGTCGGCTGATACTGCAGGAGTCATGGTAGGTCAGCCGCATGTCCAGGGATCTAGCCGGCTTGAGATCTCCCTTTTTTATGGCCTCGTCGGCGAACTCCACCAGATGGACCACGTTGAATCCAAGATCTGCAGTTGCAATATTCAGGAGTTTCGGGTATTCGACCCTCCACATCCGGTAACCTTCCGCGCAAGAAAGGAGCACGGTCTTGGCACCTGTGCTCTTGACCATTTCGATGTTCCGCTTTGCCAGCACGCGGGCTTCATCCAGCATGCCGACTGACTGCAGGGTATTCCCGCAGCACCATTCATCCGGCATCAGCATGAAAGGCGTTTTCGCGGCATTCAGGATTTTCGCAGTCGCCTGGGCGATTTCAGGGTTCTTGTAGGACGCGGTGCATCCGACAAAATAAAGAAGCTCCGCTTTTTTTGCCGCCTTGATGTCGCCAGCCACCCATTTCTTCCGGTTCGCGTGGGGCGCGCCATAAAGATTATGCTCGGCGGCGATGTTCTGCGCGATTTTCTTATGGGCGGGCATCGGGCCCGCGCCGTCCTTAACCGCTTTTACCCGGAGGGCCTCAAGGGTCAATTCGATTTCCAGGTCGAGATTTCTTTTGCAGCCGACATCGCAGGCGCCGCACAACGGGTCCGCGTAAATGACCTCCAGCATGGTGGGCGTCCAGCTGAGCTTGCCTTCGGCCAGGGCGGTTCCGATCCTCATTTTCCCGAACGCCCCGTAGGTATCAAAATCATTCCAGAAATTGCTGGGGCACCGGGTGCTGAATCTGATGCCGGGCTGGTAGGTGTGCTCGACCCAGTAGCACCCTTTGCACTTAATGCACCGGCTCATGTCATAAACAAAATTATTCAGATCTGATATATCTAAGCTTATTTTCGTCGTTGGCATCACCGTCTCCCTAAAAACACAAATTGCCCGGATTCATAATGTTGTTGGGATCGAAAACCTTCTTCACCCGCTTGAGCGCCATTGTGTAATTGGCGGCCCGCTCATAGACCATGGCCGCCAGCTCACCGTAAGGCCTGGTAAAAAAAGCGCCTTCGGCGATGAGGGCCCGCGCCGCATCCCGGTATAGAGCGGCAACACGCGCTTTGGCTGCGGTATCAGCTTCGCTATAGAAAAATGTGAATTCCACCTGGCAGGCGCGGCTATGCTCTATGGGCTGAATGTAACTTCCAATATCGGCGACCGGGTAACCGTGCCTGGGCGCGACCGCCTCGACGACAGCGACGAATTTCTGCGCATTTTCAGGCTTTGCGATGAAGAAGAGACTCTGGGAACCGCCTTGCCAGCGGTTCTTCCAGTATGGAATGTCAGCGGGCCACGGGCTGCGAAGCAATGAAAGGAGCTTTCCACCTAAGCCCGGGAAACCGGGTAGAGCTTCGTCAATAACCAATTTCCGGAATTCATTCCTCACAATCTCTCTAAGCTGTTTAACCTCGTAGTTGATCTTCTCTTCCGGACGGCGCACAAGCCCGCTGATGACAATGGCCAAAATCCAAGGCGGCAACGCAGCGCGCAAACTGTCGAAATCAGCCGGCCAGTTCTCCGCGACGATCGCCGCGAGATCGGTCTTATTCAGCAGCACAACTTCCTGGCCGATACGGCGGGGCAGGATCCGGTAGAGAAATTCAATTGCATATGCCAGATCAGTCACCGGGGCGAGAAAGACCTTATCCATTTTCGTGGCGAACATGATCTTCAAGTTAGTCCAGGTAACTACACCCATGGTGCCTTGAGCTCCCTGGACAAGGCGGTAAAAATCTATGCCCGGGCCCGAAGGATTTCCGCCTTTGGATGCGGAATCGGGATATCCGTCGACACTTGCCGAACCCAACCGGAAAACTTCGCCGGTGGGCCATACAACCTCGAATCCCATCATCGGTTCGCCGTAGTCATAAACGACATTGGTCGGGACTTCCCGCTCGAGGAAATCGACAAGTACGGACCGGTCGGCATGAGGCAAGAGGGGCATAATTACTCTCATGCCTTCTTTAGCCAATTCAGCGGTCAGTTGCCCCCACGTTACTCCCGCTTCAAAACGGGCCTTTTTAAGATCCTTGTTGACCTCAAAAATCTTATTCATTTTTGAAAGGTCCATGACGATGCCTCCCTGTCTCGGGATGGCGCCGCCGTTAAAGTGTTCCTGCGAAGAGACCGGAACGACCGGAACATTATTTTTGTTCGACCACGCAAGAACTTCGCCAACTTTTTCCGAGCTTGTCGGCCAAACCACGTATTCAGGACTTCCCGGTGGGACCAGACTGTGGTCCTTGGAGTACTTGAGCAGGACGGCCGGGTCGTCGCTCACATTATCTTTGCCGACTATCTTTACAAGCTCATCCTTACTTATCATCTTGCCTCCTTTAGATTATTCTAAGCGGCTCCCGCGCATTCGAAGTGATTGACCCGTGCGTACGCTCATCGCACAACCCCATATACGGGTGTTCGCAATCACGATGATGTCTGCGCCGCCTCGCTACCAGGCCTTGTGAAAAATGCGGATTGGAAACCTAAACCACGCCGGCCTCTCTCAATTTCTTCAGCCTGGTTGGCCCAAGGGACAAATACTTGAGATAAATGAAATCATTGTCGTAGCCCACCGGGCGGCACACCCACTTTACTCTGGGGGGCGTTTCCGTCATTTTATATTGCGCCTGGGCTACGGTAACCGGTCCGTACAGGGGATCACTGACTGGAGTGAAGATTCCTCTGTCCAGCCAGTTTGCGTCTGTCATAGCCTCCATAGGACTGCATACCGGAGCCACAACAACGGTGATGGGCGCCAGGCGGCCTTTCTTGCCATACTTTATGGACATGGCCACCAGTTCATCATTGGTATACTTGCGTGTTTCTGCGAATATGAGGGGCGCCCATTTCAGCTGCGCCTCCTTTGACATGAAATCTCCAATGAATTTCCAACTCGCCGCGCCCCATTCATCCCATTTTCCAACCATGTCGGCGAATGCCTGCCACATTTCCAACCGCAAGCCGCCCAAGAAAACGGCCCCGTCCTTGGTGGGCGCGAAGCAGTATATCCATCCGCCCTGATCAAGGTTTCCGAAGCGTTCCACAATGTATTTATGCTCTTGATATATCAAGACTCCCCAATCATCGAAGTTGGCGTACGCCTCGGCGGTTGCCGCATCCAACGCCTGTCCTTCCCCGGTGCGGTCCCGATGATACAAAGCCGCCAGGATGCCGACAGCCATGAACGTTCCGGCCGAGACCCAGCCGATCCAAGGACCGCTCTTGGTGGGAGCCGCCCATGGGCATTCATCATAGCTTTTGCCCTCGGGCAGCATCTCCCCGGTAGCATACTGTATGGAGGCTCTGGCCTGAGTTATGTTTTCGTAGTCCGGCATTTTGCTGCGGCTTCTGGGCCCGAACTGGCCCCAAGGAGAGATAGAGGCAAATATCAGCCTGGGGTTGATCTCCTTCAGGTGCTCGTAGCCTATGCCCCAATCATCCATGATCCCGGGTCTATAGGTCTCCAGGAGCACATCCGCCTGGCCGGCCAGGCCCTTGAGCATTTCCCTTGCCTGCGGTTTGTTCAAATTGAGGGTAATGTGAAACTTGTTTCTGCCCTCCGACAAATAAACGAACCCCTCGTTTTTGTGCAATTGCCCGTAGGGAGTACAGGTCCTTAAGAAATCGCCTTCGGGGGGCTCAATTCTGATGACCTCAGCGCCGAGTTCGGACAACATTGAAGAACAGTAGCAGCCGGCGTAGCTGTTATAACTCAGGTCCAATATGGTTATGTCATCCAGAGCCTCGGGCTTGGTATGCGCGATTTTGGGATCATCTCTCTCCCTTACCCATTCTTCCAAAGGTTGCCGTTCCATGGTCTATATCCCCCTTATTCCCTTTGCTTCCCCGATGTAGTCTGGTTCCCTCGACAATATGAGGCCGGCCTTGCCGTCCCAGTTGCTGGCAGGCCTCCGGCCCTTTATATCCGCCCACTTGCCTAAGGCTCCGCACTCATACAGCCGCTTGATCTCATCTTTGCTTTTACCCAGGGCGTAAGTCATTACATATTCGTTATCGAAACCTACCGGTCTGACCGACCAGTTTACTCTTGGCGGAGTTTTGGACATCATCACCGGAAAGTCGTAATTAAGCATGGGACCGTCAAGCGGGTCGTCAATTTCAGTTATATAGCCTCGTTCCCGGAAATGCTTGTCCTCGGTGATATCCTTGGCGCTGCGAATTTCAGACGCGGCAAAGCCGTGCTTTTCGGCCAGCCGGATTACTTCCTTGAGGGTCAGGGTTCTTACCCAGTCGCTGATGATTTTAAGGATTGCGACGGCATTCTCCTCTTGCAGCCGGACCAGGTGGTCCTTGAATCGGGGATCTTCGGCCAGCTCGGGTTTGCCCAGGGCAGTGCAAAGGCCTTTGAATTCCTCCGGGGCCGGCGCGGCGATTGCCACAAAGGAGTCATCAACGCAGAGGAAGGTGTCGGCCGGACAGACGCATTGGTCTCTATTACCTGCCGGCATGGCCACTTTGCCGGTAATCTGCTGGTATGGCCAAACCCAAGACATTGTCCTCATAATGCTTTCAGTTTGCGAAAGCTCGATATACTGTCCTTTGCCTGTCCTTTCCCGATAATGCAACGCCGCCAGCACCGGTATCTC
>JBBISO010000105.1:0-9481 GCA_037441325.1 Acidobacteriota bacterium | reverse complement strand
ACTGGGGCGGCACATCCGGGCATGACTGCTGCATTTTGCTGCTCGCGAGGGCGGCTCTCCAGAGCCGTCCTGGGCGGGTCTGGAGACCCGCCCGCCTTGTATCCACACCCGTTTGCCACGCCTCGCTAGGAAACCCTGTGAAAAATGCGGCTTAGCCTCTCCGTCCAACCACGAAAACCTCCAAAACCAAAGCATCTCTTTTTCTTGGCGGTCTTTGCGGTTTGCTTTTGGAGCACATATAGTTCTTAAATCACCTCCCTTTGAGCAAGCTGGCTTTGGTCAGGCCTGAATCAAGCCGAGAGAGCCGTCCTTGCGCCGGTACAGGACGTTGACTCCCCCGGATTCGGAGTTCCTGAAAACAACAAAGGGATAATCCGAATGCTTAAGCTCCACCACGGCTTCGTCGACCAACATCGGCTTTCTTTGCGCTTCTTCTTCGTAAATGCCATTGGTTTTGCGGTCCAAAACCTTGGTCGCGCGCTCCGCGCTCTTGGTCGAAGCGGCCGCCACCTTGGCCTTAGCCTGCTGACGTTTCCCTTCGATGATCTTACGCTTTTGCTTTATCGCCTGGCGTTCGAGCTTCTCGATGGCGCGCACAATCGAGTTGTACATATCATGGGTCTGAACTTTTCCCGTCAAATCAAGCGATTTAGATTTAAGCAGTATTTCCGCCGCCTGGCGCTCCTTTTCCACACCAATAATTACGTGGAAACTGATGTCATCACCCAGGATTTTTGCGAACTTTCGAAGCCGTTTCAGCACATAATCCCGAATGGCGGGCGTGATGACAACATGTCTGCCGGTTATTTCCACATTCATTTTGGTTTTCCCTTCCAGGTAGAAAAATCAAGATCATTCTTGGGGACCAAAGCAGAGCGCCTCCGAGCCGACCGGAAAATGCCGGCGGATGAATTGAATCTCCGCTCGATCAGAAGAGATATCCGATCTTCCGCTCGCGAGACCCAGGGATCTGCATTTGTTCCCGGTATTTGGCCACCGTGCGGCGCGTGATGAAAATATTCTGGCCGCGCAGCATCTGTGCAATCTGATTATCCGAGTAGGGCTTATTTCTGTTTTCGACCTTGATCAGCTCTTTAATCTTGAGCTTGACCTGAACGATCGACAACTCTTCACCATCCGCTTTCTCCACTCCCATGGTGAAAAACTTCCGCAACTCCATAACCCCCTGGGGGGTTTCCACATACTTATTCGTGACCACTCGGCTGATTGTCGAACTATGAACGCCAAGTTCATTGGCAACATCCTTGATCAACATTGGGTGCAGACAAGCGGAACCCTTCTCCAGAAAATCCCGCTGCCGGTTTGCGATGCACGCACAGACGCGGCAGATTGTTTGTTTCCGCTGGTTCACACTCCGGAGTAAATCCACCGCCGAACGGAGCCTTTCTCTTAAAAAAGCCTTCGTTTCACTGCTTACGGCGTTGCTTTTTAAAAGCTCCCTATAGGCAGCGTTCAAGCGGAGCTGCGGCATCCCCTCTTCATTGAGAAGGACGACGAATTCATCATCCACCTTGGCGATCGTCACTTCCGGCTGCACGTAAGTCGCTTTTTGATTGTTATATCTTAGTCCCGGCTTGGGTATGAGGTGCTTTAGGCAATCTACCGCCTGCAATACCTCCTCGAAGGACGCGCCTGTTTGGCCGGCAATTTCCTTGAATTTGCGCCCTTCAAGCAATCCCAGGTGGTCTTGTATGACCCGGTAGGCGAGACTTTCCTTGAGATCCATGCTCTGCAGCTGCAGGGACAAGCACTCGCGCAGGTCCCTCGCCCCGATCCCAATAGGGTCCATGGATTGCACCACCTCGAGGGCTTCGACTGCTTCTGGCATTGCGCAATTTGCCACCTGGCAAAGCTCCTCAAGGCTGATTATCAAATATCCGTCCTCATTGAGATTCCCAATAATCTGCCGGGCAATCTCGGCGATTTCAGGCTTTACTTCCGATAAGCCAAGCTGCCAGTTGAGGCGTTCCTCAAGCGAGGGCGGCCGGCTCAAGAAAGCCTCAAAAGAAGGCCTTTCGGAGTCCTCGCTTTCACGGCTCCTATAGCCCGTGTCAAGATACTCGTCAAAAAAATAGCGAAAATCGATCTCATCAAATGAGTCTCTTTCCTTTGATCCCTCCCGAGCTTCCGCGGATTCCGGGGACGCCGGATTCTCAGCAGCCTCGTCGTCCCAAGCCGATTCCGGCTGATTTTCATTATCAAGCACTTCCTCGAGAATCGGATTCTCGATCAGTTCCTGATTCAGCATCTCCTGGAGCTCAAGTTTGTTCAGCTGAAGCAGTTCAATTTTTTGAAGCAATGAAGGCGTGAGGGCCAATCTCTGGCTGAGGCGCAAATCCAAGGTCTGCCGCAAATACTGTCTGCGAGTCATGATTGCTTAACTGAGTTTGAAGTTGACGCCGAGGTAGACTTTTCTTACTTCGGCGTCATTGGTAAGCCGTTCAGGCGATCCCTCACGCAAAATCTTACCGTCGTTAATTATATAAGCACGGTCGGTTATATTCAAAGTCTCCCGCACGTTGTGATCCGTAATCAGTACGCCGATCCCGCGATCTTTCAACCGGTTGATTATGCTCTGAATATCCAGAACGGCCAAGGGATCTATACCGGCAAATGGTTCATCCAGCAAAATAAATCGAGGCGTTAAAACCAGAGCTCGGGCTATTTCGAGCCTGCGCCTTTCTCCCCCGGATAATGAATACGCTCCCTGATTCCGGAGGTGCTCGATGCCGAATTCCTCCATTAGACTCGTTGTCAGAGCCTCACGCCTCGCGGCAGGCATGTCTAATGTTTCGGCAATGCTCCGAAGGTTATCCTGGACCGTAAGCTTCCGGAAAACCGACGGTTCTTGGGGAAGATAGCTGATACCAGAACGCGCCCGCTGATACATTGGCAACCCGGTGATTTCCTCGCCCCCAAGCCGAACCTGGCCGGCTTCGGGCGCAATGAGACCTACGATAATATAAAAAGTGGTAGTCTTGCCCGCCCCGTTGGGGCCGAGAAGCCCAACAACTTCGCCTCTTTGTAAAACCAGGCTAACATTATCGACAACTTTTCTGCCGCCATAAGACTTGCTTAACGCGGTGGCGCGTAATTCACCGTTATTCATATGTAATTACTTGATATTTAACAACTTAAACCTTTGCTATTGTTTTTCGATCAGAATCCTATCATCGGCAGTAAATGAAGTCAATCGACGGGCAAATGATCGCCCCTTGCCCGGATCAAAGATCTCAGCGGGATTTCCGAGTATCACAAATTTTCCCGGATCCAGATAGTACTCCGCCGTCTCTCCTTTGCATACTCTGTCGCCCTGATAAATCCGCACTTGTCCTTCAGCCTTGGCATGCGTGATTTTTTCCCCCTCCGCATCCATCAAAGCGTCCAGGCCGGCGGAATAAAGAACAACGTCTTTGGAATACAAGCTGACATTTCCTATGTAACTTATGGCTTTGCCTTCCTTTGAGTAACTTAACTTAGAGCTCTTAATCATCATCGGCTTGTCGTCCGAATTCCTTTTCCCTTTTAAATCTTCGTGCTCCCGCCCGCTGGCGGAAATCCCGTTAATGAAGATCATGTGGGTGATATTTCCCTGGGCGTCCACTTGCAGGCCATCCCCGGCAATGTCCAGTACTTCGGCCCGCAGGTGTCCGCTTTCAGATAGTAGTTGGACATTTCCCGCATAGCGGGTGCGCCCGGTTTCCATCCAGTATCGCAGTTCATTTGCAGTAATAATGCTGGGAGAAGATGGAGACGCACCAAACAGTGAAACTTCTCCTGCTTTCGCGCCGAGCCTGGAACGGACCCGCCGATAGACTGAAAGCAGCTTCTGCTTTTGGTCGAATTCAATTCGCTCTCCCGTGGTGGAGCCCAAATTGCCTGCGGCAATTGCCGGGGAGTCATCCAAAACCAGGATTTCCCTGCCTGCATCGTAATCGCTCCGCCCGGCAGTGGCGCTTCGGGTAGCGTCAAGGTAGCGGAAATTGCCCTGCTGAGATACGCTGCGAATCCTGCTTTCGCCGCCTTCGAGGTCGAAAAATGCCTCCATTTTTTCGCTTTCCGTCTGAAACTTATGGGGCTCAGCATTGCCGCCTGAGCCGTAATTTTTTTCATAAATTATGCGCACATGTCCTTCGGCATTAACCGCCTTGAGGTGGTTATCCTGCGGAAAAAAATAAAAACGCGCATCGTCGGCAAACAGTCGCCGCATTTGAAGCAGAACGGATCTTTCAGCAGGCAGCTCGGAAATGGCGACCCTGCCGGAGGCGCGGATGGAATCCAGAAAACCTCCTTCCGCGGAATAAAACACTTCCAGCAGCGATGCTTCCAAAATCCTTGCCGGTTCCCGCCGTGCGCCGACCTTTCTTTGCTGCGGCTTCAATGTCCATCGGGCTGAACCGCTCGCGCGCAGCTTTTCAAAGGCGGCCTGTTCTCCGGCCCGGCGGAATGACATTCGGATCTCCTCCGCCTCGAGTTCCTGGATCGACGCGTCGGCCGTGCCTCCCATAGAAAGCCTGGCATGGCCGCTGACTTGAAGGCTTTCAATCGCCTTCGTTCCCGGCATGAAGTCTGCCGAGAGATGTTCCGCCGAAATAAACGTTTGCTCCATTCCGCGCTTTGTTTGGAATCGAACTCCGGTTCGACATTGCATCCGCACAGGAAAACCGTTGACCGGGTCAAGTTCCAGCTGAATCTCGCGGCCACTCAGGTTTTCTTCACCGGACGGCGATTGTGAGGACAGTTCTGCCTCGCCCAGCACATTAATTATCTCCAGCGCATGACTGGCTGTCCCGATTACAAATTGCATCTTGCGGCCGCTGAGCTGCTGAAGCCGGTTTGGCTCTTTGAACCGGCAGAAGGAGCGTCCTTCGGCAGTCAGAGAAGTGAGCCGTTTCCCATCGGAGCTAAGTACCGCTTCTACCCTCTCGCCGTAAAGATCCGCCGAGGATGATTCCAAGCGCACATTCCCTGCGAGAAGAATCCGGCGCGCGTCTTTGGAAGCGAAAGCGCGGTTTGAACGGGCATGAACAATGTCGATTCCAGTTTCGCCGCCAGGCCGTGTCCGCCTTTGAGATAGGCTAAAATCAACTTCGCTTTTGAACTCCAAATGTCCGTGCTTCTGGTCGAAACGGACTCCGCGCGCCTTTCCGCTGGCCTGGCGCGAATGGAATTGTACGGAATCCTGGGTTTCGCCGACGCCCGAAATCAGGTTGTAGCGAAGCGAATCGGTCCGCAGCTCGATCCCTTCACTGAAAAACAATCGCACCGCTCCCGAAAAATCGGCGAAACCCTGCTCACGGTCATACTCGGCACTCTGACTCCGGATTTCGTTGCGAATGCTGCCATCAGGGTTGAAATCGCAGGCTTCGATTCCCTGGAGGAAACTCTTGCCTCTGCGGCTTTCAAGCAGCCGTTGGGCACGAATCCTGAATCGCAGAACCCCGTTCCGGTTATCGGAATACTCGATGCGATCCACCGATCGAATCATCTCGGAGCTAAGAAGCTGCGGAGCTCTATTAATGAGCTGCGCGCGCTTGCGCCAGGTGATCAGATAGTCGAGCAAGACGGAGAGAAATACCAGGACGATGAGGGCGATGATCAGCCGGCTTGTGAACTTGACCTGAGACGCACGCATTTATTGAGTATAGAAGCGACCTCGGAGTGCGTCAACGGATAGCACAAGCCCAAAGAGATCATGGATTTCTGCCGATGAATGCAACTCCTGCTTTTCCGCGCAGGATTGCCGGGTGATCCGTCAGACTTTCGCATGCCCGGCTATTGCGTAATTTAAATGCCTTAGGTGATTTAGGAACTACTTCGAATGCCTATGATTTCAGATACGCCGGTCCAGGGGGAGTTTCCAATCCATTTTTTATGACCCTCCCTCCAACCGCGAAGACCTTCAAGGCCTCAAAGCATCCCTTTTTCTTTGAGAAGGTCTTTGCGGTTGGCTTTTTTAGCGCATATGGTCCTTAAATCACCTCAAATGCCTATAAACCGGATGCTCCATGAAACCTCGGGAATACACGGAAACAGCCATCGCCACGCCGGCGAGTTGCCTGAAAACGGCATCACCCAACCCGAAACCGCCAGCTCCGAATGCTGCCGCCATAAACTTGTCTCCGGGAAGTTTATCGTCAGGAAAGAGTCCGGGCATTGAAGTTGAGCGGCCTTACCTGCTTTGCTTCCAGCTTCACTTGCCAGATATATTCAACGTCCGGATTCCCTTCCGATTGAAACTTGATCCTGACCCAATAGGTATCGTTTCCCCTGGCGGCTGCATCCCAGGATTTAAAACGAAGCCCGGGATTGCTGCCCTGGACCATTCCGGCGATGATGGGATTCGCTTGCAGCAGGAGTTGATAGGCCTCCTGTTCGAGGGCTCCCGTTTGGTATTTGGGCTCTGTATCGTTGGAGGGGGCGGCCTCCGGCGCAACCGGTTGGGCCAGTTTGGCGGTTTCGGACATGGCGGGCGGAAGCGGAATAGCTTTTGCCGTTGAGGGGCCCGGGCGAGCACGGGAAGCAGCTGGAGGCGGAATATAACCACCGGGAGTCATGCGGTAAACTTTATCGACCACATTCACCGGCGGAAGGACCGGAAGCGGCGACGTAGGCCTTTCAAATTCTGCGGGAAACGGTTCCTGATACTCGCCTACTTTTATGCTTACGGGTTTCACTTCCCCGGCCATCGCTGTTTTCAATGTCATGACCCTATCCAACAGCCGATTGCGCAAAGAAGGCACGGCTGTTATCGGGGCACTGGCAGCGACTACGAACAGCAACAGCACACCATAAGCGCGCTGCCGTCCTTTGAAAAAGCGCAGGAAACTTCCTTCAGCCAATTCAGATTCTCAGTGCATTAGGCGGACGGCCTTGGTGATCCGCCCGCCGGGGTTCTAAGTTCGGTTGCGGACTCCGCGGAAGACAAGGTATTGATAAATGAAATCGTCAATATCGCCGTCCAGGACCCGTTCCGCGTTGGACGTTTCGTACTTGGTCCGGTGGTCCTTCACCATCCGATAAGGATGAAGCACGTACGACCGGATTTGACTTCCCCACCCGATATCCAGTTTAGCATCTTCGACCGCCTGCAACTGCTGCCGCTTTTTGGCCTGCTCATGCTCGTAAAGACGCGCGCGCAGGACGGCGCGGGCCATCTCGCGGTTGCGAATCTGCGAGCGCTCATTTTGGCAGGAAACAACGATTCCCGTCGGTATATGAGTGATCCTAACGGCGGAGTCGGTTACATTGACATGCTGGCCGCCCGCCCCCGATGAGCGGTAAGTATCGACCCGGAGATCTTTTTCATCGATCTGGATTTCGATTTTCTCGTCCAGCTGGGGGTATACAAACACGGAAGCAAAACTGGTCTGCCGTTTGCCCATGGCTCCAAAAGGCGAGATCCGCACCAGTCGGTGCACGCCGCTTTCGGATGAGAGGTATCCGTAAGCAAAATCGCCTTCCACTAAGAATGTCACCGACTTGATGCCGGCTTCGTCCCCAGGCTGATAGTCGAGTATCGTGGTGGCGTAACCTGACCGCTCGCTCCAGCGCAGATACATTCGGACCAGCATTTCGGCCCAATCCTGCGAATCAACCCCTCCCGCTCCGGGATGAATTGTTACAATCGCGTTGGACGCATCGTGCTCGCCCGCAAGGAGCATGCGGATTTCGGCGTGTTGAGCTTCCTGCTCGAGCTTTTGAATCTCGCTCGCAAGCTCGGGCAATACATCTTTGTCCTCCTCCGCCAATTCCGCCAGCGCTTTCAGATCTTCCGCATCTCGCGCCAGCCTGCAATCTAACTCGATGTCCTGCTCCAGGCGGCTGCGGGTCTGCAAAACAGTCTGCGCCTCCACCTGGTTGTTCCAGAAATCCGGCCGGGTTGCTTTTTTTTCCAGCTCGAGTACCTGTGCGCGCTTGCGTTGCACATCAAAGATACCCTCGAATCTGCTGTATCTTTTGATCAACCGCATTCACCCTCTCATGAAGTTCCTCGAGCATTCATTTCCTCCTCAATTTAAAAAAACCGCGGCTTTCGCGCAGCCAAACCACCGCCGTAATGATAGCACATAGAAAAACGAAAACGTCGCCATATCGCGCGTACGCCGTCTGCCCCGGCAAAAACTCAAAGCGTCCCCGGCACACAGCCTCCTGCAAAAGACCGGTGGAGCTTTGGATCCTCCCGGTGGGCTCGATTACGGCTGTGATTCCCGAATTGGTGGCTCGCAGCAGATATCTGCGGTTCTCAATCGCCCTCCAGCGCGCGATGACAAGGTGTTGGTAGGGAGCGGAGCTGTCTCCACACCACCGGTCGTTGGTCAGATTGATAATCAATTGACTTCCTTTTTGAACGAACCGGCGCACCAGAGCGGGGAAAACCGCTTCGAAGCAAATAATGGCATTAGCTGTATGATCTTGCATCTTCACGATGCGGTAATTCTCCCCCGGCGAAAACTCGCCCACAACCTCCGTGATCGTTTCGGCGAAAGAAAAAATGCTCTTTGCTGGGATGTATTCTCCAAAAGGCACTAAATGAATTTTGTCGTATACACCTGCCACCGCTCCGTTTCGGTCCAGGAAGAAGGCGCTATTGTAATAGCGCTCTTTCCCTTCGACTTCGCCGTAGTTGACGTTATTGAAAACCAATCCGAGCTGATAGCGCCGGGCCAGATCTTCAAGGACGCGGCGGTAGGCGGGATCGCATTGAAAGGATACGGGCGCTGGAGATTCCGGAAGGATCAGCAGGTCGATTTGACCGGGTTCCAAACCATCCGCCATGCGCACATAGCCGCTTGTCAATTTTTCGCTTAAAACCTCTTCCGGCTCTTCAATATCGAGATTTGCCTGGAGCATGGCGGCCTGAAATTGCGGCCTGATCCCTTCCCAGTTCCGCAGCGAAATCCTGCCGTAGATCGCGCAGCCGGCCGCCAGTCCAACCGCTGCAATCATAGGTCCATAGATTCGCAGGGTACGATTTCTATGCAGGCAGATCCACGCGATGGCCGCGTTGGTCCAAATAACCAGGAACGAAATTCCGTAAACGCCGGTAATGTCCGCAACCTGGATAATTGCGGGATAGCGGGTCTGCGAATACCCGGTTAGCAACCAGGGGAATCCTCCAAAGGGCGAAACGCTTTGCGCGTATTCGGAGCATACCCAAATCATAGGAAGCAATAGAAGGCTGCTATTTCCGCACCGCTTCATCAGCAATTTGGTTATGGCGCAGGCTGCACCGGGATAGCAGGCCAGCAGGATGATCACAAGCCCATACGCAAACCACGCCAAGGCTTGGGATAATACGCCGTAGGTTTCCAGCACGGACGGCATCCAGATTAGGAGAACAAAAAGCTGAACGGCGCCGGCGGCGAATCCCGCCCAGAAAGCTCGGAGGGATGTCCTGGTGTTAAAAACGAACAGGAAAAGAGGAACAAAAGCAATCCATGCCAGCCATCCCTGATCA
>JBBISO010000104.1:8856-9510 GCA_037441325.1 Acidobacteriota bacterium | reverse complement strand
GCGGAAATATAACAACCTGCCCGTGGCCGTGACCAACGACGCCAACGCGGCAGCCTTGGGCGAAATGCTCTTCGGCGCAGCTCAAGGCATGAGAGATTTCATTGTTATCACGCTGGGCACCGGACTAGGAAGCGGCGTGGTCGCGAATGGCGAGTTGATTTATGGCGCCGATGGATTTGCCGGGGAACTCGGCCATACCATTGTCGATCCGAACGGGAGGATTTGCGGATGCGGGAAGCGGGGATGCCTGGAGGCTTACTGTTCTGCCACGGGGCTTTGCCGAACGGTGCAGGAACTTATCTGCAATACTACGGAACCAAGCAAGCTGCGCCGCGTCAGTTTTGCAGAGTTGACTGCAAAAATGGTTTCGGAAGCCGCGGGCCGTGGCGACCGGCTGGCAATGGAAGCTTTCGAATCATGCGGCCGCATTCTCTGCCTTAAGCTTGCCGATTCGGTGGCGCACTTGAGTCCGGAGGCAATCATTCTCTGCGGGGGTTTGGCCGCGGCGGGTGAGTTGATTTTCGGCCCCACGCGGCGCTCGCTAGAAGATCATCTTTTCCCAATTTTTCGCAATAAGGTGAAACTTCTCCCGTCCGGATTGAGTGAAGGCAATGCCGCAATCATCGGAGCCGGCGCTTTGATTTGGAACACTCT
>JBBISO010000104.1:0-8843 GCA_037441325.1 Acidobacteriota bacterium | reverse complement strand
ATGCTAAAGTAACCAGGAGGAGGAAATATGAAAGGCGATAAAAATGTCATAGAAAAGCTGGACGACCTGCTGGCTGAGGAACTGACCGCCATCAATCAATATATGGTCGAGGCGGAAATGTGCGCCAACTGGGGATACTCAAAACTGCACGCGGCAATGCAGAAACGTGCGATCACCGAAATGAAGCACGCCGAAAACCTGATTGAGCGCATTCTTTTCCTGAACGGCAGGCCCACGGTCAGCAAATTGAACAAAATAAATATCGGATCGGACGTGGAGGCCATGCATAAGAACGACCTCGCCTCCGAATTGAGCGCGGTTGCCCATTACAATGAAAGCATCCGGCTTTGCGTGCAAGCGGGCGATAACGGCAGCCAAGAACTCCTTAAGGCCATCTTAAAGGATGAAGAAGACCATGTTGACTGGCTGGAAGCGCGGCTGGATCAGATCAAGCAAATGGGTATCCAGATCTATCTGTCCGAACAATCGGATTAGTTGATATTGCGGCGTCCTCAGTTGGTGGGCGCCTGCTTGCCCCCGCTACCCCGCCCGCCGCCGTATGAACCCCGCGAGAAATGCAGGCTAATCGTTTTGCATCCAGAATAATGCGCCGTTCGGCAGGCCGACCGTGACTTCGGTCCGGCCGTCGGTCAGCCCAAAGTGTTCAACCACGCGCCGCCCCAAATGGATCTCCAGAATGATTTCAGAAGACGCCGGATGAAATTGAAGGACCCATCGCGGGCCCAAATCGATGAGATTGATGCGGCCGGTCAGTATATGTTCATCGGATTTCGGCGGATGGGCGGCGTCACGCAATGCGACATGTTCGGCAAGGATGCCCACCGTGACGCGGGCCTGCAGCGCGGGCGGCTTGTTTCCCGCCGGCAGCTGCGCGCTAATACCCACAGCTGGACATTCGACCGTCAGTCGGTCGCCGTCCCGGGCAGTCACAATGCCATCCCATAGATTGTTGACGCCGAGGAAGCGCGCGATTGACCGCGCCGCCGGGCGGCGATAGACGGAAGTTTTGTCGCCGGTTTGCCGGATGCGCCCGCCCATCAACACACTGATCCTGCCGGCCAAAAGATAGGCTTCAATCAGGTTGTGAGTAACGAGCAGAACCGTAAGCTTTTGCCTGCGCTGCAGTTCGCGAACCAGCCACCAGAGCTCCCGCCTTAGGGACTCGTTCAGCGATGCAAAAGGTTCATCGAGCAAAACCAGGCGCGGCTGGCTGGCCAGAGCGCGCACAAGGCCGACGCGCTGACGTTCTCCGCCGGAGAGCGTTCGCGGAAAACGACCCAGCAATTCTCCAATGCCTGTCGCCTCGATCAGCATGTCCAACAGCAGTTTGTATTGCGCCGGGGGCACGCCCCGAGCGCGCGGGCTGTATAAGAGATTGTCGCGCACGCTCAAATGCGGGAACAAACCGATTTGCTGGGGCATATAACCTAGTCCGCGGCGCTCGATGGGTCGACTAGTAATGTCTTCTCCATGGAGATGGATGCGGCCGCTTTGAGGCGGCAATACGCCCAGCACCGCATTAAGCAGCGTGGATTTGCCCGATCCAGATGGCCCGAGAACGGCGTGACATTCGCCTTCCGCAATTGTCAAACTGATATCACTCAGGCGGAAATCGCCGGCGGCCACACTAATGGATTCCAATTCAAGCATGGGCAGCCCTTCCCAGCAGCCAGCGGGACAGCGCCAGCGCCGCCAGTCCGGTGGCGACGAGCACCAGGATCAACGCCACGGTCCCCTCGATGTCGGCAGTGGCCAACCGCAAATAGATGGCAATAGGCAACGTCTCAGTGCGCATGGCCATCGTGCCGGCCACCATGATGGTTGCGCCAAATTCACCCAGCGCCTTGGCCCAGGACAGGATGAAAGCCGCCAGGAGTCCCCGGCGCGCCAGCGGCAGGGTTACGGTATAGAAGGCGTGGCGCGGCGTCGCTCCCAAAGTGCGCGCGACTGTTTCCAGTTCCACCGGAACTTCGTCAAACGAAGTTTTCAGCAGTCGCACCGCGATACCCAGAATGGTGACAAATTGAGCAAGCACGATACCGGCGAAGGTGAACACAAACCGGACGGCATGCGCCTGAACCCATTCGCCGAGCGGATTGTTGAAAAATATAAGCAGAATCGCACCGAGAGCGGCCGGCGAAACAATGATGGGAAATTCCAGAATCGTATCCACCAGTTCGCGCGAACGGAACCGATACCGCGACAATCCGTAGGCAGCCGGCACCGCCAGCAAAATTGCCAGCGAGGCCGCAACCGTAGCTCCGAAAAGCGACAGTCGAACGGAGAACAACGTCCGTGCCGAAGTCAGCGTTTCCCTCAGGGTCGGCCATTCCAGAAACCAACTCAGCGAAACAATCAACCCGCCATATAATGCCAGGACCAACAGCGCGGCGCCGATTGTCGTGTGCCGAAAATTCATCATCGCTTCATCCTTCCATTACTTCCTGATCCAAACGGACGGCACCCCATATTCACCGCCGACCGGTTTTGAAGCCCCTAACCAGGACATCGCGTCCTCGGCAGTTGCAAAGTAATGATGGCGCGCAAAAATCTTCCGACCTTCGGGACCGGCTAGAAAATCAATGAACTTCTGGGCAGCGCTTCTGTTTTTCGTGAACTTGGATATTGCGATCGGGATGTAACCGATGCGCAGAACTTGGCCGGCTGGCAGCCGAACCGTTTCAATGCGCTCCGGATCCCAATGTTGGAATACGCTCCAGCCGAGGACTGCATCCGCCATTTTCAGAGAAATTGCGGTGGCGGTTTTTTCGCACGACTCCGTGTAGTTTACAAGGTTGCGCCGGAAGGCTGCTTTCTCGGCAGCCGTGAACGCGTTCTCGATTATCTCGACTGCATAGGCGCCGACGCAGACGCTTTCAGGATTGGCGATGGCGATACGAAGACCGGGACGCAGCAGGTCCTGCAACCTGCGGATTCCATGCGGATTGCCTTTCACCACATTTATTGCGGGAACCAGGTATACAATCACCTTTTCCGAATCAGCGAACACATCGCCGTCGCGCTTGGCCTTCTCCATATAATCGGAAGAGCCCGGGAAGTAAATGTCGCCCTGTTTGGAAAGCTTCATTTGCGACAGAACGGTGCCGGAACCGCCGATGGTCAGCTCGACTTTGACTCCGCTTTTCCGTTCATAGAGTTTGGCAACCTCTTCGGCCGGGGGCTTCGATGCCGCTCCTGCGTATACCAGCAGACTATCGGCAGCAAAAGTGGCAGCACCGCTTAACCATGCTCCGAGCAAGAGCGCTTTGATCAGGTTTTTCACGGCCGTGGAATCCATTATGCTTTTCTCTGAGGGCGAAACCATCGATTTAAAAATTGCCAATGAGCTGAAAATAAAACCACTTCGCGCCTGCCGCCCCGCCGTTAGCCGGCACGGAGTTGATGGATTGTCGGATGTAATGCCCGATAAAAAAATGGCCGTAACCGGCGCGCACCAGCCCCCAGCCTGCCGGACGCCAGTCCACCAGCAAGTCAATCTCCTGACCGATGTGCGAGCCAAAGCCGGGATTGCGTCCGTAACCGTTCTGGGTGCGGCCTGCGCCGCTTTCCGGGTAAAAGAAATCTGCATTATTCGCCAGCCAGAATCCGAGCCACTCGGCCGAAACCGTTACCTTTTTTAACAGCCTGAGCGAAGCCTCCGCCCGCGGAATATGCATATTGCGCAAGCCCGCCAAATCCATGTTGCCATAAAACCGGTGCTGCGTGCCGAAGAGCAGATGGAAGGTTTCTTCCCGACCGTCGTCCGGATTGCCGTCGCCCGAGCCGAAATCATAGCCAATACCCAGCCGCGGCGCGGCGAAAGCTTTTTGCCGCGTGCGGCCTGCGGTAGCGTTTACCGCATAGCTTCGCTGCTTTAGCCGCTTGCTCCCTTGGCGGACGCTTCCGAACTGGTACGCCGCCTCAAAGGCGTAATCCCAAGCCCCCAGCTTTTCATCCAGCGATTTCCAGCGTGTGCCCACAGTATAAACATCGCGGGGGGAGCGGCCGCCTGACGCAGGCGAACCTGCGCTTACGTTGTACGCAAGAAAATAAAAATCGCTGTCTTGCCACCGCACCATCCGCCGGGTTGAAGCATAAAATCCGCTGAACCACTCATAATCATTAGCGCTATTGAAACGCTTGTTTTCCACCGCCACTGGCCGGCCTGCGAACGTATCCAGCCAAAAGGCCTTGTTTTCAAAGCGCAACTTCAGCGCGTCGAAGGAGCGCCCGTAGTTGCTCCAGTCGCTGTTGCCGATGTAACGCTGGTCGCCATAAATCAATTCCTGCCGCCCTATTTTCAGCGACAGGGGAAATCCCGCCGGGTCTCCCAAGCGAAGATATGCCTGGTACAGGTCGAAACGGTCGCTCTCCGGAACAGCCCGAGTGTCGCTCAGAGCTTGGGCGTCGCGCCCCTCGATATAAGCGGTCACCCACTTTGCCGGGGACCATCCGAGATGCACCCTTGAGCGGAACAGGAAATAGCTGTTGTTTCCGCCGCGGGCACGAGCAAAGTCAAGGTTGGGAAACGATCCGGCGTCTTTGTCTTCGAAACGCACGCGGAATTGGCCCCCGATGTCCCACACTCCGGCGGCGGCATTTTCCCGCCGCAGCCAGTCATTCAACGTTCCGGCTGACGGACTCGCATTTTGGGCAGGCTCGGCGGCCCGCAGGATCTCTCCGCACAAGCACGGCCCGAAAAAGAGAATGGAGAGACAGACAAAAATAACAATGGACGGACAAGGGCGGGCCCCAATGCATGAATCCGTGTCGCATATAGAATGCATATGTCGCTTTCCCCTAACATAGCGGGGGACATTTATACACAACAGTGTTATTTAAAAACAAGCTGTTTTTGCGTGGGGCAGAGATTTCGTCGCCTTTGTGGACAAGGCCTTGGCGTTAACCCAGGGAAACAAAATCTCCTTACTTCCGCCGGTTCGAATCCGGCACCGCTATCGACCCGGTTTTCATCGTAGCCGGCATGGCGGGATTTGTCTTTGATGTCCCGCCGCTTGGATTTATCGAAGAAGGGCAAAAAAATGGCTGGGAGACAGGGATTCGAACCCCGATCAGGTGGGCCAGAGCCACCCGTCTTACCATTAGACGATCTCCCAGCGGAGGTTTACATTTTAAAAAAACCCCGGACCGGATGCAAGACCAAATGGCAGCGCTTCGCAGTCGGTAATTTATGCGGAGCAGATGGTAAAGATATGGATAAGACTAAACGCCAAAAACCGACCGCGGAGACCCAGAGGGTCGCGGAGATTTTCCCTGTTTTACTCTGCGTTCTTTGCTTGCTCTGGGCCTCGGCGGTGGGCTTTTTTGTCGTAACATCCCACCCGTAACTAACCGTTGCGGACTTTTCCTGATTTGTGTCGACGGCGGCACCCGAATTGTGATTAAATTATTAGTAGGATTGGCGGCTGGAGATATTCAAATGCATGCAATCCGCAAGTTCTGGTGCGAACAGCTCAAGTGCTCAATTGCGAATTCCGGTTTCAACAGCGAATCCATAATGGAGACAGCCTTATTCTCTTGAAATAGATTTTGTACTCGATATTTTGGTTGAAACTATTTGCAAAAAAAATCCACTATTCTGGTGGATTTGATTTCCGGCAATCCTTAAAATTCGCAGAGTTTGCGAATGAGGAAGGGGGACAGATCGTCCATGAAGAGCTTTTCTAAATTGTATGTTTTAACCCTCCTGGCTCTGACGGCAGCCTTTTTCCGGAATCCGGCCATCGGCGCCGCCGACGCCCAACCACTACAGGGGCAACCCTCTGTGCAGGCAGAGTCCCAGGAACCGGAGCCGGAGTATTCGGAAGAAGAATATAATGCTTATGAAGTTGCCAGCAAGGAAACCGACCCTGAAAAGCGCGGGGCAAAGCTTCTGGAATTTATTCGGAAATATCCGAACTCGAAGCTCATGCCCCACATCAAGGCGGGATACAATTCTTTGCTCTACGAATGCTCCACCAACCAGAACTACCAGCAGCTCCAACCGCTTGCCGAGCAATGGCTGAAGCTTCACAACGACGATATTCAAACCATCGCTTATATTGCGCAAGCGGCAGAAAAGCTCGGCAATGATCAGAAATACGTTGAGTGCCTGGAAGCGATATACAAACTGGAACCATCCAAATCAACGACCATTGCCTACAATATCATGCAGACTTACAAGAAGCTAAAGAATGAGCCCAAGTACCTTGAATGGGCCGACAAGCTCTTAAAAATGCCGGAGTACGAGAGCGATTTCATGCTGCGCTATGATTTTGTGCAGAAATACGTGCGGGCGAAAAACTTTGCCAAAGCAGCCGAGTATGCCCGCCTTACTCTCAAAGCCGCGGATCTCGCAAAACAGCCGGACGCGGAAGCACGGGAACAATTGCGCAAGGTGCGGCGCGCGTGCCACCACCTGATCGGCATGAATGACTACGAGGCCGGAAAGTTTTCCGAGGCGATCAAGTCTCTGCAGCAGGCCCTCAGAGCGGAAAAATACGGCGAGGGATACTATTACATCGGGATGAGCTTGTGGAAAATGGATAAGGTCGAAGATGCCATGGTTTACTTTGCGCGCGCCGAACTGCAGGGTGGAGAAGTGGCAGGACAGGCTAAAGACAAACTAGAACAGCTATATAAGGCGCTTCATAACAACACAACGATCGGCATCCACAAAGTCTACCGGAAAGCAAGAGAGGAAGTCGTTTCCTGAAACCCGGCATACATAGGCCGGAAAATCAATTACATACGAATCTGAATGATTTGGATATCCTTGGTTTTTGGCGCCCCGTGAAAGATATAGCATTTGAGCGAGGGAACAAAGCCGGAATCAGCTTTTCACTTCAGTATCGGAATTGTTGGCGAAGGACCCATTTCAGCCGCCGGCTTATAGGCGCAAAGGCAACTTGGCCGGCAATATCAATTCCAAGATATTGCGACCACAGTGGCACCGCAGAAAAACTTTTCAACTCTTAAATCCTTTAAATCCTTTCGGTGATCGGCCAACACGGAAACACACCTGAATGCAGGTTAGTGCCTGGCAGCACGGTGTTTGGCTGAGTTGATGCGAGAAATCGCCCGCAGGAGAGATAATTGGGCCTGGGCAAAATCAATCCCGGGATCCTTGGAGGCCAGAAGTTTTTCGGCGCGCGATTTTGCCTCCTCAGCCCGTTTGATATCGATGTCCGAAGCCAGTTCAGCCGTCTGGGCGAGGAGCACGACGCGGTCCGGGAGCACTTCCACAAATCCCCAAGAACAAAAGAGATAGTCCATCCGATCACCAATCTTATAGCTGATCTCGCCGATACCAAGTTCGGCCAGAAGAGGAGCGTGGCCCGGGAGGATACCCAGATATCCCGTAGTGGAGGGAACGGTTACGCAATCCACCTCGCCGCTGAACAACTGCTTTTCGGGAGTAACGATCTCAAGATGTATTTTTTCAGGTAGTCCCATAGTACAGATTCAATATTCGGGACGTGAGATTGATCCCTTGTTCCACCCTCAATCCCGGATCGCGAATCTCAAATCCCTAATCATTGATTACGCGGCGGCAAGCTGCCTGGCCTTTTGCAATACCTCCTCGATACCGCCCACCATGTAAAACGCTTGCTCCGGAATGTGGTCATACTTTCCTTCGCAGATGCCCCGGAAATCTTCAATGCTTTCCTTGACGGGCAGGTATTTGCCTGGAATCCCGGTAAACTGCTCCGCAACGAAGAAAGGCTGCGACAAAAATTTTTGGATTTTCCGCGCCCGGCTGACGGTGAGCTTGTCCTCTTCGCTCAGCTCATCGATACCTAGGATCGCGATGATGTCCTGAAGATCCTTATAGCGCTGAAGAATGCGTTTCACCTCGCGGGCAACGCCGTAATGCTCCTCGCCGATTACGCGCGGGTCCAGGATTCGCGACGTGGATGCGAGCGGATCCACCGCGGGGTAAATTCCTAATTCCACGATCCTCCGTTCCAGATTCGTGGTTGCATCCAGATGCGCAAAAGTCGTCGCCGGCGCAGGATCGGTGTAATCGTCCGCGGGGACATAAATGGCCTGGATGGAAGTGATCGAACCCTTTTTGGTCGAAGTGATTCTTTCCTGCAATTCCCCCATTTCCGTAGCAAGGTTC
The DNA here is from genome assembly GCA_037441325.1 of Acidobacteriota bacterium. Lineage (GTDB taxonomy): Bacteria > Acidobacteriota > UBA6911 > UBA6911 > UBA6911 > UBA6911. The sequence continues at coordinate 697 of JBBISO010000104.1, read as the reverse complement.
GGTTGATATCCCACGGCCGAAGGCATTCGTCCGAGGAGCGCCGATACTTCGGATCCCGCCTGAGTAAAGCGGAAAATATTGTCGATGAAAAGAAGAACGTCCTGGTTCTCTTCGTCGCGAAAATATTCCGCGACCGTCAATCCGGTCAGGCCGACTCGCAGGCGCGCTCCCGGCGGTTCCGTCATCTGCCCATAAATGAGGGCTGCCTTTTCAATAACTCCGGATTCTTTCATTTCGAGCCAGAGGTCATTACCCTCGCGCGTTCTTTCTCCGACTCCGGCGAAGACCGAAAAGCCCCCATGATGGGTGGCGATCCGGTGGATCATTTCCATAATGATGACCGTTTTGCCGACACCGGCGCCTCCGAACAGCCCGATTTTCCCCCCCAGAACATAGGGTTCCAAAAGGTCGACAACCTTAATCCCGGTTTCGAGCATCTTGGTCTCGGTGCTCTGCTCCTCAAAACTGGGTGCGGGCCGATGGATGGGGTAGAACTTGTTGGCTTTGAGTTCGCCGAGCTCATCCACGGGCTCGCCGATCACGCTCAAGACGCGGCCCAGAGTATTGCGACCCACCGGCACGCTGATCGGCCCGCCGGTGTCGATAGCCTTCATGCCGCGCACCATACCGTCCGTTGGCTGCATGCTGACGCAGCGGACCCGGTTTTCCCCGAGGTGCTGCTGAACTTCGGTGTTGA
>JBBISO010000103.1:220-9613 GCA_037441325.1 Acidobacteriota bacterium | reverse complement strand
ATAATTGACATCCTCGGGGCGAACAATCGGATGCGGAGGATAGAAGCTTCTGCCGGCCATTACAAAAAATCCGGAAAAAGAGAGATCATCCCATAAGACCTGATTGAAGATTCTTAGCAGCTCGGCAAGTTCGCCGGCTTTATCGCGCGTCAGCGGTTGCACCGGTGCGACGGCAAGAATCATTTCTTCTGTCGGACGCGGCCGAATTGTAATGGGAGAAGGCTCCTGTGTATGGAGAAAGGGCAGGGCACTGCACAGAATCAAGTTCAGCAAAAGCAGCTTTTTGAACATTTCTCTCCTTCGGCCGAAAAACCCGGCTTGAATCTCTCAGAAGGTTTCAAGCGCCGCGCCGCCCCCATACCGCCATGCTTCGTCGCCTCCCTCGATTCTCGGGCCGCTATTGGCGCCGGTGGATTCCATGCGCATTTGCGCACCTTGGCCCCGATTCCTGCGGAGGAACTAGGGTTTCGGCGGATAAATGAACTGCGCAATGAATTGCACCGGCCTTCCGCGAAATTCCGGGGGTGGCGGATCGAGCGGATCGGAAGCCCGAATCGCGCGCTCCGCCGTCCAATCCAAAGCCGGATTTCCGGATGATTTTTCGCGCTTGATACCGATGATCGATCCATTCGGTGCTATATAGAAGCTGTAAACGACCTCGACCGTCACGCCTTCCGGCGGCCGGACCCAATTGGAACTGATGCGGGCTTCAACAACGCGCGCATACCATGACTCTCCGACGCCACCCGATCCGGCCCCAATGGAGACGCCGCTGCCGCCGCCACGGCCTCCTCCGCTGCCGCTGCTGGCGCCACCGCTTCCTCCCGCTCCGGGCTCTGGCGCTGCCGGAATAACGTTGGATTTGGATTGCGCCAATTTGGCAGCTTCCTTCAATTCGCGGTCGCTGATCTTTTTCTTTTTCGTTTCAAGCGTCTGGGGAAGCGGAATGGCCTTGGAATTATCCTTAACAGGCGTTTCATCCAGAAGCGCCGGGGGCTTGGGCACAATAGAAGGCTTTACCATGCCGGCGCCGCCGCCGAGTTCATCGACCACTCCGACGCTGTACGCATCCCCTCCCATCCCTCCTCCGGGTCCGCCGATCCGAACGGCCGCGACCGGAAGCAGGTATCCTCCCCAAAATATCAGGAGAGCGATCATTGCATGAATTCCAAGGGAGGCCGCAAAAGACAAGCCACCCCTTTCTTGAATCGAGGGCATGTTCAGCAATGTTCTTCGCTCGTATCGACGGCTCATATTTGCCACGATAATCGTTTGCTAGGGCCTTTGCGGCTCCCTAAATGGCTTCACAACCAGTTTAATCTCATCGAAGCCCGCGCCGCGGATGGCATCGATAACGGAAATAATGGAGTTCCATTTCACGTCCTTGTCAGCCCTGAGAAAAATGGAATCTTTCGGACTTTTCGCATCCCTTTTTAAACGGTCCGCAATGGTGGAAAAGCTGATGGCCTCCGACCCGTAATAAATCAGTCCCTGGCGGCTGATTGAAATAACGATGCGCTCTTCAGGATTCACATCCTTCACGTTTTTCGTCTCTGGCAATTCCACATCGATTCCGGTCTGAAGCATCGGTGCGGTTACCATGAAAATGACGAGCAGCACGAGCATCACGTCCACAAGAGGCGTGACGTTGATCTCGGAAAGAGAGGTGCTGGTTTGTCCTTGCCGGGTGGTAAAAGCCATTCAGCTGAAACTCCGTTCAACCAAGTTTAAAAACTCGGAGGAAAAGTCATCCATTTCCGTAGCAAGGTTTTTAATTTTGCTGATGAAATGGTTGTAAGCAATCACCGCAGGTATTGCCGCAAATAGTCCGAAAGCTGTGGCAATCAGCGCCTCCGCGACCCCCGGGGCCACCGCCTGAATCGAGGCAGTCTTTTCCATCCCAAGCCCTTTGAACGCATTGATAATTCCAATTACAGTTCCCAGAAGTCCGATGAAGGGGGTGACCACGCCCGTCGTGGCAAGCCAACTCATGCTTTTTTCAAGAACGGACAGTTCGGCCGCGGCGGCGCGTTGCAGCGCGCGCTGGATTCCTGCGACATTCCTTTCGCTCAGGACCGGACGGCCGGGATTGTGCGATCCGGAAGCCTGAATCTGGGCATTCAGCTCGTGATATCCGGCCCGGAAGATGCCCGACAGCGGTGTGCGGCGATATTGATCGCAAGCGGATCCCACCTCGCTTAAACGCGCGCTCTTTCGGAACAACGCGATGAACTCGGTGCTCGTCTGATTGATTTGGCGGAAAGTCAGCCACTTGCGGAAAATAATGGTCCAGGAAAAAATCGAAAACGCCAGCAGCAAAGCCAAAATTAGCAGCGCGACCGCGCCGCTCTGTGACAGCAAGCCGAATATGGAGCCCTTAAATGGGGCGGTGGATGCTTCCTGAAGCGAAATAAAGGTCAGCATGCCGATTCAATCTTTCCGTGAAAATGCCGCCATCATTTATCGAAATACCAAAGCGTGTGGGCAAAGTCAAACGATTAAGGACAGGCACAGCAATTAACAAATAACAGCCATCGATAAACCGGCGGGTTGTTCACCCCTTTTTCCCGCTCAATCCTTTCCGAGTGTTCTTATCCGGACTTCAATATGCTAGACTCAATTACGCGCAGTATCCATTCATCAGCGGGGACCTGCCAATGCTGCGTCTGATAAGAATCCGGAATCTGGCACTGATAAGGGAACTGGAGATTGAATTCAGCGAGGGGTTGAACCTTTTGACCGGTGAGACCGGTTCCGGAAAATCCATCCTGGTGGATTCCTTCGGATTGCTTCTGGGAGCGAAATCTTCGCCGGATATGATTCGCTCTGATTGCGATGCCGCCGTGCTCGAAGGTTTGTTTGAGATTGCTGAGAGCGGATCAGTTTCCCGAATGTTGGCCGAAAGCGGGTTTGATCTGGAGGACCATTCGGTTCTGATCCGCAGAGAAATCTCTTCTGCCGGACGCAACCGAATATTAATCAATAATCACTTAGCCAGCCTTTCGCTTCTGAAGTCCCTTGGCGAAAAATTGGGAGATATCCACGGCCAGCAGGATCAAAAATCCCTGCTTGACTTATCCTCCCATTTGATTTGGCTCGATTATTTCGGCGGCAATGATGCGCTGGTGAAGGAAGTGCAGGAGACATACAAAAAGCTCCGCGAAATAGCCGGGCAGCTCGATTCACGGCAGACGGATGAACAGGAACGCCTTCGGCGGATTGATGTCCTGCAATATCAGATTGATGAAATCCGGTGCGCCGATCCGCAGCCGAATGAAAGAGAAGAGCTGGAAAGCGAGCGCAACATCATGACCCACAGGGAAAAAGTCCTGGCCCTCGCCACCGAAGCCTATGAGGTGCTCTATGGGGGCGACTTGTCCATATTGCGCGAATTGACCCGCCTCGAGCGTCTTTTGGAAGCGCTGGAACATTTCGATAAAAACTGGTTTGCGCATAAAGAATCCCTGCGCGAGATCCGCTACCGGCTGGAGGAGACAGCCTATGCCGCCCGCGACTATGCCGCCCGCACCGATTTCAGTCCGGAACGTCTGGAACAGGTACACCAGCGGTCATATCTACTGGAAAAGCTGATGAAGAAATACGGATCCTCCATCGCCGAGATTCTTGAATATGCGAAAGAGTGCTCGCAAGAGCTGGAAGAGCTGCTTTCGCATGCCGATTCCATGGCCCGCTTGTCCGAACAGCTTAAGGGGGTGTCGGATAAGTATCTCGCGTGCGCCGAGAGGCTTTCGGAAAAACGGCGGGGGGATGCGCTCCGGCTGGAACGGGAAATCCGCAGAGAATTCGCCGCCCTTGCGATGGAACGGATGGAAATGCGCGTAAGATTTCATCCGCGCCATGAAAAGGAGACCCTCGGACGCCTCCCGGGTTTCTATGGACTCAATGGCATCGACCGTGTAGAGTTTTTAATAGCCCCGAACAAGGGGGAAGAGATACGGCCATTGGCCAGAATCGCGTCGGGCGGCGAGCTATCCCGGCTGATGCTTTCCATCAAGTCGCTGTGCGGGAGTGAAGAAGAAAACAAGACCCTTGTGTTCGATGAAGTGGACGCAGGCATCGGCGGACGAGTGGCGGAAGCCGTCGGGAAGCGCTTGCGGGAGATTTCCGAAAAGAACCAGGTGTTGTGCGTAACGCATCTTCCGCAAATTGCAGCTTTCGCCAGCAACCATTTCAGTGTTCGTAAGGAGATCATCGGCGGGAGAACGGAAACCATGGTCGCGCATTTGGGCGAATCCGAACGGATTCACGAGCTTTCGCGAATGCTGGGCGGAGAAGCCATCACGCCGGCAACGAAGCGCTATGCATCCGAAATGCTCCAGCGCTCGATGCGCCTGGCCGCCAAGACATAACCGCCGTAATCACACATGACTCCCAAATTCATGATCGAGACTTTCGGCTGCCAGATGAACGAGCTGGACTCCGAAAAAATTGCCGCTAACCTCCGAAAAAGCGGAATGGAGCCGGTTGCCGATCCCGCCCAGGCTGATATCCTAATCTTGAATACATGCAGCGTCCGGGAGAAAGCAGTGCAAAAAATTTATGCCCGGCTGGGAGAGATCAAGCGGCACAAAGCGCAAAGACCGGACCTGATTGTCGGTGTGGTAGGCTGCATGGCCCAGCTCGAGCGAGATAAGATCCTCAAGAAGGCGCCCTTGGTGGATGTCCTGGCGGGTCCGCAAAAGGGGCACGTCATAAGCGAATTGGTAAAACGAAGCACGCTCACGCGCGCGCCCGTCATTGAATTGAGAAGGGAATCCGATCCCGATCCGCTTGAAATCGGCGATTTCGCGCGCGGCAATTCATGGCGCGCGGGCGTCACGATCAGCGAAGGCTGCAGCCGGCAGTGCGCTTTTTGCGTTGTTCCGCTCACCCGCGGAAAGGAAAGAAACAGGGAAAGCTCCAATATTCTCCGCGAAATCGAAGGTCTCGTGGCGCGGGGGTATTTTGAGATTATCCTTCTGGGCCAGACGGTCAATTCCTATCGCGACCCGGCCGCGGACAATCTTGGCTTCGCCGGATTGCTCAGGCGCATATCGGAAATCGAAGGCGTGAAGCGGATTCGCTTTACATCTTCCTATCCGGCCGATTTTTCCGACGAGTTGCGGGAGGTTATGGTTTCACGCCCTTCCGTCTGCAATCATATTCATTTGCCGGTCCAGTCAGGATCAAACAAAATACTGCGCGCCATGCGCCGGGGTTATACGCGCGAACAATATCTGGAAATCATCGGAAAAATCAGAAACGCGAGCCGCGCCATCGCTATCTCAACCGATATTATTGTTGGATACCCGGGAGAGAGCGAGAAGGACTTTGAGGATACGCTCAGCCTCATCGATGAGGTACAATATGATAGTGCTTTTTCTTTTAAGTATTCGCCGCGACCCAATACCGCGGCGCTGAAATTGACCGGCGAAATACCTGGCGAGGAGAAGGGAAGAAGGCTTGAACTGTTGCAGGAGCGGCAAAAGCTGATTCAATACACTAACAACGCGACCTATATAGGACAAACGGTTGAGGTTTTGGTGGAAGGCCGGGCTCGAAGCCGCGTTCGGCTAACCGGTCGAACCAGCAACAATAAAATCGTCAACTTTGACGGGCCGGAAAGCCTGATAGGCCGATTCGTATTCGTTGAAATCAGCGGCTTCAGCCCGAACAGCTTGAAGGGAATCCTGATTGGCACCGACCAAGGGGTATAAAACCAAGGCCAAATGCCCTCTGCCGCCCCATCCTTTTAAAATGGTTATAAAGGCGCACACATGCATGGCGCTGATTTTTCATAAACCCGGATGGAGGGACCATGAAAGAAATTGAATTTAAGATCAAAGGCTTGATGATGGATCCGCTTACCAATTCTCCAATCGTTGTACTGCAGGATACAGCAAGCGATACATTGCTGCCAATCTGGGTGGGGATTTTTGAGGCCAATGCTATTGCTTTGCAGATCGAAAAAGTGGACACACCTCGTCCTATGACTCATGACCTCATCAAAGGGCTTTTAAACCATCTTAACGTCAAGGTCACCAAGATCGTGGTGACCGAGCTCAAAGACAACACTTTCTATGCACTCATCTTTCTGAGTTCCGGCGGGAAGATAATCACCGTGGATTCTCGGCCATCGGATGCTATTGCCTTAGCACTCAGAACCGATTCTCCCATCTTCGTAACCGATGAGGTTATCTCCAAATCCGCCAGCAGCTCTTCCACCACGCTATCCGCCGAACGCAGCTCGCCCGAAGATATCAAGCGGTGGCTTGAAAACCTGAATCCTGAGGATCTTGGAAAATACAAGATGTAGCCGGCAGCATCCCAGGAGTGGCTGCCGCACAATTTTTGGCCGGAATATTTCCCCCAAAAAGAGAATAGGGCGGGCAGCGATAAAAACTGCCCTCCCTATCATAGTTTACATAAGATATCTTATCAGAAGTTGTAAAGGCCTGCGAATATCGCCGCCACATCCCCGGCAAGTGCTCCAAAAGCCCCCAGTGTATGTGATTGACGCTTTCTCGGTTTGTGTAATTTTCCCCGCTTGTATGCTAGTCTCTTTTGGTGATGCGCAGAATTGACAAACTTGTTTGCTTGGCAATCATACCGCCATTTCTTATTACGCTGGCGGTTCTGACTTTTCTGGTTTTCATTCACGATCTGGGAAAGCTTTCGGAACTGCTCATTACCAGAAATGCTTCGCTGGGTGTCATTGTTTCCATAACCGGTGCCATCCTTCCCGGCATCATGGTTTTTTCTCTGCCCTTGTCCTATTTGGTCGGAATATTGATTGGCCTTAGCGGGCTGTCAGGAGAGAGTCAAATCACAGCGTTGCGCGCATGCGGTATCCCGATCCGCAGACTCCTCCCATGTATTGTCGGAATCGGCATCCTAGTCGGGGCCGTAACCGGTGTTCTTTCAACTATTGTATTGCCTCAAACAAACGACGTTTTACGTGAGGTTAAGGATCGCATAAGCTTGATCCATCCCACCTCGCGGATCCAGGCGCGTGTATTCAATGATGTCTTTCCCGATATTGTCTTTTATCTCGATGACTTAGCGTCCGACAAGCAACGATGGGAAAATGTATTTCTGGCCGACAACTCTGATCCCGCTGCTCCGCGTACAATCATGGCCCGCTCAGGAACATGGATCTCCGATTCGCAAAACCGCCGGCTTCAACTTCATCTTGAGCAAGGAGCGAGCTACACAACAGACACCTCCGATCCGAGTAAAGATAGCGTAACTTATTTTGTTGCAACAGATATCCCAATAGACTTGACTGATGTTTTCAGAGCGCAGGAAGATCTTAAAAACCGACCGCAAAAAGCGGTGGAACAAAGCACCTATCGTTTGTGGAAGAACTATCGCAGCGCACCGGCCGCCGAAAAACTTGAATATATTGTTGAACTTAATCGGCGAATTTCCCTTCCTTTCTCCATATTTCCATTTGCACTTCTTGGCCTGACGTTGGCAGCCGGAAAATCAAAGGGCGGGCGCACTTCGGGCTTTGCGCTAAGCTTGATATCGGTCCTGGCCTTTTATGTTTTGTTTTTTAACGGGATCCGGTTGGCATCAGTTGGAAAAATCAATCCGTGGTTGGGCCTTTGGGGCGCCAACCTCCTGTTGGCAGCCGTCGGATTGATTCTCATGGTAATAATGGAACGTAATTTCAGGCTCGGATATTGGATATCATGCGCTCTCCGGAAAACCCGATTGGTCGGCTTGAGCCGACGACTGATGTTGGGGAAAGCGGCAGGGCTCGTTGCCGGAATCGACAGGGCTATCGTCAAATCTGCCGGATGTTTGACAAGGCTCATATTTCCCAAGGTGTTTGACCTGTATGTATCCAGGGGATTCCTGATTTACTTCTTTTGGTCTTTCATGACCTGCGGCACGCTTTTTGTTCTGCTCACTTTGTTTGATCTGCTCGACGACATCATCCGGAACAAGATCCAGGTAGCGGTTGTTCTGGATTATTTTACCTTCCTCACACCCCAGATAATCATGCTTGTGGTGCCTATGTCCGTCCTGCTTGCTATCCTGATCAATTTCGGCATCATGGAAAAGCACTCCGAGATAACAGCAATCAAAGCAGGCGGTTGGAGCCTTTATCGGATTTCCATTCCCATGTTTCTCATAGGGTCGGGATTGTGCATCGGCCTCTTTTTGATGCAGGACCATATTCTGCCGTATGCAAATGACCGTCAGGATGGCTTAAGGAACATCATTAAGGGCCGACCTCCCCAAACCACCATGCGATTGCAGAGAAAATGGATTTTCGGAGAATCAAGCCGCATCTATAACTATGAATATTTTGATGGAAACCAGGACTCATTTGTGGACCTGAATGTTTATGACATTGATTTGGATTCTGTCAGGATCTTGCGGAGAATTCACGCCAAGCGGGCCCGAATTGATCGCCATGGCACATGGATTCTGGAAGAAGGATGGATCCGCAACTATAACTTCCAGCGGGGAAGTTTCCGCCGGATTCGGTCTGAAACCTTCCATTTCCCCGAAAAGGCAGGCTATTTTGAGAAGGAAATCTTTCAACCGAAGGAATCTTCAAAACTGACCTATGCGGAGTTAAGAAACTATATCGGTTATCTCAAAAAGTCCGGCTACAATGCTACGGGACTCCAGGTCGAGCTTAACAAAAAGATCTCATTCCCTTTAAGCTGCCTGGTAATGGCGCTGATCGCCGTTCCCTTTTCTTTTTCAACCGGCAAAAAGGGCGCTTTTTACGGGATCGGCATCAGCATTGCGATTGCCATGTCGTACTGGGCAATGGCAGGAGTTTTTGATGCGATGGGCGCCTACGGACTTCTCATTCCCGTTCTGGCCGCCTGGGCGCCCAATATTCTGTTCGGAGCATCGGGTTTGGTTCTTCTTCTAAACATCCGCACCTAATCACACTGGCGAGGGACGAATAGTGAACTCGAAAACGCAGCCATTCGTCATTCACAGTGCGTTTTAGGCTCTTGGGTGATATTTTTTATAAACCTGTTTCAGGCGTTCGCGGGTAATATGAGTATAAATCTGGGTGGTTGAAATGTCGGAGTGCCCGAGCATGATCTGAACGGAACGCAGATCCGCGCCGTGCTCCAAAAGGTGGGTAGCGAAGCTATGGCGGAGCATGTGGGGGGTCAATGGCTTCTCAATACGGGCTTTTCTGCCGTACGCCCGCAGGATTTTCCAAAACGCTTGACGGCTCATGTGAGAACCAAGCCGCGTTACAAATAGATAATTGCTCTTTTTTTTCTTTAAAAGCTCGCTCCGGTATCGACTTAAATATTCCGCCACCCGATCTCTGGCAACTGATCCAATCGGCACAATTCTTTCTTTGCTTCCCTTCCCCATGCAGGAAATGACGCCCAAGCTTACATC
>JBBISO010000103.1:0-210 GCA_037441325.1 Acidobacteriota bacterium | reverse complement strand
CTATCTGGCTGACTTTGAGTTTGACCAGTTCGCTTACTCGCAGGCCGGAAGCATAAAGGATCTCAATCATGGCGCGGTCTCTGCTTCCCAAAGGCGTCTCAGGATCCGGAGCGTTCAGCAGGGCCGCAACTTCGGTCTTATTCAGAAACCTCGGAAGCGGCTTCAGCGCTCTCGGAGTTTCCAGATGCTCGGTGGGATCATAATCCATAA
>JBBISO010000102.1:0-9657 GCA_037441325.1 Acidobacteriota bacterium | reverse complement strand
GGGTTTCGTAGCGAGGCGTCGCAGACGGGTGTGGATACAAGGCGGGCGGGTCTCCAGACCCGCCCAGGACGGCTCTGGGGAGCCGTCCTCACGAGCAGCGAAATGCAGCCGTCATGCCCGGATGTGCCGCCCCGGCAAAAACCTTGTGAGAAATGCGGACTAAGCGTTCTGGGCGCCCCTGCGGCGAAAAACCCTTTCCATAAGGCTGCGGATTTTCACGTTATTCGTAGCTGCCTTTATTTGAGAAGCCATGCGCAAAAGCGGCATCTTGCTTCACCCTACCTCTCTCCCGGGAGAATGGGGCATTGGTGATCTCGGGACACAAGCCTATCGTTTTGCGGATTTCCTTGCGGAAGGCGGCCAACAGTTCTGGCAGGTCCTGCCGCTGGGCCCGCCCGGCTTCGCTTACTCGCCTTACCAGGCATACTCCAGCATAGCCTGTAATCCGTTGCTCATCAACCTGCAGACACTTGTCGAGCAGGGTTGGCTGTCCCCGGAAGAGCTGCAGGAAGCCCCGCGGTTTTCCCGGCCGATGGTGGATTTCGAAGCGGTCATCCCGTTTAAAAGCAAGCTGATAAGAAAAGCGGCCGCGGCCTTCGCGCACAATGATTCCGACCCTCTTCGGGACGACTTTCTTGAGTTCTGCGCCGAAAACGAATCCTGGTTGAATCCTTTTGCCGAATTCGCAGCTCTGAAGGATCTGAACGGGGGCCGAGCTTGGACCGAGTGGAAACAAAAAACGGGCGCGAGCGCCGAGGAAGTCCGCAGTCATAAATTTATTCAGTTTGAGGTCTTTCGCCAGTGGAAATCCCTTAAGAAATATTGTAATGAGCTCGGCATCGAGATTATCGGCGATCTGCCGATATTTGTAGCCCATGACAGCGCCGATGTTTGGTTCAATCCGGAGCTTTTTGATCTCGACAAGCAAGGTAAACCAAGGACGATCGCGGGCGTTCCGCCGGATTACTTCAGCAAAACCGGCCAGTGCTGGGGGAATCCTCTCTATCGCTGGGAGGAGATGGAACGCGCGGGGTATGGATGGTGGATCGAGAGGATAAGATGCACCCTGAAGACGGTGGATGCTATCCGCCTGGACCATTTCCGGGGATTTGAAAAATATTGGGAAATTCCCGCGGGCAGCACGACCGCTCAAGACGGAAGATGGGTGGCGGGTCCCGGAGATCGCTTTTTTGCGGCGCTGCGCGCTGCTTTTGGAGGACTTCCCTTTATAGCCGAGGACCTCGGCTTGATAACGCCCGAAGTCGAGGCGTTGCGCGACCGCTGGGGGTTTCCGGGGATGCGTGTGCTCCAGTTCGCCTTTGAGAATGAGTCGCCGGATAATCCGCATAAGCCGTACAATTTTGTTAAACATTGCGTGGTTTATACCGGAACTCACGACAATGACACTTCCGCCGGATGGTTTGCGGCAAGTAACAAGAATGCACGGCTTCGCCGCGAGAGAGAGTTGGCCCTGGCGTATATGGGCAGCGACGGCAGAAATGCGGTCTGGGATTTGATCCGGCTGGCGCTGGCATCCGCCGCGGATACTGTGATTCTGCCGATGCAGGATGTCTTGGGGTTGGGATCCGAAGCGCGCATGAACTTTCCGGGGACCACGCGCAACAACTGGCGCTGGTGGATGCGGGAGGATCAGCTCACACCCAAACTGGCTTCCCGCTTGCGCGCCATGAACCGGATATACGGGCGCCTGCCGGGGGGTGAAACACTCTGACAAAGCCGCAAGTGGGCTCATGCGGCAGTGCGGACTATGCGGTAGGTGTGGTTTGCCGCACCGCGTGGATGTATTTAGGTACTCGGGAACACGGGAGTACAGAATTCCCGGTACTTCGGCGCGCGTCCCCGAACCATATCAAAATATATCCGCCTCAATTCCGCGGTAATGGGGCCGATTTCCCCGGTTCCGATCGGGCGGTGGTCGACACTGGTAATGGCCGCTATTTGCACTCCGGTACCGCAGAAAAAGGCTTCCTCCGCAAGATAGATCTCGGTCCGGTCAACCGGGCGCTCTATCACTTCCACCTGAAGCTCATCACGCAGAAGCGTCATGACGGTGCAGCGGGTAATCCCTTCTAGGATGTTATCGGTTATGGGCGGCGTGCATACGCTGCCTTTGCGGACAATAAAAAAGTTTTCCGCCGACCCCTCGGAGACATGCCCGTCATGGTTCAGGACAATGGCTTCGTCGAAACCCGAGCGCTGAGCGTCGGTTTTGATGAACGCAGAATTCACATAGGCGCCGGCGATTTTGCCGCGCGCAGGAATCATGTTATCGTCGATGCGCCTCCAGGATGAAATCGTAACGTGGCTGCGTTCTTCATTTGCCACATAGGAGCCAAATGGAATGGCGACGATTGTCAGCTCCGCGTTCAGGTTATGAAGCCGGACCCCGATAGTCTCGTCCGCGAAATAGCAAATAGGCCTGATGTAACAATCAGTGCGATAGTTTTCGGCCCGGAGAAGATCGATCGTGAACTGCAACATTTCCGACTCAGTATAAGGGAGCTCCATCAGCATCAGCCTGGCAGACTCCAGCAGGCGCCGATAATGGTTGTGCGGCTTGAAGAGAAACAGTTGCTTTTCATCGCTGTTCCAGTAACCGCGGACGCCGCCGAACACGCCGGTGCCGTAATTGAAAGTATGGGTAAGAACACCGACCTTGGCCTCGCTGTACGGGACAATGCGGCCTTTAAAAAACGCGAAATTTGGCAAAGTCACTCTGAGATCCTCCTCTTATTGGCCTGCGCAACCTCCGTCGCCGCGCGGTGAATATCATACCCGAAAATCGGCGGGGGGCCACCATTTTCCCAATGACTTTCCTGCGGCAGCTTTCCGGATCCCCCTGAATTCGGGCCGCAGCCCGGACATGATTTTATCGGCCGACCGGAGCGGATATAATAATTACATCTAAAATATAGGAGAGTCCGGCACCTATGCCCGCCAACCTGACACCCCAATATCTCGCCGCCGAACAGCGCTTCAAAGATTCCGTCACCACGCAGGACAAGATAGAGGCGCTGGAAGAGATGATGGCTCTGATCCCCAAACATAAAGGGACCGAAAAAATGAGGGCCGACCTCCGGCGGCGAATGGCCAAATTGCGCAATGAAGCGGTAAAAAAGCACGGCATTTCCAAAGCGTCCGCTTTGTATTCCGTTCAACGCGAAGGAGCAGGCCAAGTGGTTATGGCTGGCGGGGCGAATGCCGGCAAGTCTTCGCTGCTGGCGCGTCTGACAAATGCCGCACCGGAAATCGCGGACTATCCCTATACGACGCGCCTGCCCCAGCCGGGGATGATGCCTTACGAGAACGTGAAGATTCAGCTGGTGGATATGCCCCCGATGGAGCCCAAGTTCTACGAACCATGGATGGGGAACGTCGTTCGGCAGTCCGATACGGCGCTCCTGGTCGCCGACCTGGCTGCTGACGAACTTCTTGATGAAATCGACGGCGTGCTGACTCTCCTGGAAAGTTCCCGGATAAGGCTTTGCCGGGAAGTTGAATCCGGATCGGAACAAAACCAAATCGTCCTTCGGCGCGCGTTTTTGGCCGCAAACAAATGCGACGCTCCAAGTGCGGGCCAAAATCTGGAAATCCTGAACGAGTTTTTCGGCAGCCGCTTTGACCTGCTGCCGGTATCGGCAGTTTCGGGAGAAGGGCTGGATGCCCTGCGGCGCAAGTTGTTCGAAACGCTTGACATTGTTCGAGTTTTTACCAAAGTTCCCGGGAAAAAGGCGGATCTGTCCAGTCCTCCGTTTGTGCTGAAGCGAGGCAGCACCGTTTTGGACTTGGCACGCGCCGTGCACCGGGAATTTGTACACTCGCTCAAATTCGCGAAAATCTGGAGTTCCCAAATCTCCAAAAATCCCGCGAAGTATGAGGGCCGCATGGTGGAACGTACGCACCTGCTGGAGGACGGTGATGTCATTGAACTGCACGTGTGAAACCAAAGCCACGTGCTATTTGGCAGGGGAAAGTGATAGAATGCAACAAATGCGGCGATGGATGCTGGTTCTGTTGATCCCCATCAGTCTCTTCACGGCGCAAGGCCGTCCGGAAACACAGGATACCGGTCCGGCCTTTTCGGTATCCGTCAATCTGGTGAAGGTCCCGATCAGCGTGTTCGATGAGGCCGGCAACATGATCACTTCCCTGCGGAGAGAGGATTTCCGCATCTGGGAAGACCAGGCCGAACAGGAAATACGCAGTTTCGGCCTGGATACGAATTCGGTCTCGGTGGTATTGCTGCTGGACACGAGCGCAAGCGGGATAACGGAACTGAAAAAGATTAAAGAAGCAGCCGAAAATTTTGCCGGCGCGCTTTCGCCCGGAGACCGGATCTCGCTCATCACCTTCGACGATCAGATCCGGCGAATCCTGGATTGGACCGATGATTTGAAAAAAGTGCGGAAAGCTCTGGGAAAAATAAACCCGGGATTGAGGACTGCGCTCTATGACGCCATGTTTACCGCGGCGCGGGACCAGCTTAGGGAAATAGACGGGCGCAAAGCGATCATTTTGCTTACGGATTGCCTCAACAACCAGAGCAGCGTCAGTTTTCAAGATGCTTCCCTTGCCGTCATTCAATCTCAAGCTTCGCTCTACGTTGTTTCCAAGACGGCGATGGTCCGTGAGCAGGCGAAGCGCGAGCGCAGGGTCGTAATGCTTACGAATATTTATCGACGGCTGTTCGGCGACAATGAAAATTATATTGACGAATTTTTCAAAAAGAGAGAATCCGAGATGGCCGAACTTGCCGAAAAAACGGGCGGCCGCTGCTTTTTCCCGCCGGATTACGATCAGATTAGGCATGTCTATGCGGAAGTGGCCCGGGAACTCAAGAGCAAGTATTATCTGACCTACATCTCCAACCAAAAATTGCTGCCGAATTCCTACCACCGGATTTCCATAGAATACCTGGCCCCGGCACGCAAGATCATCTATCGCAAAGGTTACTACCACGAACCTCGTCCCGTGCACCGGGCGCCCAGGTAAAGGCCTGCACCTGCGCCGCACCTTTGAGTCCCTGTCAATCGGCGATCCGCATGTCGGTCTTGCGCCGCCGGTTCGGATAAAAACTGTTTTTGCGCCGGCCGGTTTGCTAGATTATGGTGCTTTCTCATGCAAGGGTATGAGCCGTGCTCAACCGCATTTTTTATCAATGGGAAGAAAGACTTTCGAAACGGGATACTGATCGAAGAGTTCTCCCTTTCGAATGGGGGCTCGAATTTGTACCCGACAAAATCACGGCCCAGGATCCAAAGTTCTATCTGATGGAATATGCGCGCCGTGCGCTCGCGGACAGCGACGCGTACCATTCCTATCAGCCGGTTCGAAACTGGCGGCTGGAGGGACGGCATTTGGCTTTCACCACGCCGTTGCCTTCCATCTATCGCATCAATAACACGGTGCATGCTCGGTATTACCCGGCGGAATCCACGGGACGCGCCGTCCTGGTTCTTCCGCAGTGGAATGCGGATGCGCGCAGCCATCGCTCATTATGCCGCATGCTGAATTTTTTCGGTCTCTCGGCCTTGCGCCTGAGCTTGCCTTACCACGATTTCAGGATGCCTGAAGGCCTGAAGCGCGCCGACTACATGTTGTCGCCCAATCTTGGGCGCACGCTCCAGGCTGTCCGGCAAGCTGTCATAGATTCCCGGGCTGCGCTGGACTGGCTGGAATTACAGGGATACAGGAGGTTGGCAATCCTGGGAACCAGCCTGGGTTCCTGTGTGGCGCTTATTACTCTGGCCCACGATGCCCGCCTGGGAGTCAGCGTTCAAAATCACATATCGCCGTATTTTGCGGATGTTGTCTGGAATGGGCTATCCACGCGCTGCGTGCGCTCGGGGTTGGAAGGCAACATCACGCTCGACGATCTGCGCGATATCTGGATGCCGATCAGCCCAAGGGCCTACACGGCTAAACTGGCGGGGACAGGGAAAAAATCTCTTTTGGTATATGCACTCTACGACTTTTCGTTCCCGCCGGCTCTATCACAAGCGGTCCTGCGCGATTACCGGAAACTCGGTCTGCCCCATTCCGCTTTTGCGATGCCGTGCGGACACTATACTTCCGGAGTATTCCCTTTCAACATAGTCCTCGGCTATGTGATGGGCCGGTATCTCCGCAGGAACCTGTAAATAGAATTCCGCAAGTGTCTTAGGAAGGGCTTCAAAGTGCTGGTGTTCGCCCGCCGAAGGGAGCGCCAAGCCTGAAAGCAATAGCGTCCCGCAGTGCGAGCGCAGGAGCCGGCAAATTATTCAGCTTTTGTGACGTTCTCCGCCTGGAGGCCTTTCGGGCCCCTTGTAACCGTAAACAAAACGGTTTCTCCTTCCGCTAAAGTGCGGAAGCCGCTCATTTGAATAGCCGTGTGATGCACGAAAACATCCCCGCCGCTGGCTCTTTCAATAAATCCATAACCTTTGGCATTATTAAACCACTTTACTTTCCCAGTCTCTTTTTCCATGGGAATTTTTGCTCCTGTTTACTTTGCTGCAATTTTTCCTATCATAAATCAACCGGCCAGCGACCCGGAAATGAAAAAGCCGCCATGCATTCTGGCGGCCGTCGCCTCCTCCGAGAACGGACATATCCTACCGGGGCAAGTTGCGCGCTGTCAAATCAATTTCCGTGTGATTTGTACGGCGTTGCTGTAATTTCACCGACAACAGGCGATATGACATGGAAATCACCAGGTTGGATTTCGGCAGTTGCCAGTGTTGCCTGATTCAGCCGCGGAGGTTTTTTGTTTCATCGTCCCGGATTTGCGGTTACCCTAATGCCGGTAAACCCGGTAACCGGCCGGCGAAGCAAACTAACGGAAAGAGGTTCGGATTCATGAAAGATCATAGGATGGGATTGTTCTCGGGAATCGGGATGGTCATCGCCAACATGATCGGCGCAGGTGTCTTTCTGAGCACAGGATTCATGGCCCAGGAGCTGACGCCCAAACAGATCCTTTTGGCCTGGGCCATCGGCGCATTCCTGGCGCTGGCGGGAGCTAGGGCTTACGCGGGCATTGCCCAAATCGTGCCAAAATCAGGCGGGGAATACCAGTACCTTTCCACTTTAGTACATCCGGCCCTCGGCTATCTGGCCGGATGGGCTTCCTTGCTCCTGGGATTCTCTGCTCCCATCGCCATTGACGCCGTTGCCGCCGGAGCCTTCGCTGAAACGCTCGCCGCGGGTGTCGATCCGAAAATGTTTGCGGCGCTTTTGATCGCGCTCCTGACCGGCGTCCATGCGATCGGGCTGCGGTTTTCGGTGGCCGCCCAGAATGTTCTGGTGATCATCAAAATTATTTTAGTGGTAGGCTTCATGGCTGCCGGCCTGGCAGGAGGGCAAAACACGTGGCCCGATTGGCAGCCGCCCGTCAAATCGGCCGGCTTCCCACTCGGGCCGTTCATGCAGAACCTCTTTTATATCGCCTTCGCATTCTGCGGCTGGAACGCCGCGGTATACGCGGCATCCGAATTCAGGAATCCTAAACGGGATGTTCCGCGAGCCATGATATTGGGCTGCGGAATCGTGGGCGTTTTATATCTTTTTGTGAACTGGGTCTTTGTGGCCAACCTGACGCCTGAGCAGTGCAAGGTTGTTTTCGCTTATGAGACCGCGCGTATAACCCTCGGCCATCTCATCATGAAGAACCTAGTCGGGGATATCGGTGCGGCATGTATGTCGGTCTTGGCCATCACGGCCTTTATTTCCGCCATGAGCGCGATGACTTTTCTGGGTCCGCGTGTTTATGCGGCCATGGCCAAGGATGGTTTCCTTCCGTACGCCTTGCAGGGAAAGGAAGGGAAACCGCCTGTTGGAGCCGTCCTGTTACAGGGAGCTATTGCTCTATTGCTTGTCTTTGCCTACCGCCTGCAGGAAGTCCTAAGTAATGTGGGTGCCATCCTCACGTTGTTTTCCGCTCTGACCGTATTCTCATTATTCTGGGTTCGTTTCAAACGCAGAGAATACCCGAAACCGGCCGCCGCCGCCCTGACTGCCGCTCTCCTCTATTTGCTTCTGTCCTCGGTGATGCTCTATTTCGGATTTAAAAAATCCCCTACTCTGAATCTCTGGGTCGGGGCCAGCATCACGACCGCGCTGATCGGTTATTTCATCACCAAACGCAGAGCTGCAGCCCGGAATGCGCGCGCTGCACTTCAGGAGGAAGCGGGCAGATAAAGTCAAAGCGGCCGCATTTTAAGTCCGCCGCGGCGACCAACATTCCGTTTCTTGTGCTTTCAGCAGGATGTTCTGCGCGCAAAGACGATCTATCTATTGGATCTTTTCAAGGTCCAGGCCTAACATCGATCGTTGGCTGCTGACATGACAATCCTATCGATCAAATCAGGAGGTGATAATGAGTACTTTCAATCCATCACCCAATGCGCCGAGGCCGGCCGCCCAGGAAAAGGGGCTGATTCCGGAAACGGTTAAACTTATTCTCATGCTGATTCTGCTTATCGCCGTTATTTACCTTTTCTATGGCAGTTACCAGTCCACAAAAGACACTCGGGTCCAGCTTGCCGGGATTAACGAGCGGATTCAGACATTGGAAAACAACAGCAGGGTAGCGGAGGCCAACCTCGCCGGCCAGATTACGAGTTTGAGAGCGGACCTCGCGGGCGCCCATGAAGCGCTCGGGACTACCAAGACCGAATTGAAGAAGGCCGCCGCGCAAATCCAGGCCGAAGGACAAAAGACAAAGCGTGAACTATCCCAGGCGCTGGCTGCCAAGGCTGACGCCGCCCAGGTGGAAGCTCAGGTTCAGGCCGCCAAGAGCGAAGCCGAAAACAGAATCGGTCAGGTCAGCACCGAGGTGGGGGGAGTAAAGACCGAGGTCGTAGCGGTTAAAACCGACCTCAATGCCGCCCGGCGCGACCTTGAAGGGACACAGCGCCAGCTGATAGACGTGCGCGAAACGCTCAGCGCTGCGGTCGCCAGAAATTCGGCGGAATTGGCTCAACTACGGCTCAAGGGAGAGCGCAATTATGCCGAATTCACCCTTCCGAAGAAGAACGAAGTCACCAAGGTGGAAGATATCCGCCTGGTGTTGACCAAAACTGATCATAAAAAGGGAAAATTCAACATAAAAATCCTGGTCGACGACAACCAGCTTGAAAAAAAGGACCGGTTTATCAATGAACCGATTCAATTCCTTGTAGGCCAGAACCGCGTCCGCTATGAAGTCGTGATCAACTGGGTGCAAAAGGATAAGGCGGGCGGCTATCTCAGCCTTCCTAAAGACAAATCACTCTCGGCCGATCGGGCCAATTAAAAGTCAGAGGGTTTAAACCTGCATTGCTCCCAAGGTTTCTGCGGCGGCGGGAAATGCGGGTTGAGTTAAATTGGAGATTCGGGATTGACTTCAAGCTCGAATCTGTGATACAAAACCGCTCGGAGTTAATGGGATGATAATCTATAGATGTGAAACCTGATACCGTAAGCGGTTGCACGGCGTGCACAGTATAAATTCGGATTCGACCGCGCCCGCGCATTCCTTTACGGGAAAGCCTATCCAAGAAATACTTCCCGCCAGATAAACTTCCCCGGCGAGGGCGGCGCTGGAAACGGTCGCTGCATCCGCCGCGGGGAGCGTTGTTTTTAGTTCCACCGCTCAGATTTAAAAACCGCCTGCAT
>JBBISO010000101.1:0-9706 GCA_037441325.1 Acidobacteriota bacterium | reverse complement strand
CCTCAATTACCGTCAGACGGTGCTTGCGCGCCAATTCGAGAATCGCATGAATACCGCAAGCATGGCCATACAAATGAACGGGCAGCAGGACGCGGGTCCTTTCCCCGATGCACGCTGCAATCCGGGACGGATCTATCTGTAGGGTGGACGGATCGACATCAGCGAAACGCGGAATCGCGCCCGCCCGGCATATCGCCAGAGCGGTGAATCCCGCGGAAAGAGCTGATGTAACGACTTCTTCTCCCGCCCCGGGCTTCAGCGCTCCGCAGGCCTCAAGGGCCAGCATCAGGGCATCCGTGCCGGATCCGACACCCGCGGCAAACGGGACGCCGAACGCCTCTGCGAACTCCCGCTCCAGCACCTCCAGTTCCGGGCCGAGGATATACCGGCCGCCGGCCAATACGCGCGCTATAGCTTGATCCACTTCGGAACGATTGCGGGCGTATGCGCGGCGGAGATCGAGGAAAGGAACGGGTCGGGATTTCATATTTACAGATACACCGGGCGGCTCCGTTCATAAAAATCCAGGGTACGGCGGATCCCCTCGCGGAGCGAAACCTGCGGGCTCCATCCCAGCTCTTCATGAATCCTGGCAAAGGAACCGCGGTAATCTCCGATATCGATTTTCCTCAGTTCCTCCGGAAAGGGAGCAAAGCGATAGCTCCCCTTCCCGTAAACGGCAATCATTTGCCGGACGAGATCCAACAAAGAGACCGGTTCCATGCTCCCCATGTTGTAAATTTTTCCAGCCGCAAGCGGATGCGTGCCCGCAAGAAGAAGGGCGTCCACAACACAATCGACGTAGTTCAGATCGCGCACCTGGTTTCCGTCACCAAAAAGAACAATCTCCTCACCGCATAGGATCTGGCGGAAAAACCAGCCGACGACCCCCTGGCTCGAATTTCGAATCAGCTGTCGTGGGCCATAGGTGTTGGTCAAGCGCAAGCAACAGGTCTCAAGCCCGTGAACCTGGTGATAAATGCGATGGTACAGTTCTGCGGCGTATTTATTCACTCCGTTGATGTCCACGGGTGCGATCGGATGCTCTTCGTCCACGGGGAGGCGCCGGGGCCGCCCATAGCACTGGCGGGTTGAACTATAGACGATGCGCGCCCGCGGAATTACGGCGCGGCATGTTTCCAGCAGGCAGAGGTGCGCCTCGGCATTGCCTCCGAGATCGCTCAACGGATCCCGCATGGAATCCGTGTGGCTGACATGGCCCGCGAGGTTGAAGACGACATCCACACCCGGCAGCAGCCCGCGCAGTTTTGCGACTTCCCGGAGATCCAACTGATAGATATGAACGGGACGGGCAATGCCGTCGAGATTGCGCGGATTCCCCCCGCAGGAAGGGTGCAGTGAATCCACGATCCGGATCTCCGCCCGGCTGCCCTCAGCCAGCCGCAGGGCCAGGTTGCTCCCGATAAAACCCACTCCGCCCGTAATAAGCACGGTGCTTTGATCATAGGCAGCAGGATTCCGGGTCATTCAGGCCTCATGCCGCTTCGCGCTTCCGATTCCAGGTTCAAAAATGACGAATAGCGGGAAACCATCGGCGCCGCCATGAACTTCCACCAGGCTGCGAAAAGTTGGAAGAGCATCCTCCGGATGTGCTTGAGCCTGAAAAACTGGCTGCGGCCGTTAAGACGCGGATAATGATGCACCGGCACTTCGACCATTCGGCAGCCCCGGCCCTGAAATTTCTTTATTATTTCTATGCAGATCACGCCGCTGTCGCAGGTAAGCGTGGTGTCGGCGAGCAGCGAGCGGCGAAAAAGGCGAAAGTCGCAGTCCACATCCCTCAGGGGGAGCCCAAACAGCAGACGGACTGCGCGTTGATATAAATAGCCCACGAGAATCCGATACCAGGGATCAGCGCGGCAGATCTTGTAGCCATTCACCAGATCCGCCTTTTCGTCCAAGGCCGCGAGCAGTCGCAGCAGCTCCCCGACATCGTATTGTCCGTCCCCGTCGGTGTAAAAAATAAGGTCCTTGGAGCAGTTTGTGAAACCCGTGATTAGGGCGGCGCCATAACCGCGATTCTCGCCGTGATGGATCACCTTGAGAAAGGGATATCGCGCGGCAAGTGCGCATAGAAGTTCCCCGGTCCCGTCACCGGACCCGTCATTGACAACAACAATTTCATAGTCGTTGGTCAATTTCGGCAGCAACTCAGCTGTCGTGTGGATGATCCCGCCGATGGAACCTTCATCATTGTAGGCCGGGAAAAAAGCCGAAATGGAATGCTTTCCTATGCTCATGATGTCAGCCCTAAATTGGAGTAGATTTATGGTTGCATCTTGAAATCCTTCGGCAAGAACTCAAGGACGGCCCGGAACTTCCAAGAGAGCGGACCCGTCAAATTCTAGAATAATGGCCTTGTCGGAAAGCTCACGCTTGTCCGGCAGCCGGCCCCCGCCTTCCATGAAACGCACAAGGGATTTCGGCGGATAGAAAAGCCGGAAGACACTGCCGTAATCGGAAAACCATCGAAGGTCGCCCCGCGAAGCCGGCGATTTGTCGAGAATATAAAGGACGGCGCCGTCCGGCAGCACTGGCCGGAGCCTATTAAGATCGCGCAACGACCTCTCGGCGATTCTGAATGCCTCGGCTGTGCAGGAAGCGGCAAAAGCGGGGATCAAAAAACGCGCCCAAGCCCGTCTCGCGACCGCAAAGCGTTCGACCGCTCCGTCCAGCCGGGCGCCGACTAATAGCACCAGCCCAACCAGCGGATTCGTGCCGATCAGCGGATTAGGCAAAAAGGAGAAGATGACGAAAGTCAGAGGCCGGTACTGCCACAGATGATCGGGACCTGCGAAGATACGCTGGATTCCGCTCCCGCTTTCGACGCGATGGAAGAAATAAAATAGACTATCGACGTTGAAAAATCGGCCGCATTTCCAAAGAAAGAGCGGCACTCCGGCAGCCAGAATGGCCGCGAGCCACAGGTTTCCACGCGACCGCAACATCGGCATATACCAAACATCACCGCCGGCCCCCGCATATACGGCCTGCGTGAAACATTCTCGCCGCTCGGACGTAATAGAAAGCAAAGAGGGCCTGGGCTGAATTCCATCAATTCTCCCGGCGACGCATGCCCCTTTAAGGTTTCGTCCCCGCGAGAAGTCCGGGTCCTTTTTTATTTATCTCCGACCAGATGCTATATATGTACTATGGTTATAGTAGATATTGAAAGAAATATTCTTCAATAATTTTGCTCTCCCCGATTCCTCGGGACCATAGTTGCCTGACCGCCGGTTTGAGTAAGGATGCATGCCGGAATATCAACATAGGAAATCCAGCCAATTGAATCATCTCGGGAGCCCACCGGCAGATGTTACCGTAATTACGAACCCAAGCACTTAGTCCGCATTTCTCACAAGGTTTTTACCGGGGCGGAACATCCGGGCATGACTGTTGCACTTCGCTTCTCGTGATGACGGATCTCCAGCGGGTCTGGAGACCCGCCCCACATGTCGCGCGCCTTGTATCCACACCCGTCTGCGACGCCTCACTACGAAATCTTGCGAGAAATGCGGGTTAGCCTGCCCGTTTTGTCTAATGAAGATATTCGCAGGCTTGATGTCCCGATGAATGATGAATGATCCCTTTCGCGTGCGCTGCATTCAAAGCATCGGCCACTTGCATGGTTACGTCGAGCATTTCTTCCGTTTTTAGGCGGCACCGTGCTATGAACTGCTTGAGCTTTTATATCTTCCCCAACGCTTTGAGGACTTTGTCCGGCGTGATTGGAAAATCCGTGATCCATTTGCCGATCGCGTTATAAACGGCGCCGGCCAATATTGTGGAGGTCACCGCGCCCAAGCTCTCACCGATTCCAATAACTCCATAGGGCGCGTATCCCAATCCGCTTTCGATGATGCGCTGATGCATGGGCCCGCTGATATCATTGAAGGAGAACCATTTGTAGTCAATGAGGTTGTCGTTTAGCACGACACCGGTAACCGGATCATAGACTTTGCCGTCCTGGCGGCCGTGGCTTAAGCCCATATATGAGCCGCCGTACTGCTGGGCATTGACCCCCTCAGGATCAAGACACTTGCCGACGTCGTTGGCATTGACGACTGTCTTAATCTCGATTTCGCCGGTTTCGGGGTCGACTTCCACCTCGACCCAAGTTGCCTGCCTGCCCATGTAGTAAACGTCTTCAAGATGCCGTTGTGCGCCGCCGAAAGCGATGAATGGTTGGTAGCTTTGCCAGCTATAGCTTGCCACTTGCTGAAACGTTTTCCTGTTTTCCGGTCTCGCTTTCTCAAAAACAACGCTTTCTCTAATGTCAAGGTCCTCTGGCTTCAGGCCTGGGAACAGGGCGGGGATCTCGACCACATTAGGCTCAGTCCCGGATTTGGCAGGAGTGGTGCACTTTGCCAGGATGAGAGCCTTGACCCTTCGCGCTGCGTCCACGAGCATGGGCAGGGTACGCACCAAGCCGGCCGATCCTTCTCCGGCCGCCGTATCCAAGCCGGTATCGTTAAAAGGCCTGAATTCAACATCGTCATACTTGACGCCTATCTCATCAGCGACCACCCGGCAAATGGTGCTCTCGTGGTTCCAGCCGCCGTCTGCATGCCGGGCCAGGATCCTCACCAGAGGAGTCTGACGCTGGATATTTATTCCCATCTGATATGCCTGGAAGTACTGGTTGGGATCAGGGGACCAAGCTTGCCCCGTGCAGCTTGCCATTCGGCAGCACTCTGGCACCCGGGGCGTGGTATTTCTCGTCCCAGCCGAAAGCTTCCTTGCCGGCCTTGAACACGGCATCGAGGGAATTCACCATGGGGAATCCCTTGGGTTTTTTGACATTTTCATCCACCCAGGAGATGGGGCGACCGCGGCAGCCATCATTTTTCATGGCCACCACGTGCGGGTCCAGCCCGGTTTCAGCGGCAACACGGAAAAACACGTTATTCCAGAGGCCGCACGATCTCATACCATGCCTGTAACAGATCGCTGCCGGGCGATTGATGTATGGGATTTCAGTTGTGCCGAACAGATTGGGAATCGACGTGCCTTTCCATAGCTTGACGTGGACTTCGGCTGATGCCCGCACCGAGCTATCCTCGACAGCCATGATGGTGCCGTCTTTCTTGAAACCGACCTTGATGTTGTGAACCCCGTGCTCGTATCCGCCCGCATGGAAATAGCTCTCGTCGTAGATGAGCTTGACCGGCTTCTTAGTCCTCTGGGCAAAGATGCAAGCCAGTATAGGGAACCACGCGTAGTAGATGATCCAGTTCTCAAACCCGAACTGGGCACCATGGTAAGGAGAATGCACATGAACTCGGAGGTGATTGCCGAAGTACCTTGCAAGCATGGTCTGCGTGCGCATTGGAATCTGGTTATGGGCCCATATCTCCAAGTGCTCTCCTCTGAACACGGCCACAGAGCTCAGCGCTTCTACGCCCGCTACCGTTGTCTCGTCTTCGCTCCACCGGAATTCGACAATCCTATCGGATTCGGCAAAGCCCTTTTCCACGTCGCCGTGCACTTGGTACCCCTCGAATAACCGGCTTCCGCTGTGCCTTACATTTGTTTTTGGATTCACGTGAGGCTGCAGGATGACGGCATTGGGGGCGACAGCCTTCTCCGGGTCAAGCTCAAAAGGCAGGGCCTCCCATTCTATTTTGGCGAGCTTCAGGGCTTCGTCGCAGATCCGCGGAGTATCGGCACAAACCGCAAAGCCCGAAGGCTCTCCCGCCCAGTTGGCTTCTTGGGCCAGCAGCTGTACCGTTTGATGACCCAATGTCCACAGAGCCCAGTTCTCCCACTTGACATCCGTAAACCACCTGTCATCGTACCTGAAAACCGACCTGACCCCGGGATAGGCTTCAACCGCTTTGGTGTCTAAACTCTTAATCCTGGCATGAGCATAGGGGGACAAGCACATCTTGGCATACAGCATACCCGGCAGATATACGTCCCTTGTGTAGATGCCGGTGCCGCTGACCTTTTCATAGCCGTCCTTACGGCGTAATCCCCTTTTCCCAATTGCATTATAGGAACTCAGAGTAGGATAGATGGGCATCGACTTACCTTCCCTTCAGTGCGCGGGCTGCTTGCTGCACAGCCGGGATATGCTGCAAATAGGTAGCGCAGCGGCATAGATTGCCGGCCAGCGCTTCTCGTATGTCGGCTTCCGTTGGATCCGAATTCCTATCCAGCAGGGCTTTGGAGGTACAGAGGAAGCCCGGCGTGCAGTAGCCACACTGCATGCAGTAGTTCATAATATACGTCTCAATCAGCGGGTGCCTGGAAAGGGCGATGCCCTCAGCCGTTTCTATCTTCCTCCCGTCGCATTCAGTGGCGAGCGTCAGGCAGGAAAGGACAGGCCTGCCGTCCCTGATCACGGTGCAGGACCCACAGGCGCCATGGCCGACGCACATGTCTTTGATGGACAGGAAACCGAGTTTCTCCCGCAGGCAGTCGCGCAGCGACTCTTCAGGTTCGACCTGCACCTCATATTCCGTCCCATTTACATTCAGCTTTATCTTTTGACAACCTGCAGCGGCAGTGTCGGCGGTAACCGCTGGTTCAGGGGCGTCGGTACGGGCCGCGCCGGCGGTAATCGGAGAGACACCAGACATTGAGGCCCCCCCGGCAATCAGGCCGGCATCCTTGAGGAACTTCCTGCGGGATACGTTGCTGCGTGAACTTTTTGGCATATTGTTCTCCGAAAACGCAACCGATTTCACGGATTGAAGTGTTTCTCAAATCGGTGTAATGCGTGGTGTTTTTTCCTACCTGCCGACCCAGACGGATGGATCGGACGCGGCGATCAGGCGGCGCGCCGCCTTGGCACTGGCCAGCGCGGACAACTCATCCATCGTGCCGGCGCGCAGCGCCCGCGGCGGGCAACTCTCCACGCATGCAGGCTCCTGTCCTTCCAGGATCCGGTCCAGGCAGTAGTTGCATTTCTGCATGACGCCGTCCTCCCCGTACTGAGGCACGCCAAACGGGCAGGCGGCGGCGCAAGAGTGACAACCGATGCACCTGGTTATGTCCACCAACACAATTCCATCCTCCGCGCGCTTGCTGATCGCGCCCGCCGGACACACCGCCATGCAGGCGGGTTTGCCGCAATGCGTGCACGCGAGAGAGACATTCACGATGCGGGCCTCCGGATAAACGCCGGACTCGATCGTCGTGATCCGGCGCCATTTGGGGCCCTGCGTGCCGGGCTCCGCCGTCACTTGCGGCGCTACACTGTTCCAGTTCTTACAGGCGGCCATGCAGGAGCAACATCCCATGCAAATGTTTGTATCGATGTAGAATCCTCTTTGCATGCCATCCTCCTCAAGCCTTTCTCACCTGGCAAAGCTGGGACTTGAAAGCCGGAAAGCCCGATATCGGATCCAGGGTCCGTGCCAGAATTGTGTTTACGTCAGCCTGAGGCCAGCCGTGATACACGTGAATTACGCCCGGCTGGGCCAGATTGGTGATATTCGCCTTGACCGTGATTCTGCCTGCCGGAGTCTCGACAATGGCATTCTCCCCTTGTTTGATCCCTCGCGCTTGTGCATCTTTTGGACTGATATCCACTTTGGGATCGGGCTGCAACTCCCGCAGGCGCGGGTTGTTCCGATGGCGCGAGTGCACGTACATCGGTTCACGCGACCCGGTGTTGAAAATGAGAGGAAATTTCTCCGCCATCTGAGGCGCTGCAACCGGCCCCTCAGGCGGTTCCCGATAGGTGGGCAGCCCGTCGAAGCCGGCTGCTTCCAGAACAGAGGATCTGAACTCGAACTTGCCGGATGGAGTTCTAAAACCGGGCTTGCCGGACGGCGGCTCGTCCGTGCGGGGCGGCGGCATCACTATGCCTTTTGGCTCTTTCATCAGATCGATCGCTTTGATGCCCAGCGGCTCGAGCTGCCAGTCCAAGGTGGCGACCACGTCCCCATTCCAGAAGTCACCCCCCATACCCAGGCGCTTCGCCAGATCCCACATCCATTCCAGGTCGCCCCGCGCCTCGCCGATGGGCGGCACAACAGGTTGGCACAGGAAGATGGTTCGTCCGGCGACGTAGATGGGCCCAAGCCTCTCGAGAGAGGTTGCAGCCGGGAGCACGATGTCCATCAATTCCATGGTCGGAGTCAACCAGAAATCCGCCCCAGCGGTAAACTCCATATCGGTGATTGCCTTGGCATATAAGTGGTTCTGGGGCCACATGCGGTAGTTGCAGCCGGCGAACAAGCCTGCCCGGAGAGCGCCTTCCTTCACATATTCGGGCATGCGGTTAATCTGAATCTCCTCCACGAACTGCTCCCATACGGGAAAGTCTTTGAGATCGACACGCTTGTTCCGCAGCGGCGGAAGCAGCGTGCGCCATTCGGAGATGTCGCGCACGGACGGACCTGGAATTGACGCCTTGAGCCCCGGCACTGGCACGGCTCCGGTAAGGGCGGTCATCGCCGAAATGGCACGGTGATTCTGACAGCCGTTCCAATGGTGCACAGTCGATGCAGAACTGGTTATCCAGCCCGTGGGCTTATTGGCAGCATACAGACGAGCGGCCGCGACCAGCTTGCCTGCTGGAACGCCGGTGATCTTCTCCACATTCTCCGGCGTAAACTGCTGTACGTAGTCGCTGAATTCCTGGAAGCCCCGGGTCCAGTTGAACACAAACTCCTCGTCATACAGCCTTTCATTAACAATCACGCGGGACATGCCCAATGCCAGCGCTCCGTCGGTGCCGGGACGCAGTTGCAGGTGAATGTCCGCCAGTTTGGTTGTGGGCGCCATCCTGGGGTCGACATCGATGATCTTGACTCCCTGCTCTCTGGCCCTGATAAGCTCTTCCATCTCGCGCGCCATGGACCATGCCGGATTGTGCGCCCAGATAATCACCGCCCTGGTGGCCGGGGTCAAACCCATGCTGCCGGCCCCGTTCAGGCTCGTTGCCAGAACGGTAGCCCGGTGGCACGTGGAACTTTCGGTGCCATAATTGGGGGAGCCAAATTTGAGCGCCAGGCGTTGCAGATTCGGGCGCACCGCATCCTTGGGATCACCCGCATAGAACAGGACCTTCTCGGGGCCGTACTTCTGCCCGATCCCCGCAAGTTTTCTCGCAATCGTATCCAGAGCCTCATCCCACGAAATGCGCTGCCAGCCCGCACGCGGGCTCCCTTTGGGGTTGGTGCGCTTCATAGGATATTTGAGCCGGTCCGGATGATACAACTGGAACAAAATTGAGTTTCCTTTGACGCAAAGCGGGCCATTGGGATAGTCCTTGAACGGTTGCACACGTGTAGCGCGGCCGTCATTAACAAAGACCTCGATGCCGCAGCGCCCGATGCAGCACATGTCACAGATGCTGCGCCGGATTTCCTCTTCACCTGCGGCTTCCGTATCCATTGCCCGGACGTTCAACAGTCCGGGCCGAAGGCCCGCGCCTGCTGCCGCTGCGCCCAGAGCGCCGGTGGCCTTTAAGAAGGTCCTCCGACCAAGTCTGCTGCCCGGGATCCTTTCCTTATCCGGCATAGGCCTTCCCCCTCTCTGGCGCGGCACCACATATTCATCACAACGACGGCGGCCGGTCCATAACTTCAAGCGCTTATGCGGAACCCTGCGAGGATTTTTTCCCGGCTATTATAGAATAAAAATCCGGCTACGGGTAGCCGGAATCTTCATAACCTGCAATTCAGACACTGGGAGCCGCCCGCCGCTGCCCTGGCCGAGTTTTTGGGAC
>JBBISO010000100.1:358-9717 GCA_037441325.1 Acidobacteriota bacterium | reverse complement strand
TGTATCCACGCAGGTCTGCGCCGCTTCGCTACGAAATCATGTGAGAAATGCGGGCCAAACCTCGTTTCTGTCGCGCAATGCATCCCAAATCTTAGCCATGCTATTTATTAGGCGAAGCCCTGGGGATGCGCAAGCTTGCGTGCGCCTTTTGCAATGTGAAGATTATCAAGCATTTGAAGGCGGCAGCGAGCGGCCGTACTCCAAAGCACCCCGCGGGTTCCTACCGTTTATCAGCACCCGATAAATGCATTTCGGAACAGAAACCTAACCCAGAACATGACGGATGATGTCGGCAGCGATGTTTCGTCCGGTCGCTATCTGCAGGCCGCGCCAGCCGGGAATGCTGTTGATTTCAATCACGTAAGTTCGCCCATTTTCCGCCCGCATCAGATCAACGCCTGCGTAATCCAGATCCATCAGACGCACAGCCTCAAGCGCCAGCCCTTCGATTTCCGCGCCTAAAACGACCGGCTCGACTTCCGCTCCCTGGGAATAATTCGTTTTCCAGCCTGCGCCGCGGCGGCGCATCGCCGCGGCCACTTTGGCGCCCACCACGAAGGCGCGTATATCTTGCTGAAAGTGGGGCAGGTATTCCTGAATATAAAAAACATACCGGTTCAATTCCCAAGCGCGCAGCACGCGATATGCGGTTTCTTCATCGGACACCCGCACCATGCCTTTGCCTTCGGACCCGAAAATCGGTTTCACGACCGCATCGCCCAGCTCATGGCAGAATGCCAGAGCCGTGTCGAAATCTTCGGTAACCAGCGTTCTCGGAGTTGGAATTCCGGCGGCGGATAACAAAAACGAGGTGTAATACTTATCCACCGTGCGCTCGATCGCGCGGGCGGAATTGACGACGCGTACGCCCAAGCTCTCCAAACAGTGCAATGCGTCCATGCGGAAGATGATCTGTTCCAGGGAACCCGCCGGGATGGTCCGCACCAGCACGGCGCGGCATTCCTCGAGGCACTCGTCCCGCGCGTGCAGAGTCATGCTCCCGCCGACCCGGGCCGCAAGGCGGGTGATATTGAAAAAGGCCGGTTCGCAACCACCGTCACGGATAGCCTCTTCAAGTGCCAGTACATGATAGCCTCTTTGGGACGACAAAATTCCTATTTTCGGCGGCATGGGTCAACCCGGCAGGAGGGAAGCCTGCAAAAGAGAAGGATTGAGGCGGCCCGCGCGGAACACTAGTCCCGAGTTCAAGTTGTTAATATTGACTTGAGCGGGGCTGAAGAGCATCGGGTCAATCCGGTAAAAGTCCCCGCCATAGCGCTGGAAAAGCTCATGAAACGGCGTGCCATAATCGGGCGCAGCGGCGGAGGGAATTTTTTCAATCAAAGCCGCCAGCGTATCGTCCTCCGCCTGAACGGTGTAAAACACTTGTCCGCCGTACAAAATCGCGTCATTGGTACGCCCGATCGCGGCGGCATCGTCGGCGGCCACCGGCGCCAGCGGGCACAGTCCGTAAGCCGCCGTCACCCACCGGACGTCGAATCCAAGCTCCATCATTTTATGCAGCCCCGTCTCCGCGCTTCGGGCTGCGATCTGTACCGAACCAGCCAGCGAGGCGGTGGGAGCGATCACCAGGATCACCCGTTCGGGCGCTAGCCCGCATTTTTCGGCGACGAAAACCGCCACTTCTTCGTCCGGCAGATTGTTTCCTTCCAGCATCAGGACCGCCGTTTCAGCCCGGTCGCGATAGTCCAGCTTTTGAAAAATCTCCTCGCCGGCGTAAAGAGCCCGGGCCGGCCCCGACCCGATGGCGAAGAACCGGTCCAATTTGACGGCCCAACCTGCGTACTGCGACGCCATACAGGCAATATGCGGATAGCTGGCGCTCACCGCTACAGCGGGCAGCCAAAACCCGGAGTCTCTGCCCGATTGGATGTCATGGAAGGCTTGTTGCGTGAAGCTGACTTGTCCCAGTCCTCCCATACATGCGCAGGCGTAAAGCCGGCCGGCTTCCAGGCTGCCGGGCACTTCAACTCCGGCATCGATCACGGTGGTCCCGTTTTGCAGGCGCGTTACGCCGATGCCGAGCGCTTCACGATCGCTGATCATTTGTTCCGCAATCGCCGCCGCACGCTGGTTAACGCTGATCATAGACCAGTATCTCTCCTTTCCCCGTCCGATTGAAATCACCGCTGTAACGCAGGTATCGCCCTGCGGCGAAGCTTTTAGGGACCGACAGCCCGCAGCTCCGCAGCTCTCGGAAGATTAGCTTGAGAAAACCCGGTTCGTAGCTGCAATCATAACGGTAGGTAGGCAGGAGTTCCGGCGGTTGGAAGGCAACTATGGTGCCGCGCAGCAGGCCCGCTCCGGCGCGAATGCCCAGCCGGCCGAATGCGATTATGGATCCGGCAATCATGAAGGCGCCAACGAAATCCCCTGTGTTCCCGGTAACGACGATAAGGCCCCGGCGCATCGCCGCACCGATTTCATTGCCGGCATCGCCTTCGACGATAATCAGGCCTCTCTTCATTCCATAACGGCTGCCTCGATAGGCGCCTCCCAGGCCATGGCCGGCACTGCCTCGGACGTGGATTTTTCCGCCGGCCATTTCGGCCCCGGCCCAATCGCCGACTTTTCCGAAGGCGCGGATTTCACCGCCGCGCATTCCCGCCCCCAAATGCATTCCCGCGCATCCTTCAACGAGGATCCTGCCATGGGTCATGCCGGCGCCGATATTTTTGACGCCGCTCAAATCGCCTCGCAAAATAATCTCTGAAGATCCATTCCCTTTGACCTCGAAAAAATCGCCCAGCGAAGCGGCCTCGTTGCCGTGCACGGCCGGCAACCTTGCGATTTCGGCCTCCGATTTTCCGGCAAAATGATCCGGGGTAATGACGCCGGCTTCCAGCGGCGCCTGAGGCGGAAATCTAAGTTTCAATTTAGTCGCGGCCGTCATGGCAAAGCCTCGTCCAGGATCTTGTGCAGGTGAAATTTGAATTTTCCCAATTTGCCTCCGTAATTTCCCGCGGTGATCCTGCGGATTCCGGGGATGCACGCGGCCGATATCCCAGCGCGGGTGGCCTGCTCGATCGCCCCCGGGTCTAATCCGTCGATAACGATTTCCAGAACCGCGTTGACTCCTTCCGGCAGGGCCGAAGCAACCAGTCCGCGCAGCGTCGGACAATAAGCGCCGTTGGTGGAAGCCGTGAGGAATTTATAGCATGAACCGACCTTGCTGCCGCTGCGCACGATTCCGCCTGGGAAAGGCAGGATTACTCGCGGCACCCGGCGCATCGCCTGCACGGCCAGCTCGGCTGACCGCAGAGCAACCGGCAGATCGCTGCCGAGAATCAGGATATTTCCTCCGGCGACCGCGCGTTGGACTCCGAATTTTTCCTCTACCAGAAATTCGCCTTCCATAACCGGGATTCGCCAGTACCGGCGCCCTCCGACGATTTTGCTGCTCTGGAAGCCGTCTCCAAAAAAGCGCAGCCGGCCGCCAACTGAAATTTCATCTTCCGCGGACAACCCGTTAAAGCAGGCGGTGGTCGGGCAGGTCAAGACGCACTGGCCGATGCGGCCGACCAGCTGGCGTGCGAGCATTTCTCTGCTCGGCGCAAATAAGAGGACGCTCGCCCCGCGCCTGCCGTCGGGGGTGTTTTGCACGTCCGCTTCAACCCCCGCTTCACAGCCGCAGCCGATGACGGAGGTGGCAAACCCGGTCATTTTGGTTGCCGCTTCCCGCGCCCACTTGCGATGGGCGGCGGTGATGATCACGCGCGCGCCCCATATGCCGAAGGCCTCGGCGAAGGTGTCCTCAATTTCGACGCCGTTGATGTAGCGGGTCATGCTTTTACTCCTGGATATAAGCTCCCATCCGGTGAGAAGGCGCATCCTGCGAGCCGGCCCCGCATGCTCGCGGCCCCGAATCACGGTGCGGCCGCGATTTCCTGAGGCCGCGGCAAGTAATGTTCAAGCTGCACCGGATAATTCTCAAATTTAATCGTGTAGTAGTTGTTAAAAAATTCGCGGATGTCCTTTTCAACCGCCGGATCATACTCCGGCGACACAAATAGGGTTTTGCCGTACGTTTCCTGCCGGATGTGACCGTCTTCCACTAGGACCTGTCCTTCCTTGATCACGTAGCGCGGGCTTGCGAACATTTTCTCCTTATCCTCACCCATCTCATAGACCGTGATGTCGGCGTCCGCGCCTATCCCGAGATGGCCTTTGTTTTTCAAGCCCAGGATTCTGGCCGGAGCCGCCCGCGTAATGATGGCAATCTCAAAAAGAGAGTATTCCCGGTCGTGATCGGGCAGGGTGGTTTTGGCAATCGCTTTGGGATTTGCCTGCTTCAAGATCTCCCGCCGATATTCGCGGTCCATCAGCAGGCGGATGATCCGCGGATAAGCGACGAAAGAAGCGCCGTTAGGGTGATCGGTCGACAGTGCGATGCGCCAGGGATCGCGCACCGTCAGGAACCATTCCAGGCCGGCGGCCCATTGAGTGGTATGCACGTAATTTTTGTCCTTGTACTCGATGGGCAGGATTCCGCAGCCCTCCTCATTTTCTACATCCACATTGATCCATTTGCGCCCGCTGATCCGGTGCAACATATAGGCGAGCGGGCCGTCGCCCGTCATCGAGGTGGTGTCCCCGAACAATACTTGTCCGACATCTACCGTCAGGTTTGGATGGGTGTTCACATATTCCGCCAGCTCTTTGACCCGGGAAGTAAACACGCCTCCCGGTTTGCCGCCGTAGCTGTGGAACTGGATGTGCGCCAGATGGCCGCGCCGCCCGTCCAGTGCCCTCATTGTTTCCAGCGTCGTTTCCCAATTGCCGGCGATTCCCAGGTTGTTGCAGTGGATATGCACGCAGTGCGGCAGTCGCAGTTCCATGCTTGCTTCCGCCAGAGATTGGATAATTTGGCGCGGCGTGACGCCGAAACCGGCCACCTCATCATCCAGGGCGCGGGCGTTGCCCAGGAATTTCCACAGCTCGACTCCGCCAGGATTTACCAACTTCACGGCGTAGCCCTTGGTTGCCTGCAACAGCCAGGCAACATAGTGGCGCAGCGTTTCGCGTTCCCTGGCTGCAATCTGCCGCATGATAAACTCGTTGTTCCCCATCAGCACAAAAAAGCCTTTGTCGATCACCGGGGTGTCCATGAACTCCTCATGAGCGTGGCGGGCTGCCATGGGCGGCACTGCCGCGTCGAAGGCGGTCGTGTACCCCATCGCCGCGTAGCGGTATCCTGTGGCAAAGGTTGAAGGGACGGTCTTGCCGACGCCCGACCGCGTCAGGGAAGTGCGCCGGATGGGATCCAGCCGATGATCCTCGGGGCGCATTTTGCGGGCCATATTCACCTTCGGCCCGGCGATGTGGGAATGCATATCGACACCCCCGGGCATGACGACCATTCCGGTTGCATCGATCGTCCTTCCGCCGCCGTCCGAGGCCGCAATTTTTCCGTCCTTGACGAAGATAGGGCGCACTTCGCCGTTGATGTTGTTGGCCGGATCGTAAACTTCGCCATTGATGATTCTCAGCATGCTTTCAACTCCTTCACGCGGACCAGCAAGCGGCGGAGCACTTCTTCATCCGCTGGATATTGCGAAGGCAGCACCTTGCGCAGGCGAATGGGAATATTATCCATCCGGTAGACCGTACCCTCGACATGGATCCCGGCGGTACACGTGGTGAAGGCAACCCGGGCGATCCGGGTAGTCTCACTCTCATGGGTGTCCAGGGCTATCGTAGGGATCTCCGCCAATCGGCGCGCGGCTTGGCCGGGAAGGCTGGCTACGGGATCCGAGGCGACAATCAATGCCGCGTCGGCCTCGTTCCGGCCGAAGGCGTCGGCCGCCGTGTATTCGCCCGGATTGAAACGAGGATAGCCCAGGCTGAAATTGACTGCAAATGGGTAACCGGTCTGCCAGCCGAGCACATTATCAACGCCGGCGACGTTGCCGTGGCCGCGCATGGGCATCAAGGCGAACTTGGTGTGGCGGTGAAGCGCCCGCACGAGCAAAAACGCGGCGGCCGTATTGAAATGTTTGCCGCGCGTCTGGGTCAAGCCTTGGCCTATAAACAGGATTCCGAATTTGCAGCGCATCATGCGCTCGGCCAATCGTGTCAACTGGTCCAGGGTTAGTCCGATACCTTCTACTCCCGCCGGGTCCGGTTTTTGGCCGTTGACCAAAGCTTGGAGCGCCCAAAGGGCTTCAAAATCCTTGCCCGGCCAGATCTGCAGGAAAACATCCGCGGCGCGGGCGCTGGGCGTTCGCCGCACGTCAACCAGCACTACCGTCCGCCCTTTGCGGCCTTCCGGGACAAACATTCCTTTGGGCGTCACCGCATAGCGCGAGATGTGGCGCGGATGCGATTCCGCGGGATTGGACCCCCAGTAAATAACCAGGTCGGCGCGGTTCTTTACTTCGCCCAGGGTGCAGGTGGGCTCGCCCACAGCCTGCACCGCAATTCCCGATGGGCCATGGCATACGGACGTGCAGCAATCAATGCATCCTCCCAGCAATTCGGCCAGGGCCACCGACAGCCGCTGCGCTTCGCAGGTGGTGCTGCTCAATCCATAAATAAAGGGATAGCGGGCATCCGCCAGATATCGAGCAGCCGCCTCCACACCTTGTTCCAGGGTTACAGGTTGT
This sequence comes from Acidobacteriota bacterium, assembly GCA_037441325.1. Lineage (GTDB taxonomy): Bacteria > Acidobacteriota > UBA6911 > UBA6911 > UBA6911 > UBA6911. The sequence goes on along the minus strand of JBBISO010000100.1, from coordinate 3,091 downwards.
CCATTGATTCTTGCCACCGGCAAGGTCGGAGGCTTCCCGTGACTTATAAACCAGGCCCTGCCCAGAACGCACGCATTTTTGGCTTGCGTGATTCGGCCGCCTTCGACAGTGACGCTAATGTCATCACAGTCGCAGCCGCAAAATGCGCAAACCACATGATCCGCCTGCATACTTTGATTCCCGCCATTCACCGCGGAGGGTGCAGAGGCAACGGACGTGGCATTTATGCAACTACTCCGGATTCCCCTGCGTTTTCGGCTCCTCTGCGGCGAGATGGATTTCTACTTGTATGTGTTTCGAATCGGGCATGCCGGAAGCATGAGTCTCGCTCCCGATCAGTTGGTTGCATGAGGCTCCGAAAGCCATGAATGCCAGCCCTTCCGGGATGTCGGCCGGAACGCATTTAGCCTCAGTCGAGCCGAATTCGCTTTTTAGCGTGACCCGATCTCCGTCGCTGAACCCTGCGCGTACCATGTCCTGCAAGCTAAGCTCAATCGTACCGGTTGCTTCGCGGTATTCGGAACCCGCTTTCCCCGTCGAGATACCGATGCCTTGCTTTGTCGAACGTCCGGTAATCAAGTTTACCGCCAGCTTAGCCATAAATCTGTTCCTTAATAATACGGGCCCGGCGAACCAGCTCGTTAAGTGTTTCCTCATAAGTCGGCCGATTAGCCAGGACGGTGCAAACGGGACCGCCATGGGGCAATCTTTCTCCTGATGCCGGGATATCCCGGATGCCGCAGGCAGCCCAGTCCTGTGTATCCGGCGCGACAGCTTCCTTCTCAGCAAATAGGATGGCTTTGCCGAAGAATGTGCCGCTCTTTACCACGGCTTCCAGCTTAAAATCCGGAAGGCTGCCCTCCAGCGCAGACTGTACATGCAGGTGGAACACGGGCAGGCCATAGGCCTTTTCCATTAATTCCATCGAGGCCGAGTACCGCGGATTGATTTCAATCGGCCATACCTGATGATCGCAAAGGATGAAGTCTATTCCATTCACGCCGGTTAATCCATATTGCCGTGTCACGTTGGCGGCCAAGCGGTTCAATTGCGCCAGAACAATATTACACTTGTCAGGATCGAGTGCTTCGGGGAAAGGCAGAATGTTGCCGCAGTAGCGAAAGCCGTGCGATCCGAATTGACGCATGCCGATCAGCTGCTCGGTGACGCCAAGGAGCACACACTCCCGGCCGTTAGCCACGAAAGAAGCCGAGCATGGTTTGCCGGGAACATACTCCTGGAGCATGAATTGATTCTTGGGCAATATTTCGCTTGGCAAAAAAGCAATTCCGTAACCCCCGCCGCTCAGTAAGGGTTTGACCAGCCATCGGCGGCCGCTGCCGATTCTCCGGCTCTCTTTTGGAAAAATCGTTTCGGGCACCGCGAAGCCGGATTTACGGAGGTCAGAAAACAGCGCGCTCCATCGGCGCACTGATCGGACGACCTTCGGCGAGTTGCCGATTATCCGGCGGCCGCCGGCAATCCGGCTTAGGGTTAGGGGATGGTTTTCCAGATTGGCGGTATATGCGACGGAGTCGAAGGAAAGCTGCCGGCTGGCTTTGTAGAGCGCCGCTGGGCTGTAAGGAGAATGGTAATCATGCAGCAGAGAACGGGTTTCAGCCGCCGCTCTCAGATCCTGATCCCCGAAAGCATCCAGAGCGATTATGTTATAGCCGCTGTGAACGGCTGATTCCGCCATGGCGCGCACGCTCAACCCTACGATCAAGATCCTCATCACTTTTTTCCCATGCGGCCGGTTAAGTGTATCACGCCGGCACTTCAAATGCAGAACCAACTGGGCTATGATAGGCACAACTTTGAATCATGGTTCAATGCTTTGGGCCGGCAATAAACGTGGAAACTTCGCTTCTCCGGATCCATGAGAATGCCGGAACCGGAAATCATTGAGGAGATTTGTAATTGACGGAAAAATACCAACCCTGGACTTGGCCGGTTCCCGAAAACAGCCCGAGCCTGAAACGCAGCATGACCCGTCAGGACGGATATGAAAGAGTAAGCGGCCAAGCGGTTTTTACCAGAGATATCTACCTTCCCGGGATGCTGTATGCGAAGGTGCTTACATCGCCTTACGCTCATGCCAGGATCGTGAGCATGGATACAAGCCGGGCCGAGGCGCTTGAGGGCGTCAGGGATATCGTCAAGTATGACGACCCCGAAATGCTGACGGAAAACCTCACCGGAACCGATGCCCACTACAACATTCTTACTCTTCCCGGCATCAGCGACTTTTATCAACATCCTATGGGCCTCGTCGTCGTGGCCGACTCCGAGGAGATCTGCGACCGGGCGCTGAAACTCATCCGTATAGAATGGGAGGAGCGCCCGTTCGTGTTAGACATGGAAGAATCGCTGAAACCCGACGCGCCCAAGATTATGAGCGAAGTGGAGCGCATGCGGCCTACCGCCAGGGAGCCCAACACCATCATGACGGAGCGGGTGGACATTGGGGACGTGGAGAAGGGCTTCGCAGAAGCGGATAAAATAATCGAATACAAGATAAGGAGAGGGACCAACTCACCGGCAGGCGTCGAAGCCATGGTCTGCGTGGCCCAGTGGAGAGGGGATTTCCTGGATCTCTGGGTGCACCACCAATACAACCAGCCGACCTATCTGAGCTTTGAGACGGTTCCATCAGTCCAATTCGACGGTTTCGATATGGATGACCCTTTGACGATGCCGAGCAATCTCGGCCACCGGCCGACCCGCAGAGAT
>JBBISO010000100.1:0-348 GCA_037441325.1 Acidobacteriota bacterium | reverse complement strand
AGCCTCCTTTCACGCACTGGTCCAAAATAACGCTCACCTATCCTTATCAGGGCTCCTGGTTCGGCGGCATCACCTGGCTGGCCTATTCAGCCGCATTTGTCCGCTTGGCCGTCATACTGGCTAGGCGGGTTGCCGGCAGGCCGGTTAAACTGCTTTACGACGAAAGCCAGTTTTATTGCAACGGCGACGAATCCGGCACCTATAGCTGCAAAGTGGGAGCCAAAAAGGATGGAACCATCACGGCCTATCATTGGCACACCGTCGGGATGAGAAATCCCGCGGTTGATAAGACGCCCAAATGCACTCAAATACGCAATATCCGAGGCACACACGCATGGGCTTTTACCA
>JBBISO010000099.1:8702-9748 GCA_037441325.1 Acidobacteriota bacterium | reverse complement strand
TTGTATCCACGCCCGTCTGCGCCGCCTCGCTACGAAACCTTGTGAGAAATGCGGGGTAGTCATTCTCCGCCGGACTCTGCGTTCCCGGTATTTCTGCGATGCAGTTTTATGCGGGATGTTTCTGGAATGCGAGCACCTGGTCGATGATTTTGTCGGCGAATAACTTGTCATTGATATGGCAGGGGAGAACCGTAATTGGCACTCGCTCCGGCATGGCCTGCTTTAGATACTCCGCGAATACCGGGGGCAATGATAAATCGTGCAGGTGGCCTTGTTCGCTGTCATGTTCCGAGAAGCCGTGCAAGGGGACAAAGAAAGCGACCGGGCCTCTTGCTTCCTTGACAAGCCCGGCCAAATGCTCCGCCACCCGCTTGAACTCCTGCGCTTCCGCCCGCACCGCCGTCAGCACGGGATTGTGGATGTGATAGCGCCTGCCGGGGAAGCGGGCTTTGGCATCCTCAATCGGCCCGGCAACCATGAAATCGATGTTGCCCGGGGCGAAAATCGTCGGGATGCCTTTTTCAAGGGATGCCTTGCATCTGTCCGGCCCACCGCTGAATAGACCCTGAACCAGAAAATCGCCGACTTCGATTAGCGACAGATTGACGACGATGGAGACTTCCTGCTCGCGGATCGTCTCATCCATGGCGACGCCGCCGGTCCCTTGGGTATGAAAGACCATCACCTCGAATCCCCTCTGCTCAAGAGCATTGCGGACAGCATTGCAGCATTTTTCCGTGGTGCTGAGCGTCGAAATTGCCATTATAGGCTTGCCCGATGCCTTCGGAGGCCTATACGCCCGGGCCATGCCGGCCAGGGCGTGCGAGGCGTTTTGAAACACGCACCGGGTAACGGTATTCAGGCCCGCGATGTCGCAAACCGAGGGGACCATGATAATATCCCTCGTCCCGACAAACGGCCGTGTCATGCCGGAGGCCATGGTTGAGATCATCACCTTTGGCAGGCCGAACGGGAATGTCTGCATGACTGCGGTGCCCAGGGATGTTCCCAGGGAGCCGCCCGCGCCGATGATTCCACTAAGTCCG
>JBBISO010000099.1:3655-8692 GCA_037441325.1 Acidobacteriota bacterium | reverse complement strand
ACCCGTTGGTCCAGTTCGCGCGCGCATTTGGTGGCCCCTTCAATCATGACGGCCAGGCACTTGGCCTCGTGTTTGAGGGCGCGGACTTCCGCCATGGTTTTTCCCGCCGCCGCCGCGATCTGGTCGGGAGTAACAGCTGCCCCGCAGTCGATAGAGCGGCGGATGCTGGCATCCAGGTGGTAAACCTCAAGGCCGTTATTTTCGAGACACTTCCTGATAAACTGCGCCTCCGTCTCCTTGGTGTCCATCGTAACAATCATCATCACTTTCGGCTTGCCATCCATATTTATCCCCCATTGCTATGCGGCCCGGTTCCTCAGCTTCGCTGAATCCCGCCCATGGCTGCGGTTACGGCAATCGCCGCGATTCTTTTCTTGTCGTCCGAATGCCGGGGCAACTTCTCCTGCAACCGCTTCCCGTCTTCCTCAATCCGCTTAATGTCATCCATGAGCGCAGTTTCCTGCTCAATGAAGTGAGTCCCAATTTCCCCTTTTATGAAACGGGGATTTTCCATCACCGCCTGGTGGAACGGGATGTTGCTCTTTACGCCGGCGATGATGTATTCGTAGAGCGCCCTGCGCATGTTTCCGATCGCCTCGTCCCGGTTTCGGCCCCAGGCGATCAGCTTGGATATCATCGGATCATAGAAAGGCGGAATGGTGCAGGAACTGTAAACGCCGCTTTCCACACGGATCCCTGCGCCGCCCGGAGAATGGTAAGCCCGGATTTTGCCGGGGGTGGGAGCGAAGCCATTCAACGGATCTTCGGCGTTGATGCGGCATTCGATGGCGCTGCCGCGGATCCTGACGTCCTCCTGCCGGAAACTGAGGGGAAGGCCCGCTGCGATTCGTATCTGTTCTTTCACGATATCAATCCCGGTTACCATCTCGGTCACCGGGTGCTCCACCTGGATCCTCGCGTTCACCTCCAGGAAATAGAAACTTCCATTTGAAAACAGAAACTCCACCGTGCCGGCGCCTTCATATCCCACCCATCGGGCCGCGTTTGCGGCCGTTTGTCCCATCGTCTCGCGCATTTCTGGAGTGAGTGCCGGGGAAGGGGATTCTTCAATCAGTTTTTGATGCCTTCGCTGGATGGAGCATTCCCGTTCCCCAAGATGAACCACATTTCCTTTGGAATCTCCCAGGATTTGAAATTCTATGTGGCGGGGGTTGAACAGATATTTTTCGAGGTAAATGTCGCTGAGGCCGAATGTGGTCAAGGCGATCGCGCGCACGGACTCCAGCGCTTTCACCAGTTCGTCTTCATTCGCGACAATGGTCATCCCGATCCCGCCGCCGCCTCCGGAGGGCTTGATGATTACAGGATAGCCTATTTCTTGGGCCAGGTGCCGGCCATGCTCGATGTCCTCAATTCCCTCCTCTGTGCCGGGCACGACGGGGATCTGCGCCTTCATCATTTCGCGCCTGGCCGCCAGTTTGTCGCCCGTGAGTTTGAGCACCCGGCTGGATGGCCCGATAAACTTGATCCCCTCCTTTTCGCAGGCCGAAGCAAATTCCGGATTCTCCGCCAAAAATCCATATCCCGGATGGATAGCGCCGGCGCCGCTTTCCTTGGCCTTCCGGATCACTTTTTGGATATCCAGATAGCTCTGGGATGCCGGAGCCGGGCCGATGAGATAGGCCTCGTCGGCATACTTTGCGAAGAGCGCGTCTTTATCCGCTTCGGAATAGACGGCTACGGAAACGATTCCCATTTCGCGGCACGCCCTCATGATGCGTATGGCTATTTCGCCGCGGTTGGCTACGAGGATCTTTGCGATCATGTCACGCGACCACCATCAAAATGTCTTGAGTATCGACGATCTGGCCTTCTTTCGCCCGGATCTCCTTTACGATTCCCTCCCTCGGCGAATGGATATGTCTCCTCATCTTCATCGCCTCGATCATCGCGACCAGATCGCCCCTTTTTACATGGTCTCCCACTTTCACTTCGATCGAGAGTATCAGTCCCGCCATGTCCGCGAGCACAGCTCCGTCGGGCGATTCTTTCGTTTTCTTCGGCAAATCCTCGGCGGCGGATTGGCCGGCTTCATCCCAGACGGGCGAGATCGAGACGCTGAATGTTTCTCCGTCCACCTCCACATTGAATTTCTTCGGGAAGCTCTTATATCCCTCGAGTGGGCCCGCAGGCGGCGGAGGCGGTTCCGCGGCCGGCTTTGCGGGGGCGAGGACCGGTTTTTTGGGCTCGCCCAATTGAAGCGGTTTTCCGGGAATCAGGATCCTGAGCAGAAGGTCGTCATCGGAAAGCTCCGGCCCGATTTCCCGGCGGAGCTCCTCCACGGATTTCAGGAATCCCTCCGGCTGCCAATTCAGAAATTCCTTTGTCCTCGGCAGGCTCATGATCCTGTCCATGAGGTCCCGGTCGATTGGGACCGCAGGTTGGCCGTAATATTCCAAGTCATACTTGATGGTTTCATCCGTGATCTTTTGGTAGCGCTCGCCCGCCACGACGTTCTCCACGGCTTGCGTGCCGACAATCTGCGAATAGGGAGTCGCCATTACCGGATAACCGAATTCCTTGCGGATCTTTACGACCTCCGGGAGAATCTCATTCAGGCGGTGCTCCATTCCAACCTCACGGAGCTGCCGCGTCAGGTTGGTCATCATTCCTCCGGGCACCTGATGCTCGAAGTGAAAGAGGTCGTATTCCACCGGCGCGCCGATGGGCAGCCCCTCCTTTTCCGTGATGCGCTTGAAATGCTCCGATACGGCAGCGAGGGCCTCCTCGTCCAGGCCTGATTCATAGCCCAGGCGCCGGGCGTTTTTTAGGATGGTCTGTGTTGCCGGCAAGGACGTGCCGTTGGCCAGCGGAGCGGCCGCCGTGTGCAAGGTGGTCACGCCCGATTCGATGGCTTCCAGGTAGCAAAGAGGGGCAAGCCCTGAATTGCAGTGGCAATGGAACTCGAGCGGTATGCCGCCGCAGTTCCGCTGAACCGTCGAGATGAGCTTTCGGGTGCGTTCCGGAGTCAGGACGCCGGACGCGTCTTCGATCATGATGCGGTCGATGCAATCCTTCGAATCGGCGATCATGCGGGCCTTTTGGGCCCAATGCTCATCAGTATGCACGGGGCTGTAGGTGTACATCAAAGCGGTGACGATTTCAGCTCCCTCGGCTTTGGCGATTTTCGCGTAGTAGCGGAATCTCTCCATATTCTCCTGGTAATCGCAAATCCAGAAGCTCCTGATCCCGTTGGCGACCGAACGCTTGATCCAGAGGCTGATGATGTTTCGCGGCGTGCTGAGATCGAAGGCGGAAAGGCTCGCCGTCTGGTAAGAGCCGCGCAGGCAAGTCCGGGGCATAAGCCGAGAAAGAATCCGGATCCTTTCCCAGGGATCTTCACGATGCTTGCGCACCTGCAAGGTAAACGCCTGGGAACCGACGGTGGCCACGGCCCGGAATCCCACTTTGTCAATCGTTTCCGCGATCGGGACTATATGATCGGTCCGCATCATCAAACCCCAAAGGCTCTGCTGCGCGTCCCGGATGGTTTGATCCACGAAATCGATCTTAGTCATGTTTCAACCGGCCTCCATTATGGATGGTTTCGGCTTTCATTGCCCTTGAAAGCGCGTCCGCCACGGCCGCTGCAAACAAGGGACTGTTTATGTCCGAATCCACTTCAATGACCTCTATCGCCGGGTCAAGGCGTTTTTTTATGACCGTTGCGAACGCTTTGTCGGCTTCGAGGTCATGGAGCGGTGCTCCTTCGACGCTGATGGAGGAAAAGCCTTTCAGCGGGACGACCACTTTGACTCTGTCTTTCCCGTGATACCGGTTCAATTTTTCCGCCGCCGCGCCTGCGACGTATTCGGTTTCTTCCGGATTCATCCTGGCCTGGACCCGGGGAGGGTCCTGCACGTAGAGTTTCCTTTCCGCGAGCCTGCGGGCAGTCCACAGGGGATCATTTCTGTCTTTCCTTTCCATCGGCCCGCAGCTGATGATGTCAAATCCTCCCGGACAGAAGATGTATGGAATCGGCAGTTCTGAAGCCGCGTCCAGCCTATGCGGCCCTACAAAGCCCCTGTTCCCTCCCAGAAGGTGCTCGCTGAAAGCACCCGGGACCAGGTCCACAAAGGCCTTGAATATTCCTTGGGGCAAAAGATCCATGACGGCCTTATCGCCGAGGCCCGTCGCGTGAAACGAGACCAGATCGCAGTCCTTTTCCAGAATCTTCCGGATGTAGTGAGCGCCCTTTTCACAGAAGCCGAACTCGGTGATCGCGATGGATGGTTTTCCTTCGCGCAGGGAAGCCCGTGCCCCCTCAACCATTCCGGAGATCGCGTTGGCTCCGTTGACCGCGAGAGTTCTGACCAGGGCGTTCATGCCTACGGTGTCCACCACGGTGTTCATCACGGTAATATCGCGAACCGCGAAATAATCGGCGAACTTGCTTCCATGAGCGGGCTGGGCCGTTGCGCCGGACACAAGAAGCTTGGGAACGCCGAAGGGCAACGCCTTCATGGCGGCCAGCGATATGAGCGCGCCGGTCATGCCCGTAATGGCGATCATTCCCTGAAGCTCTCCCGTCCGATGGAGGTCAAGAATCTTGATCTTAAGGCCTTCGGCCATCAGGGAGGTTATGGTATTTTTCTTTTCTGCGGGTGCCTCTGCCGCTCTTTCGGCCGTTTCCAGGAGCTCGCCGCAACTCACGTCCGCTTTGAGCGAAGGGACAATCGCTCCCGTTCCAACACTGATATCGATCAACAAAGCCCTGTGGCCCCTTCGCTCGATTTGTTCCTTGATGACTCCGAGAGCCTCTTCCCTCTCATCCAGCATTCCCACGACCGCGATGGACATGCCTCATGCCTCCGTCAATCTGCAACCTACCGCAACGTCTCGGAAATTACATAACTAATTAGTTTCTGTCGCGAAATTCATCTTAAATCCTAACCATGCTATCTATTAGGCGGAGCCTTTGGAGTGCGCAAGCTTGCTTGCGCCTTTTGCAATGTGCAGATTATCAAGCGCTTGAAGGCGGCAACAAGCTGCCGCAGTCCAAAACACCCTGCGGAT
>JBBISO010000099.1:0-3645 GCA_037441325.1 Acidobacteriota bacterium | reverse complement strand
CCAATCATCTATCTGCACCCGACAAATGAATTTCGCGACAGAAACTAATTAAAGGCGCATTGTTTCCCGCCGCGCCTTATTAGGCTGTCATAGGGGAGTCAAGGGATCAAGGAGCAAAGGGCACAGGCAGCGTCGTTTTCCTTATCCTCGATTGGCTTCCTGGCATTTATTCCCTTTGCTCCTTTACTTCTTTGCTCCTTGCCCCGTGTAGTTTGTGAGCGGAGCGAGCTAAGCTCAATTTACGCCGGCAGTTTTGTCACCAGGGCGTAAAAGGCGCCGCAAAGGTCCTTGCCCTCCGCATCCCGGAACCATCCCTGCAGCTTGCTTCTCCCCTTGGGCAAAGCGATCTGGAACACGGCGTTGAGGCTTTCCGGGGTAATCGAAACACGCTGCTCCTTGCCGTTGGTTTCAAGAACCGCTTCATGCGCCGGGATAAGCCGGTATTTATGGGTCAGCGGCCTGCCCATGATCGTGGACCGGGGACCCTCCGAACCGATAGGCTTGTTGGTGTGAAACGGCCAGCGGCGCAGTTCGACGCGGTATTCGCCCCCGGATTCGGCCTGGACGGTCCAGACGCCTCCACGCGGCCCGCCGACGGCTTGGGAAACAAAGTTTATATTATCGGCATCCACTTCCCACCAATCGATGCTGGTCAATAAGACCGGGTTCTCGACATTCGTGCCGATCAACATCGGAATAGGATCATGCAGAGCCGGCTCGATTTTTTTCCACCAGTCTTCGTAGAAAGCTTTCATGCGGGCGGCAATCGCCGGAAATTGCGCGACGTCGTTTTCTTGGCCGCGGTCTTTCACGATGTCGTACAATTCGGTTCCCTTTTGCAGCCGCCACTGGTTCCAGATAACGGCAGCGTCATATTTCACGGGACGCCTGCGTTGGCCGTATTGGACGACAAACATGCGGTCCTTGACCGCGTGTTTCTTCATGAGGGGGATGAGGCTCACGCCGTCGAAAACCGCGCCTTCAGCCGGCAGATTACAGAGTTCGATCAGGGTGGGGAGGATATCCTGGACCTGCGTTGGCGTTGATACATCGAGGCCGGCTTCGAATCCGCCTCCGGGCCAGCGGATAAAGCAGGCTGCGCGGTGCCCGCCCTCATAATTGGATGACTTGAAGTCTCGCAGTCCGGCATTAAAGACTTGCCTGCCCACCGTGCCGCCGTTATCGGTCGCATATATAACGATCGTGTCCTCGAACAATCCGCTCTTTTTCAACCACTCATCGAGGCGGCCGAGATTGTCGTCGAGATTGGCGATCATAGCGAAGAAAGCGGCCGCGTCTTCGCTGACCTTTCCCCGGTACATGCCCGCATACTTTTCGGGCGGCCAGAGCGGCATGTGCGGTACGTTTGTGGCCAGATATGCAAAAAACGGTTTTTTCATTTTTGCCTGTTGCGACATCCAGGTTGTTGCCTGCTGGAACCAGAGGTCCGTGCAATAGGCCGCGGCATTTTTTTGCTCCGTACCGTCAAGATAGCGGGGATTGACATAGTCGTTGTCGAATTCAATCTCCGATTGCAGGCCCCAGCCTTTGAACCACACGCATTTGTCGAAGCCCTTGTCCATCGGGCGGTCGGGATATGCGTGGCCCAGATGCCACTTGCCGAAAAGGCCGGTTGCATATCCGCCCTTGCGGAAAAACTCCGGCATGGTCGGCAGATCCCGGCGCAGGATGCTGCGCCCCGAGGTTACGCAGCAGGCCAGATTCCGCAGGGCGTCGAGGCCGGTCATCAATTGACCTCGCGTCGGAGTGCATACGGGGGTAACGTGAAAATCCGTGAACCGCACGCTTTCAGCCGCAAGCCGGTCCATAAACGGCGTTTTCAGGACCGGATTGCCGTGGCATGAAAAATCTCCGTATCCCTGGTCATCCGTAATAATAACAATGACGTTCGGTCTTCCGGTCGCAGCAGCTTTGGAATACTTGGAAGTCGCGGCTGCGGCGGCGCTTAGAGCGGTGGTTTTAATAAATTTCCGCCGGTCCATAAACTGCTCCTTGCCTGTGATAAATTCGTTGCTTTGAATTGCTGCGCCTTGCTTTGAATCTTATACGCCAAAAGAACTCCAAATGCAAACTCAGGCGCGAAATCCGGCGCGTAATAAAAATCAAAATACCGGGATCCTTCGGCCCCTCGTGTCTTCCCGCCAAAACCTTGCCGAAAAGTCTCTAATTGCCTCTGCCGCAGCACCGTTTGAACTTCAATCCGCTGCCGCAGGTGCAGGGGTCGTTTCTTCCCGGTTGCTTTTGCCCGGCCTCGCGTCGGCCGCGGTTGCGGAGCCACTCCATGATGTTCGCCGGCGGCCTTTCCGCACGCAGTTCGCCGGCCATGAACCTCATATACGGGCCGATATGGCGAAAGAAAAGCTTGTAGCCGGGACAAAGGTAATTAAGGTTCATTTCCTCATCCGGTGTCTTCACGAAGCGGTGTTTCGGGCATTCCCCGTTGCAGGCGAATAGAAATTCGCATTCCAGGCAAACCTTCGGCAATCGGTCCAGCTTATCTTGTCCGAAACGGATCTGTTGTGGCGAATGCAGCATCGACAGTATGGGAAGTTCCAGGATATTGCCCAGCTTGTTTTCAGGGTACACATAATGGTCGCAGGAATAAATGTCCCCGTTGTGCTCGATCACGGCCGCAGAACCACAGGTGCGCTGGAAGACGCAGAGGTTGGGCTCCAATCCGGCCCAGGCCGCGAGGGCGACATCGAAAAGCTGGACGAAAATCCGCCCGACATCTTTCCGCACCCATTCGTCGAAGACGGCGCAAAGGAACTTGCCGTACTGCACCGGATCGACGGACCAATCGGATACCCGGGCGGGAGCCTTTGAATCCGGCGGGACCAGCATCAGGCCGCCGTGCGTGGGGTGGTCGGCAATGCGTTCCACGATCGGGATAAACTGCATGAACCCGCTCCCGACATCCTTGAGGAAGCGGTAAACCTCGAGCGGATGTCGGGAATTATGCCGATGCACGACGGTCAGCGTATTGAACTCAACGCCGTGCTTTTTGAAGCCGGCGGCGGCGCGCAGGACCTTGTCGAAACTCGGCGCTCCGGCCTTGTCCACGCGGTAACGGTCATGAAGGTTTCGGGGGCCGTCGACGGACAATCCTACCAGGAAGCGGTTTTCGGCGAGGAAGTCGCACCAGGCGTCATCAATAAGAATGCCGTTGGTCTGCAGCGCGTTTTCGATCTGTTTGCCGTTGGCGTGTTTTTGCTGCAAGGCGACAACTTTGCGGAAGTATTCGATCCCGAGCAGCGTCGGTTCGCCTCCCTGCCACGCGAAGCTGACGGTCGGAGACGATTGGGATTCGATGTACTGGCGGAGATATTCCTCAAGGATGCTGCCCGGCAGCGCCCATTCTGCAATTCCGGGTTTGCGTGCGTAAAGGTTTTCCTTTTCCAGATAAAAGCAGTATTTGCATCTCAGGTTGCAGATCAGCCCGCTCGGCTTGGCCAGCAGATGAAAATCTCGCGTAAGCAACCCCCTATGGTTTTTCATATTCTCACGAATGGGGGATAGATACTATGAGCTGAGATATCGCAAAAGAGCGGCTTGTTGTTTGATATGCTCCTTTTTACAAAGCAAATTTTTACAAAAAAGCAGGAGCGACGATTAAAAAACAAC
>JBBISO010000098.1:0-9776 GCA_037441325.1 Acidobacteriota bacterium | reverse complement strand
TCCCCTTCCAATACCGGAGTCACCCTCAGCCGGGCAAAACGGCTAAACACTTACGCATGTATTTGCGACGACTGTGATAATGCCCATAATATGTGCCTTTACCATCATAATGGTCTCACCCCTGTTCTACTAACAACGCGCTCCCCGGACCGCCCGATCGTTAACCCGCAGTTGTTACACGGTTTCGTAGCGAGGCGGCGCAGACGGGCGTGGATCCAAGGCGCGCGACATGTGCGGGTGGGTCTCCAGACCTGACCGGATGTGCCGCCGCAGTAGAAATCTTGTGAGAAACGCGGGTTAAACACTACGGCCTTAAAGGAATTTTTCGGAATTCCGGGTCGCGCTCCGGGCTTCAAAACACGTTTGCTTTTGGCGATCAATGCCCTCAATATATCATTTTGCGGAATTTGATGAGCATTGCGGGCTTTGATCGCTTGCGCAGCCAAAGCGCCTGGAATCCCGGCATTACACGGCTGATCTGCCCGCACCGAGCGCGGATCTACGCGGCATATTTTCGGAGCTGGGCTTTATTGTGGCCGCGGCAAAATCCAGAGCTTCGGATCTCTGCAAACATGCGCCCGCGCGGACGAAGCGGTTCTTTTCATTTTGCGCGGGATGTCCATAATCAGCGAAGCGCGCGTTTCGGGAGGCTGTGAGAAGGATGTCGATTCAACAGATGGCACTGCAGGCAAGACATGCACTGGAATGGATCCTTTTGATTCCGGTCGTATGCGGATCTGTTTACGCGGTCTTGTGCGCTGCCGCGGCCATTCGGCTGCGGATGCGCTCTCCCGGCCGATCAGCGTACGCATTCGAATCCTGGCCCCCGGCAACCATTTTGAAACCTGTATACGGGCTGGAAAAAGGCCAGCGCGAAAACTTGCGAAGCGCCTGTCTTCAGGACTACCCCGAATACCAGGTTGTGTTCTCGGTTCAGGACCCGGACGACGCCGCGATCCCATTGCTCAAGGAAATCCAGAATGAATTTGGATCCGGGCTGGTGGCGGTCGCCATCGAGAATTGCCGGGCGGGCACAAACGGCAAAATCAACAACATGATCGGAGGATTGCGGCACGCGCGATACGATCTCCTGGTCATCAGCGACAGTGATGTCTATCTGAAGCCCGATTATCTAAAGACCATTGTCGCGCCCCTGTCTGATCCCCAGGTGGGTTGCGCTTGCACACTGTACAAGGCTACGGGAGCGGGAACATGGTTTGAAAAGATGGAGATGCTGACCATCAACGCCGATTTCATGCCCAACGTGATTTTTGCCCATGTCAGCCGCGCCTCGAGATTTTGCTTGGGCGCGTCCGCCGCCTTGTACCGCTCAACCCTGGAGCGCATCGGCGGGCTGGAGGCACTGTCCGACTACCTCGTCGAAGACTACGAAATGGGAAAACGCATCTGGATGCTGCGCAAGAAGATCGCAATTGTCCCTTATTTCGTCGATACGATAGTGGATCTAAAAAGCCCGTCGCAATGGTGGGATCATCAAGTCTATTGGGATCAGAACACGCGCGCCGCCCGCCCCCTCGCTTTTTTGGCAACGGCAATCATTCGTTCCGTGCCTTTTGCCCTCCTTTATGCGGCCGCGCGGCTGGGCGACGCTTTGGGATTCTGGACTTTTACCGCCGCCTGTTTTTTGCGCCTTGCCTCCGCTTCAGCGATCCTCGGTTGGGCGCTGGGGGACCGCGAAGGCTTGCGCAGCCTGTGGCTGCTGCCGTTGCGCGATATCGCCGCCCTGGCAACATGGCTGCTGGCCTTTTTTAAGCGGACGACCATATGGCGTGGAACCAGCTTTGTCCTCACCCGGGATGGACGGCTGGTGGCTGAGAAAGCAATCCCGAATGAGGAATTGCGCGCGACAAACGGAATACCCTGAATCCGTTCGTTCCGCGGCGCGAAAAGCCGGCGTGAAAAGAATAATAATAACTGGCGATGATTTCGGCCTTGCCCAAGCGGTCAACGAAGCCATCGTGGAAGCGCATCTCAGGGGCATCCTTACAGCTGCCAGCCTGATGGTCGGGGCAAGTTTTGCCAAGGACGCAGTCCAACGCGCCAAACAGCATCCTTCGCTGAAGGTCGGGCTCCACTTAGTTCTGGTTGAAGGGCAGCCCGTGCTCCCTGCTGGCGAGATTCCGGATCTGGCCGATCGCGAAGGAAGGTTTTCGACCCATCTCGCAAGAGCCGGCTTTAAATTCTTCCTCCGGCCCAACATAAGAAAGCAGCTTGAGGCCGAAATACGCGCTCAGTTTGAAGCTTTCCGCAAGACCGGCCTCGAGTTGGATCATGTGAACGCTCATAACCATATGCATCTGCATCCGACCGTACTGCGCCTGGTATTGAAGCTCGGGCGGGAATACGGCCTGAAGGCTGTCCGGCTGCCCAACGAGCCGCCTGTGCGGTCATGGAGAGCGGCGCGCAAATCGTTTGCTTCGCGATTTGCCTCCTGGATGTTCCTCTACCCATGGATAGGGCTCATGAAACAGCTCCTTCGAAGTGCCGGCGTGAATCATAACGATTACATTTTTGGCCTGACGGACAGCGGCTCCATGACCTTGGACTTGGTGCTTAAGATCCTCGAAAATCTCCCCGGGGGAGTTACCGAGCTCTGTTTTCACCCGGCAACTCGAAGGTGCCTCGAAATCGGCCGCACCATGCCGCATTATCGGCACGAGGAGGAATTCAGGGCACTGACCAGCACCTCATTGGCCGCGGCGCTGCAAGCCGCCGGTGTAAGCAGAATTACGTTCCGCGACATTCGCTAGGATTGGGAGGAAGCATGCTGCGAATCATCATTGCTATGACCATTGCCGCCGCATCCGCGGCCTTCGGCCAAATACTCGTCCGGCGCGGTATGATGCAGATGGGTAGCCTGGAGAATTACGCCCCGTGGCAGGTGGTAACATACTTCTGGCATGCCTTATGCAATCCCTACGTCATCGGGGGAACTATTCTCAACGCGATTTTCTATTTTCTCTTCCTCGCCGCCCTTTCCTGGACCGGAGTAACAGTGGCGCTGCCGATGACCGCTATCGAATACGGATTTGCCGCGCTCCTGGCGGTCACCATCCTGAGGGAAAGCGTCCCTCCCGTGCGCTGGGCCGGAATCATTTTGGTGATAGTCGGAGTCATACTCATTGCCCGTGCCGGAGGAGACACATAGCAGAAGGGGATATTAATGGTTCAGGTTCCTGCAGCAAAAATACAGTTTTTGCCGGAAGACAGAATGTGGATTGCGGGTCGAATCCAGGAGGTTCTGGCAAGCGGCCAATTGACGCTCGGCAGATACGGCGCCGAATTCGAGAAAGAGTTTGCCAAGCTTTGCGGCGTCCGCCATGCGATCGCGGTAAACAGCGGCACCAGCGCCCTGGAGATTATCCTGAGATCGCTGGGAGTCGCAGGAAAGGACGTGCTCGTTCCGACCAATACTTTCTTTGCGACGGCTGCCGCCGTTGTGCACGCAGGCGGAATTCCAGTGCTGGTTGATATGGACCCGCAATCGTTTGCGGTAGATCCTGAAGCTGTAGCCAAAAGATTGACTCCGAGAACGGCAGGAATCGTGGTCGTGCATATCGGAGGGATCATTTCCGCGCAGATGCCCGCGCTTTTGGGATTGACGAGAGAAAAAGGCATATGGTTGGTCGAGGACGCTGCTCATGCGCACGGATCGTCCTTCGGTTCGACCAGCGCGGGCGCCTTCGGCATTGCCGGTTCCTTCAGTTTTTACCCCACCAAGGTTATGACATCCGCCGAAGGCGGCATGATCGTAACGAACGACGCCCGGATAGCGGAGGAATCCCGCATTTATCGAGACCAGGGGAAAGCAAGTTTCACCGCGAACGCCCACACGCGCATGGGTTATAACTGGCGGATGTCGGAGCCTCACGCGATCATAGGACTCAAACACCTGGAACGCCTCCCCACGATGGTCGCCGACAGGCAGGCGGCGGCGGCCATTTACGATCAAAGGCTGGCGGAGCTCAGGAATATTTATGCGCTGAAAACCCCTCGGCAAGGTGTCTGTAATTATTATAAATACATCGCTGTTCTTCGTGAGAAGCGTGACCGCAAGGAACTAAAGGCGGTCCTGCGGAATAGCTACGGAATCTCGCTGGCCGGAGAAGTTTATGCGGTACCGCTTCACAAACAACCGGTCTTTGACGGATACGCCGCGGGCCCCCTCCCCGTCTCCGAGGATTTGTGCGCGCGGCACATCTGCCTCCCGGTATTTTCGGGGATGCAGGAATCAGAGGTTTATCAAGTTATTCAAGCCCTGAGGGAAGTTGTCGGATAGGTTCGCCGGAGAACAGGACGCGCCGCCGAGGCCGCAGTTAGCGATTTTTGATCAGCACGCGATGCAGCGCGCCGGTTATTTCGGTGCCGCCAATTTTCAGTTCGCTGATGCGGGCTATGGGCACAAGGGCAAATACGCGGCCGGCCGACTGCCACAGCGCTTGAAATTCATGCCGTGTCAAGACGATTTTGGGAGCATCCGGATACGCCATGCCGGGGAGAAGAGCGTAGGCCGTGCCCTCGACGACCTCAATTTTCAGCGGCTGATAGAAGCTAAGAGAATTGGCCGATTCATAATCACCCACCACTACGAGCCGGTCTCCCGGCCGCGCTTCGCGCGCAATCGCCATCCCGAACTTCTTGGAAGAAATCAGATCCTCGCAGATGTTAAGGCTCCAATGAATCATGCCGCAGATCATCATCATAACAACCGTCACGCTCATTACCGCCCGCATTCGCATCCGCCGCGATTCAAACCGCAGAGCGACCCAAAAACCGGCCGCCATGGCAATGCCCGCAAGCACCGCCGGCTTAACGAGCTCCGCCAGAACCACCGGAGGCATTTCCGCCAGGATGCTAAAATCGGTTTCGGAAAGCCGATCTTTCGGCCCCGCCGTGCCGGACTGGAATCCGTGCCCGGCGCCAAACCAGATACCCGCACCGGCGCCGATTGTCACGGCTATCACGCCGAATATGGCCAGGGCGCGGAATGCCCAGATTATCCATTTGCTTTGTCCTTCCCTGCTCAGCGTTCCGGCAATAAGCAGCGACAGGGCGGGAAGCGCGGGAAAGGCATAGTGTTCCAAACGGTTCGAAAAAGAGAAGAAACCTATTATCACACCTGCCCAGGCCAGCCCGAGCCATACGAGCAGCTGCTGCTTTTTATCCCCGAATTTCCGGACCTCGGCTAATGCCGCCGGAACAAATGCCGTCCAGGGAAAGAACCAGACAAGAAGGAGCGCCCAGAACACCGGCAGCGGCACGGACCAAAGAACGGGCGGTTCGCGCCTGCCGAAAAAGCGCAGGAATTGTTCACCGACAAAAAAGAATTCCAGAAACCCCTGGTTTCGAGCAGTCGCAAGCCAGTGCCAGGGAACCGTCAACCCGAGGAACAACAAAAA
This sequence comes from Acidobacteriota bacterium, assembly GCA_037441325.1. Classification (GTDB taxonomy): domain Bacteria; phylum Acidobacteriota; class UBA6911; order UBA6911; family UBA6911; genus UBA6911. Next base: position 4,356 of record JBBISO010000098.1, on the reverse strand, counting down.
TCCAGGCAGCAGGTGCAGCGTTCTCCATTTCGGCCGCTCGCGGAAAATCAGGAAAAGCACAACCACAATGCCCAGCGGGAAAATGACTCCCACCATGCTCTTGCACATTGCCGCGCCGGCCGCCGCCGCGTAAAAGAGCAAGGCATGACGCGCCGGACGCGCCGGATCCGAATACCACTCGGTGAACGCATACATGGCCAGCGCAATAAAGAGAACAAGCCAGACGTCATGCAGGGTCTCGCGCGTGAAAATGTATGTCCCCGTAGAGAAAGCCGCGCTCAGGCCGGCGATCAGGGCAGCCCGTTCGCCTGCGCAACGCCATGCGGTCCGCATGACGACCCAAACAAGAGCGATCACGGCCAGCGCTGTAGGCAACCTCAGAGCGAACTCGTGGATGCCGAAAATTTTGAAGCTGGCCGCGGTCAACCAGTACAGAAGCGGCGGCTTCTCCAGAAACCTGACTTCGTTGACGAACGGCGTAACCCAATCGCCGCGCTTGACCATGCCTCTGGCGGCCTCAGCATAGTACCCTTCGTCATAGTCGATCACTCCGCGGCCGGTGGTCGAGAACAGGTAGACGGCTGCCGCGAGCATTATCGGCAATAACGCCCTGCGCCTGCTCCAGCCTGTGTCATTTGCCTTTGCTGTTGCCATAACCAGCCGTATCCATATTAACAACGCCAAATCCCCATCCAATCGTAAATCGTTAGTCGTAAATTGCAATATGCTTTTGTTGCCGCGGGCCGGGGATACGGCGATAATATCGGCATGGACGGAAAACGCGCAGATATAGAAAAACTGGCAAGCCTGGTGGAGCGGCTGCGGAGTGAAAAGGGATGCCCCTGGGATAAGAAACAGACGAGGGAGACTTTGAAACCGATGTTGATCGAGGAGGCTTATGAAGTGCTCGACGCGCTTGATGCCGGGGACCCGGCCGAGTTGAAAGAAGAATTAGGAGACCTCTTGTTCCAGGTGGTTTTTCATTCCCAGATCTCCACAGAAAAAGGGGAATTCGATTTGGCCGACGTCATCGACCGCTCCTGCGAAAAGATGGTGCGCAGGCACCCGCACATCTTCGGGGACGCCGACCTCAATACTACGGAGGATGTCCTCAAGCATTGGGAGGACATCAAGGCCGCAGAAAAAGGCATCTCTTCGACTTCACACCCGGAATCCGAAAGGTCGCTGCTTGACGGAATACCTTCGCGGCTGCCCGCTTTGCATCGAGCATACCAAATAACCGCCAAAGCTTCGAGAGTGGGTTTCGATTGGTCTCACCTCGAAGACATTCTGGCGAAGATGCGCGAGGAGGCGTCGGAGCTGATACGGGCCCACTCAAAACAAGATTCCCGCAGGATGGCGGATGAAATCGGAGATCTGCTCTTCGCGGCGGTCAATGCGGCCCGCTTCCTGGGCATTGACCCGGAAACAGCGCTGAGACGGAGCAATGAAAAATTCTCCCGCCGCTTCCGCTACGTCGAATCGGCCATTAAAGGGCGGGGGCGCGATTTGAAAAGCGCTTCTCTTTCTGAAATGGACGCACTCTGGGAAGAAGCCAAGAGTAAGGAAGAAAGCCGATAGGCCGCTTCTTCTTCACGGTTCCCCTGCCGGGTTGCGAGTCGGCGTTGGGGATGTGAAGATTCGCAGCCTTTTGCAGAGAATTTTTCACCGCTGAGGTGCAGAGAACGCTGGGTGCGCCAAGATAGGCTGTAGATTTAACAATATTTTTGTTCTCTGCACGCTTTGCGCTCTGCGGGCTGCCCTCGATTTGGGTTGTCGCTCAGCCGGGCCGTGCAAGCCCGCGGTTACACCATCCGATCTTCGAGCCGCAACCATAAAGTTTCAGGTCACGATGTTGAAGTGTTCGATATGAAGCGTCGGATCGGATTTGACGTCCACACCTCTCTTCAGAAGATGCCGGATCTCTTCCAACACGATTGATTCGGATTCCCGCAGCGCTCTCGCCACCTCCGGATGCACTCGGATCATCAGGTCCGACCGCTCGTCTAGGTAATTCCGCATTTTCTCTATTTCATGATAAATGCTGCAACAGGTCGTGGCGACCGATTTCACCATTCCCGAGCCCGAGCAATAAGGGCAGGGCTGGCAGAGAATCCGGTCCAGAGACTGTTTTACCCTTTTCCGCGTGATTGCCACCAATCCGAACTCTGGGAGCTTTGTCCCGGGCGATTTCCTCCGACAACGCTTCCATCACCCGCTTGCGGTTCTTGCGCTCATCCATGTCGATGAAATCGATCACGATGATGCCCCCAAGGTCCCGGAGCCGTATTTGGCGGACAATCTCTTTGACGGCTTCGATATTGGTTCGAGTAATAGTCTCCTCGAGGCTGTTTCCCCGGCCGACGAACTTGCCGGTATTGATGTCAATGCTGACGAGCGCTTCGGTCTGGTTGATCACGATATATCCGCCGGACTTCAACCAGATTTTTGACTGCAGCAGCTTATCGATCTCGGAAGTAATGCCGTATTCATCAAAAATTGGGATGTCCTTGGTATAGAGTTTCACCCTGTGTACCAGGTTTGGGTAGATCTTGTCCACGATTTCCACAACTCGCTGGTATTCCATCTCATCGTCAACTCGTATGGCGGCGAATTCAAAGGATAGCTGGTCGCGAAGCAACCGCTGGACAAGGTTCATTTCGGCATGGATGAGAGCCGGAGCGGAAACCTCCTCAGCACGGGCCCGCATATCCTCCCAGATTCTGAGGAGAAACTCGAGATCTTTGACGAGATCTTCTTCGCTGTGATCTTTGGCGGCGGTCCGCACGATAACTCCGCCCGGAAAACGGTCGCGGTGCTTCAGAATGATGTCCTTCAGCCGGATCCGCTCGGCTTCGGAACCGATCTTACGCGAGACGCCGACATGCTCCACGGTCGGCATATATACCAAGTAGCGCCCGGGAAGCGCTATGTAGCTGGTGACCCGTGCGCCTTTCTTGCCGATTGGCTCTTTCGCGACCTGGACCAATATCTCCTGGCCTTCGTGAAGCATGTCGCCGATGGATTGACGGTCGGGCCGGGGAGTATAGCGGGCTGCCGTATAGCGTTTGCGCCGTGTGGCAGCGGCGCGCCGGCGGGCGAATGACGCTTTGGAATCCTCCTGATCCATGGAAAAAGCCAACTGATCGCCGTCATCGCGGATGGAAGCCGAGTCGCCGGGAGAAGCTTCCGAGAGCTTCTCCAATTCTGCCGGAGCAGGCTCCACTCCCCTCCCCGGCGATTTCATCTCCTGCCCAAATCCGAAAGAACTGTCGCGGCTCGCGGATTCATCCTCCGCTCCGGCCGGTTGGGCCGGAACCGGCGTTTTCGGGATTTCCGGAATCGCCGCTAGGGAGAAGAGCTCATCCGACTCAAGGCGCGAGGCGGTTTCTCGTTCGGTTTCGGCGCTGATATCCCAGTGTTCCCAAGAATCGCTCGGAATCGATTGGGTTTGTGATGTCCGGGAAAGGGCCGGCCGCGCGGCTTCCGCGCGCTCCCGCCGCTCCTTCCATCGGCCGCGCTCTGTTTTGCGCTCGCGGCGATGGGGGTATTCATAATCTTCCGCTTCCGCCATCGCCGTGGCGACTTGCTCTTCGGCCGCGGAATAAACCTTATCGCATTCTTCGGTATCTTCAAAAAAATCCGATACATAGAGAAACGCGTCTTTTTCAAGGCCGATATTCACAAAAGCCGACTGCATTCCCGGAAGCACTTTGGTGACTTTTCCCTTATAGGTGTTTGCAAGTATGCTGCGTCTGCGGTTGCGCTCAATATAAAGCTCAGCCAATTGGTCGTCTTCCAAAATGGCAACCTTTGTCTCCAGAGCGCTGCCGGAGATGATCATTTCTTTGGTCATTGAAATGCTCCAATTTGGTCAAATGGACGCGAACAAAGTGGAGAAATGAGGGGAGAATACGGATCAAATATTCAGCTGGCCGGCGCCAGCCGTCTTTGGGCTGAATACATGAAAAGCTCAGAAATAAATGTGTCCGATCCGCTTCAACCGGGAGTAGCAAATGGCGTAAACGCTGAATCCCAACCGCGGCAGGGCAATATTCGCATCCCTGTTTTTAGATGCCACTTATTCAGAATTCTTGGTAGACGCCATACGTTCCAACCGGGGCAAAATCCCGCTTCGAATCCCGTTTCTCTGATGACTGCCACTCACTACCATCAAGTCGCGACCCGTCATTTCTTCGAATTCCTAAAACGCATACAATAATCAATCTAATAATGACGAAAACGCATTATCCTCGGCCACCTTATCGGCCATAAAGTATTATCGTAGACTGGCATTGGGCCAGGATTTTTACCCACCCATTCTGAGCGCTTAAGAAGGAATAATGTCGAGGACAC
>JBBISO010000097.1:0-9841 GCA_037441325.1 Acidobacteriota bacterium | reverse complement strand
TCGTCAGCGAGAAGGCCAAAAACGATTATAAGGTAAGGGCGCAGAGATTAGTGGATGTTTACAGCGTGCAGGAGCCGGATCGAGTCCCTCTCAATCTGCCGGTGGGCAACCTCCCCTACATCAAATACGGAATCAGCCTGCGCACCGCTATGTATGATTACCGCCAGGCAATAAAGGCCTGCAAGAAATTCAACGAAGAGCATTCGGAGGAATTGGAGTACTATGCCAGCCCCTTCGTGACCCCCGGCAAGGTGTTGGATCTTCTCGATTACCAACTTTATTCATGGCCGGGGCGGGGAATCGGCGAAAGTGTTGGCTCGGTTCAGTTCCTGGAAGCGGAATATATGAAGGCAGAGGAGTACGACGCCCTGATCCTGGACCCGTCCGACTACTGGCTCAGGACCTACCTGCCTCGTATTTTCGGGGCTTTTGAACCCCTGCGGATGTTCCGGCCGGCAACCGATATGGTGGAAATTGTGAATCTGGTGCAATTCATGCCGCTGGCCAGCCCCGAAATGCAAGCGATGCTCCAGAAGCTGATCGAGGCCGGGAAAGAATATCAGGCGATGATGAAAGCGATGGCGGAAGCGGGACCGTCGGGGCCGGCGCGCGGATACCCCGTGGCTTTCGGCGCATTCTGTAAAGCTCCGTTCGACACTCTCGGGGACACCCTTCGGGGTACCCAACCGATTTTGAAGGATATGTATCGCCGCCCCGATAAACTGCTGGAAGCTTTGGATGTGGTAGCCGACTTCACGATCCGGTCCCTTCTGAGCGCTCCCAATGCCGCGAACATCTTCATGGTGACTTTTCCGCTGCATAAAGGCGCGGACGGATGGATGTCCCAGAAGCAGTTTGAAACTTTCTATTGGCCGTCGCTTAAGCGCGTCATGAACGCCTTCATCAAGGAAGGCCTCATTCAGAATATGTTCGCCGAAGGAGGCTATAATACGCGCCTGGAGAGCATTAACGAATTCCCCAAAGGCTCGGTCAGCTGGTATTTCGACAAGACGGACATGTTCGAGGCCAAGAAAATCCTGGGCTCCCGATGCGCGATCCAGGGCAATGTGCCCTCCTCGCTCATCGTTACTGGTTCTCCCGAGGAGGTCAAAGAGTATTGCCGCAAACTGATTGTGGGTTGCAGTCCGGGCGGCGGCTATATCCTTTCCGCTGGAGCCATCGCGGAGAACCCCAAACTTGAAAACTTGCGCGCCATGGTGGCTGCCGTCAGGGAATACGGATTTTACCGGAAATGAGCAGATCTGAATTGCGACCGTCAGCGCCGAAATCCGGCGAGTATCTTCTCATGTTCGGAGATGTGAAGGCGGGCTATCCCAAACTGATTTGGTGCTTTGCTTGGATTGAGACTGCCGGCCGCCGTTCGCCGCGGATGAGTTTTCCCGCTTTGGATGTTGCGGCCCAGTGGCGGTTTGCCGCCAGCATATCTGTGGCTTCCCGAGCGCTGGCCGGAACGGAAAAATAGTATCCTTGAGCGAGCTCGCATCCCAGTTCGCGCAGCCTTGCTGCTTGTTCAGCCGTTTCGATGCCTTCCGCAATCACTCGCAATCCCAAATTGCGGCCGAGGGTAAGGAGCGTGCGGACTATTTCATCATCCTGCATCAGGCGCGAAACGAATGAGCAATCGATCTTGAGGCTGTCGATAGGGAAGCGGTTCAGCCGTCCGAGTGAAGAATAGCCTGTGCCGAAGTCGTCCAGAGCGATTTTTATACCAAGCGATTTCAGCTGGCACATCAGTTTGATGGCCGACTCGGGATCGGCCATCAGGATACGCTCGGTGAACTCGAGGTTGAGGCTGCCGCGCGGTAGTCCGGTTTCTTCCAGGATGGCGCGGCATTGCTGGACGAGATCGGATTGGAGCAACTGGCGGGGGGATAAATTGATGCTAATCAGCAGCGCCGGATCATCCGGGAAACGAGACTGCCAAAAGCGCATTTGCTGGCATGCCGTTTCAAGAACCCACTTTCCTATGGCCACAATGAGTCCGCTTTCTTCCGCGACTGGCAGAAATTCTTTAGGCAGGATAGTCCCGCGCGCGGCGTGCCGCCATCGGATCAGGGCTTCGAAGCCCCATATTTTGCCGGTTTCCAGAGAGACGACCGACTGGTATAGGATGTCAAACTCCTTTTTCTCCAGGGCGCCTTGAAGCTCGGCGCTCATTTGCTGTTTTGCTGCCGCCCGGGCGCGCATCCGCGGATCGAACACCTCGAAACGGCCTTTGCCGAGAGCCTTAGCATAGTACATAGCCATGTCCGCATCGCGCAGCAGCTCGTCGGGATCGCGGTGGTAGGCGGGACTATACAAAGCAATGCCCACGCTGGCCGTAAGTAAGAATTCCTGGCCGTTGAGGGTGAAAGGTATCGCTAACTCATTGGCGATACGTTCCACTACTTTGGCGGCGTCCAGCGCGTTCGCAATATCCTCCAGTAAGATGGTAAACTCATCGCCTCCCAGTCTCGCGACCGTGTGGTGTCGTCCCAACCGAACAACGCTGTCGCTCGAACGTACAGTCGCCTCCAGACGCCCGGCGATGGCCACGAGGAGTTGGTCGCCTATTAAATGCCCGTGGCTGTCGTTAATCAATTTGAAGCTGTCGAGGTCGATGAAGATCAGAGCAAACGTTTTGTCTTTTTGTCGCCGGGCCCGCTCAAAGGAGCGGCCAAGGCGATCCATAAAAAGGACGCGGTTGGGCAATCCCGTCAGGATGTCTATAACTTTGCCTCTAGTCATGTCCGTCTGGGATCCGATCATTTTGAATGCTTTCCCGTCGGCGCCTCGAACCGCTAGCCCGCGGCAATGCATCCAGAGATAATTGCCGTCCCTGTGAAGCATGCGGTATTCGTCCTCCAGTTGCGGCGTCTGTCCTTCGAGATGTGCCGCAATGCCCGAGCTGATTTGATCGATGTCATCCGGATGAATTCTGCGGAACCATTCATCGGGATCATTGCTGATTTCGTGCTCTTCATACCCGAGTATGGCCTTCCAGCGGGGCGAATAGAAAATTTTGTTCCCGACAAGATCCCAGTCCCACAAGCCGTCATTGGCCACGCGCGCCGCCAGCGCGTAGCGCTGTTCGCTTTCGCGGAGGGATTCCTCGGCGCGTTTGCGCGAAAGCTGGGCCTGAAGCCGGGCAAGCAAGACAGGCATGAAGAGGGGTTTGGCGATAAAATCATTTGCCCCGGCTTCCAGGACAGAAGTTTTTTCTTCGGCGCCGACTTTGGCCATAAGCAGGATGACGGGCAAATGTTCTGCGCTGTAAGTCCGGCGGATCATCGTAAGGGCGTCGATGCCATTCGTTTCGGAAAGGCCGGAATCGAGAAGAACGAGATCCACGCGATGGGATTGGATGTAATCCAATGCTTCGTTTGCGTTTGCCGCGGCCGCGGCGTCATATCCCCACCCCTTCAGATGCTGGAGTATTTGGCTGCGATTGGAATTATCCTCATGTAGCACAAGCAATGAATGCGGGCTTACCGTCATGAGCTTTCCTCAAAATCGCCGCAACGGCCAAAGATGCCGCAAGTTCCGGCTTTGATGTTTTTCGTCCGTGTCCACGTGCGCCCGCGGTCTCAATTTTCGGAGCTGATGCTGTTTGGAAGGAATTGAGCTTCAGCCCGGAAGACAAAAGCGCGGACCATGTCGGCCGCGCAAACGAATATAGAGCTGCGAGTAAACACGCAGTTTCATTTCGCGGCATAAAATCCTTTTCGGCTTGTGCGGGGATTTTGTTTAGGATGAATTTGGGGACAGGCTACGCAATCCCCAAATTCCCCAACTTCAAATGATTTATTGATATGGAGGATTTGGGGATTGCGTAGCCTGTCCCCAAATTCAATTCTATCTCCACTTATCAATCGAAACGCTGGTTAGATACTTCAGGTTGCCGGCCTGGAACACGGCCAATGTTTCACCTCCGGTGACCACAATTTCTATATCTTTGGGACTGGCGAAGCGGGGGATCCGTGCGGTCGGCGGCAGCTTGAACCAGGAGGCGTAAGGTTCAATCCCCTTTTTGGCTTTGGGTGCATCGTAGTCGGCGACAAACCTCGCTTCCTTGTAGTCGGCAGCCGTCATGGTCGTATTCTTATGGAGCCAATCGCTCAGTTTGTCTTTGGTATCGTAGCCTTGCGCTTTAAGCTCTTTGGCCACGAGCGGATCGCAAACAATCAGAGCTCCGAAGTATCCGGTGAATGTGTCCAAAATACTGCTGATTTGCCGGTCGAATGCCGGTCTTACGGGTGCGCCGGCCCTCTTTGCGCCCTGGCCGGCGTGAATCCCCAGTCCGGTATATAGGCTGATGATGCTGTCGCCGGGCTTGAATCCTTTCTGCACGCCCAGCGGGGACCACGGGCTTTGTTTTTCGTTTTCCGCAATGACGATATTGTTGTAGTTCAGGCTGTTTCCTTGAGATCCGCTGTAAGTTTCTCCCACGAGGCCCGCATTTCCCAGATTCCTGGACATCAGGGTCCACGCTCTTCCGATGGCTGCGTTGGCTTGATTGAACGGTCCCATGGCGCCCGCTTCGAAGTTCATGCCGATTTCTTCGCGGACCGGCCCGCTGACGACTATTGCCCGGACAAGGGAGTCCGGAGAATCATAGATTGATGAAACGCCTGACTCCGCGATGGCGAGAAGCACCGGCAGGTACTCCGGTTTTGCCCCGGCCATCACGGCATTTACTGCGACTTTCTCCACGGTGAACTCCCAAGGTTCGAAGTTGCCCCCGGCCATTTTGCCCACCATTTCGTCCGGGCTATGACTGGTGCCCTTAAGCATGTCCTTAACTTTCTGTTCCGTCGGCAGGATGATCGGAAGGTAGTCGGTCCATCCGCTGGCCATGAAAAGACGCTGCAATCGATCCTGGGTCTCCGGTCCGATCAGTCTTGGCGGTGTTTTAGTCTCCAGGAATCCGGCCTTTTTATCTTCATCGGTCAATGGTTTGGTTAATGCGTCGACAATTTCCTGAATGACCTGCTTGCCTGTCGCCGGATCTTTGCCCATGACGTATGCCTGGTGTTGTTCCGCCGTTTTCCCATGGACCGGATGCGGCACAAAAACCAGGCGCGCGTTCGGCATTCCTGTTTTGCGCGCGCCGGCTTGCGCAATTTCCACAAATCTGCTGGTGACAATTCCAGCAGCAGGTTTGCCCATCTTTTCCAGGCTTACAATGTGGCCGGCGACCGCCGGCGCACAGGTATTTCAATGGCCTACCGCTATTATGGCGGCGTCCCCCTTTTCTTTGATTTCCGCCCACAGTTTCGCGTCTTCCTGGTCGTAGGCTCCAGCTTTTTCACGGAATACAAGATTCGCCGAGGCAGTGTTTTTGGCAAACCAATCCATGATCGCCCGCAGCAGGCCGGCGCCGCCTTCATATTTGATATCCACGAAATATACGGTCTTACCCTCCAGGCTTGCGGGCCTGAGGGCCATCGGGATCAAGGGCGTTGGAGGTGGATTGCCTCTCGGGTTCAGTACTGTGATTTTGGCATCCTGTGCGGATGGCATGGTTGTGAGCGCTAAAAGCAGAAACACCACCAGCGCGAACTTGCTTGCCGTTTTCATAACTAAGCCTCTCGAAGAAGAAATTTCGGCGGCCGGCGCCCTGACTATGAAATTCATAAGAATATGCTCCCCTTGGTTCCCCTATCATTTCGAAGTTAAGCGTCGGTCACCGGGATTTGCTGAACTGATTGTCGATCGCCTTTCGTATAGCGCGGATATGCTCCGGTCCGGTGCCGCAGCACCCGCCGATGATCTGCACGCCCAGGTTTAAAAGTTCGACGGCTTTCCCCGCGACGTAATCGGGCGTTTCCGGATAAACCAGGCCCGTTTCCGAAGCCGCGGGAAGGCCCGCATTGCTCTGGATGGCAATGGGGAGCCGGGAATGCTGTCGGAACTCGCGCGCGATTCCAATCATGCTTTCAATGCCTTCGCCGCAATTGGATCCGATGATGTTGGCGCCGGCGCTGTCCAGAGCGGACGCCACGCTCTGAATGGATGATCCCATCAAGGTAAAGAATCCCTTAGGAGTTTTTGCGAAGGTCATTGTCGCCATGACGGGGACTTTCAAGTCCAGGGAGCGGACTGCTGTGAGCGCAAGCTTGGCTTCATTCAGATCTGTCATGGTTTCGATGCATATCATATCGGCCCCCGCCGAAAGGAGAGCGCCGATTTGACCTCGAAAACTGGAATAAATCTCTTCGGGTTCCGTATCGCCGAGCGGCCTGATCATTCGCGCTGTCGGGCCGATCGAAGCGGAAACATAGGCTTTGTTTCCTACGGCTCTGCGAACGGCCTCTACAGCGGCGCGATTGATCGCCTCTGCGTCTTGGTCAAGGGAAAACTGCCGCAGCCTCAATGACGAAGCGCCGAAACTATTTGTGGTGATGATCTCTGCGCCGGCTTCAAGGTACAGAGAAGCAATTTCTTCGAGAACGTGAGGTTGCGTAAGATTGTATATTTCCGGGGGTTCTCCATGCTTCAAGCCGCGCTTCATCAGCTGCGTTCCGAGAGCTCCATCTCCGACGATCACATCACCGCGCCGCAAACGTTCCAGGATATTTTCCATGAGCGCCTCGTTAAAGCGGCCGCAAATTATGCCTAACCTTCTTATTCATGCCGATTCGCGGCCGGCCTTTTCAGGAGCAAAGAAATTGGTGTTTTCCAGAATCGCCAGTCTTTGAACGCATTTGTGCTCTTTACAGTCCTTGCAGAAGCGGAAACTGGGCCTGAATTTGTGGATGTGCCTCGCGCCGACTACCAGAAACCCGGAAATGGACTTTGCCGGCTGCATGACATAACTTGAGTTAAGTGAAACGCCGATCTCCTCGGGACGGAGGAGTTCAAATAACCTCGCCTGTCCCGATAGATGCCAGCCACAGTGTCCGGGACTATAGTATTGAGCCTTAAGTTCCTTGGACTGTCGCGTCTCGGCGGGCAAAAGCTCAAGAAAACGGTTGGCAACGAGGTTCCCGAGTTTTTCCACCCCTGAGGAGTTGACGGCATCCAGCATGAAGCCAAGCGCCGGTTCCCCTTTTGCGAATAATTCACTGCTCTTGGCGATCAAAGCGTTTCCCAGTGTCGCGGCAAAAAGGGCCAGAGCGTCCGCCTTGGAGACAATCATCGGCACCGGCCCTTCCGGGGAATTCAGGCCATTGCCGCTGTAAACGGTTTCATAGTCCGAAACCGGCCACTGCTGCAAGACGCCCCGCGGCTCGGCCAGCTGCCTGAAAAGCTCAAGCGCCGAGTCCACAAGTCTTCGGATCCGTGCAGGCGGATTATGGCGGCCTGCCATTCCCTGATTTTCAAGCATTTCAAGGGCGGTGGGCGCGACCTCCTCAGCGTTGAACCGAATGACCTCTCTCATGCGATGCGCCTCATTCCACGACACCATAAATTCTGCATTGAAAGGATGGAAGCTGGCAAATCCATTTTTTGGTTTCCTGGTATATCGTTACGATCCGTCCCGTGATTCGGACGGGTCCTGAGACCTGTTCTCACATGGCCTCGATTTGCTTGACGAAATTCCATCTACCTGTAAGAGTACTGACTCCTATGTGTGGAGGAATGGATGCCTTTGGTGCCGCTCGATCGAGTTCGAAATGTCGGGATAATTGCCCATATTGACGCCGGCAAAACAACCGTCACCGAGCGCTTTCTCTTTTACTCCGGCCGGACGCATAAGATTGGGGAAGTCCACGATGGTGAAGCCGTCATGGATTTTCGCGCCGATGAACGCGAAAGAGGGATCACCATATCCGCTGCCGCGACCACCTTGGCGTGGAAAAACCATCAGATTAACCTCATTGACACGCCGGGCCACGTCGATTTCACCGCCGAAGTGGAAAGGAGCCTGCGCGTGCTGGACGGCGCCGTGGTTGTTTTTTCCGGCGTTGAGGGAGTGGAACCTCAGAGCGAGACGGTGTGGAGGCAAGCGGACCATTATCGGATTCCTCGCCTGGCTTTCGTAAACAAGCTGGACCGGGCCGGGGCGGATCATGGCCGCGTTCTCAAACAGATCGAGTCGAGGCTCGGAGCCAGAGCGGCTTTCATCAATCTTCCGCATGGCAGCGAAAGCGGGCTTGACGGGATCATCGATCTTTTGGACCTGCGTTTGGTTTTGTTTGATCCGGCGACGCATGGCCGGGAGCTCGAGGTCCTGGAAGCTCCAAGTGACCATGCGGGCATTGCGGAAGAGGCCCGCAGCCGACTGGTCGAAAGCGCGGCCGATTGCGTTGACTGGCTGGCCGACTTATATCTGGCCGGGGAGCCGATTGACGCGAAGGATCTTTTAAGGGCAGTTCGAGAGGCCACGCTGAGCGGGAAAATGGTTCCCGTATTGTGCGGCGCAGCGCTGCGTGACCTGGGCATTCAGCCGGTTCTGGATGCTATCTGCCATTATCTGCCGTCGCCGCTCGATCGCCCTCCTGCTCAGGGCATGGATCCCGAGACCGGCGAGCTGGCTAACCGCCCGCTGAGGCTGGAGGCACCTTTTTCTGCGCTTGTATTTAAGGTTGTGGCGACTTCCAGCACCGATTTCCTTTGGCTTCGCATTTACTCCGGCTCCCTCTCCACCGAGGAGCGCTGTTATCACCCTCGGTCGAAAACCCGGCTCCGGCTCCGGAGGATTCTCCGTCTGCATGCCGACCGGACTGAACCCATGGAAGAAGCGCGCTGCGGGGATATTGTGGCGATTCACGGACTCAAGGGTATTGTGACCGGGGATACTTTATGCGCTCCGCAGCACCCGATCACTTACGAACCGATTCATTTTCCGCAAACGGTCGTATCAATGGCGGTGGAGACTCAAACCTCGGCCGACCGCGATCGGCTCCATGAAATCGTGAATCGGATGTTGCGCGAAGATCCGACGTTGAGCGTCAAAACCGATGAAGAGACGGGCCAGATGATTCTGTCGGGCATGGGCGAATTGCACCTGGAGGTAATCCGGAACCGGATGCAGCGGGAATTCAATGTCGCAGCCTTTTTCGGACGTCCGCGCGTGTCTTACCGCGAGACGATTGTTTCGCGCGCAGCCGGCCGGGGGGAATTTGAAAAACGGATCGGGGACATATGGATCAGCGGGCGGGCGGCGGTGGAAGTCCTGCCGCGGCCCAGGGCTCCGGGAGATCGAAGCTTGCCTCCGGTTGAGGTGGACATCTCGCGGATCGCAAGGCAGCTTTCATCCGCGCTCGGACGCGAAGCCGAGGAAATACTGCTCCGGGGTTGCGATTCCTGCGGTTCTCACGGTTATCCGGTTGTCGACCTCACGGTGCGGGCGCTTGAGTTCCGGCACAACGATCCTCCCGATCCCGCTGTTCCGCTCATGGGGACCCTTACCTTAGCCTTAAGGGAAGCGATCTCCCAGGCCAAGACCATAGTATTGGAGCCCGTTATGAAACTGGAAGTGCGTGCGCCGGACGATTGCCTCGGGGCGGTCATAAAGGATTTGGGCGCGCGCCGGGCGGAGATCCGAGAAACGGAGCTGCTTGCCGGTACCGCCGTGGTCCGGGGTCTGGTGCCGCTTGCCGAGATGTTCGGCTATTCCACGCAAATTCGTTCACTTACCCAGGGGCGCGGCAGTTTTTCCATGGAACCGTACGACTATCAGCCGGCGAAATCCTGGATATGAGATTTCGGGAATTGCGGCTTCCGAATGGCAGCCTAGCCCGGCCGCCATTGCGAAAAAGGCTTCTCCTGCGAGCAGCATTTGGATTGCGGAGACCTTTGCCAATGTCCGGCACGCCCAGGCCCGACATGCCTGCCCTCCACCCAACTGGCCCGCTCAGCCCAACAACTGCAAAGCCAATGCGCGCGCCGCGTC
>JBBISO010000096.1:0-9843 GCA_037441325.1 Acidobacteriota bacterium | reverse complement strand
GGGTGTGCGTGGTGGTTTTTCTGGCCGGGATCCTTTTTTTTCTGGAACGGGCAGGCCTATAGTAGTCGCCGGCGGCGCCTGACGTAGCGCGCCGGGCAATATTTCCAGAAACGCGCTGCATGTGCTGCCGTTTCAGGCTTTTTTGGGAGCCGCATCTCCCGTGCCGAACGGGCGTACATCCGTAAAAATGAAAGGCTTGTCCACCTTGGTGACAATGAGCGGGCAATGAGGCACGCCGGCCGGCACAATCCAGACGACAGGAACGTTGACTATATACCTTTCCGCTTCCCCTTTCGCGCCCAGATACAATTCAACCTCGCCGCCAAGCTTGGCCGGATCTTCCGGATCGCCTCCCATAAAGACCATAAACTCCGGCTCAGTGTGGGTGTGATAAGCAGGATTGGGAAACCGGTAGGGATAGTTAATGAGGCTCTCGCACATGATCAATGTGGAAAAAAGCTTGTTTGTGATGGTAGCCAGCGCTCCACCGCTGTCATCCCTGCTTTCGGGATTCATGGTGCCCGGTGCTTTCCGCATGAAGGCCGGACGCGTGATATGTTCCCGGTATTTTGAGAACGTGCCCTTGACCTGGGCTGGTCCTGAGGTTCCCGCTGCCGGCGTTTCCTTATATTCCCGCGCAAGAGAAATCTCCATGTAATAGAAGCGCTTCTTCATGCTCCTGACCGTTAGGGGGTAATGCGTAAATCCGCGCGGAATATAAACCGCTGTTGTCGTATTGATCGGCTGGATCTCCTTTTCGGGCCCGAGGCACAGTTCGACTTCTGCGTTCAGTTCGCCCATGTTGTAACCGTCGCCGCCCAGCAGATAGATCACCTGGTCGAAATCGTGAACATGCGCTTCAAATGGTTCCTTGCCGACCTTGCCGGCATACACGACCGTCCCCAGATCGATGGTGCAGTTCGCTCCTTCGAGATACGCACCGTCCATTCTTGCCCAGGGTCGGATGGATCCCCAGCCGGGGTCCTGAAATTTTATCGGCTTCACATATCTGGCGAATTTTCCGTTTTTCGGCCCAATAACCGGCTGCGGCGTCTGAGCTGCCGCCTCGATGGGGGTGCTCATTCCGGTTGCCACCGCGAGGGCGGCAGCACCCGTGGTGACCTGTTTAACAAAATCCCTTCGTGTGGTACCTCTTTGTTCTCCAGGGCCAACGCTCATGGCACTTCTCCTTTCATAGCAAATTGGCGAGTTCGCTTGAATTGTTCGCGCTCTAAAACCGATCCATTTTGACTATAACGCCAATTCACGGATTGGAAAAGCAATACTCGCCGTTGGGACGAACTGCCTGAATCGCCGGGGAAAAGCTATTGGGCCTGGCGGCCAGCTCCATTGAATCTGTCTTCGACGTTCCGGATGAGTAGCCCCACTATTCCCATTCCAACAACGCATTCCAGCTTTCGCTAAAGATGATTTTGCGCGCGCGGGCGCATCGCGCTCATATTCCGCCAAGTCAGTACAATTCTTCTTGCGTGCGGCACGAGAAAGCCCTATAAAATCGGGCGGCTTGATCCTTTTTTTAAGCCGAAAAGTGAAGTACTGATCGGTTTTTCAGTCGCTGGTAAACAAGAAGCAATGGGGATCGGCTGTCCCCTTTTAAATTGCCCAAGGAATACATTACTGTCTCCGAATTGCCCAAGAGCCCGCAGGGCAAGATTCTGAAAAGGGAGGGGCGAAAATTCTATAAGAAAATTTGAAAAGGCGCAGCGGGCCGGGCCGGCTATAACCGGCCCTATCCTCCGATCCTTTTAACCGCCTGAAATTCCAGCTGTGCCGCCTCCAGCAATGCGCGCACGCGGCCGGCCTGGCTCCAATCGAAGCGCAAGGCGAGGCCGCAATCGCTGGAAAGCTGCCGCGGCGTGGGAATGAGCTTGACCGCCAGTCCGCTGCCGGCGAGTTTCTTCTCAGCGCGCAAGACCGCAGAAGTAGTGTAAAAGAGCACGACGCCGAAAACGGGCGCATCCTGCATTTTCGCGTTCCTTCAGTTCTGCTTCGCCGGCCGCCTGCGGGCTAAGATCTGCGCTACCGCTTCGATTGCCGCCTGCACGTCGTCGATTGTCGTCGATAGTCCCGGCGCAAAACGAATCGTGCCCTCGGGAAAAGTCCCCATAGTGCGATGAGCAGCAGGCGCGCAATGCAAACCCATCCGGCATAGTATTTCAAACTCTTCGTCCAAAATCAGCCCGAGGTCGGAAACGCGCTGCCCTGAAACCGTAAAGGAAACAATAGCTGCCCGCTGCCGGGCGTCGTCGGGACCGTAGACTGTCACTCCCGGAATTCTGCCAAGGCCTTCCATCAAAGCGCGCGTGAGCTCAATCTCGTAAGCGCGAATGGCATCGATCCCTCGCGTCATAACCCAGCGCACGCCGGCACCCAGCCCGGCCGCGCCGGGACCGTTGCCGGTTCCGCTCTCCAGCTTATCCGGCAAAGCCTCAGGTTGGGATTCTGATTCCGAACCGCTGCCGGTACCCCCGCGCACCAGCGGCTCGATTTCTGCTGCCTCCACGCGGTGCCCGAGTACCAGGCCGCCGATGCCGGGCGGACCCTGCAATCCCTTATGACCGGTAAAGGCCAGGAGATCAATGTCCATGGCGTCAATGTCTATCGGGAAAGCACCGGCTGTTTGCGCAGCATCCACCAGCACCAGGGCCCCGGCGCGATGAGCCACAGCGGCGATTTGCGCAACGGGAAGGATGGTCCCCATCACATTGCTGGCGTGATTGACGACTACCATCCGGACGCCCGGCTCCAACGCCTGCGCGACATCGGGCATATTGATCGATCCGTCGGGCTTGCAGCGAATGACGGTTAACCGCACTCCGCGTTTTTCCAGCGCCCTGAGCGGGCGCATGACGGAATTGTGTTCGATGCCGCTGGTGACGACATGGTCGCCGGGTTTCAGCAGTCCGTTGAGCGCCAGGTTGATCGCATGCGTCGCGTTCAGCGTGAAAATCACCCGCAGCGGATCTATGGCGTTGAAAAGTTCGGCGACCGCTTCCCGTGCTTCATAGACCGTGCGCGCGGCCGCGATCGACAACCGGTGGCCGGAACGGCCGGGATTTCCTCCGGCCTGGGCGAGAAAATCCGTCAAGGCGCGTATGACTTCTACGGGCTTGGGCCACGAGGTGGCGGCATGGTCGAGATATATCATTTCGTTAACTCGACCAGGCAATTGCCTTCTTCTTGCCTGACGGCAGCCTGCCATCCTTCCTTTTGCGCCAGACGGGAAATATTATCGCGTGCGGTGGCGGAATCCACCAGCACCCGGATGGTCCCTCGTCCGGCGGCGAAAAGCTGCTGCCGGGTAAGCATCGCCGGCTGCGGACATGACAGCCCGCGCGCGTCTATGGTCTTTATCTCATTCATGGCATAACCTCCTCGGCCGTCGATGGAACCAATGATAATGAGGATCCATTTCGCCGGCCAGGATTTCAACCATCAGCGCATTAGGGTCTGGCGCACTGGGGATCACATAGGAATTGCGGCTGAGGCGGCGGAGCCGGGCATACTTACCCGGCAACGGCACGCCGCCCCGCCAATGGTCTTAAAGGAGAAGATATTAATTCTTCAACGACCCGATTTACAGTTCCGCGTCATCAGATGATGAACCCGAAATCCGCTACTGGCTGACTCTTTTAGCAACAATTTTTTGCGGTTGCGGAGGCTGGCCGCCCGGCGGGCCGGGAGGGGTTACACCTGGGGGAAACTTGTTCTCCACCGTGAAACTGATTTCATTGCCTGTGACCTTGCCGGTGTATACAGTTCTCACCTCATTTCCCATCATTCTTCCGATAATCTCAAAGGAAACATCGTTGGCGGCGACCTTTCCTTCTAATATTTCCTGGGGAACACTGGTCTGCGTCCGCAATATGCCGCTGATAATGGGTTTACCCTTTTCCTCAAAGCTTGCAGGGGCTACCGACTGGTTCACGATCGTGCCGGTCAGCTTGTCGCCAGCTACCTTAAAGGTGAAAATCCGCTCCGATAGAGAACCGGACGGGCTTGTGATCTCGGCGATCCACTTGCCGCTGATATCGGCTGCAAAGGCCGCCGCAGCAAGTAATGTTATCGCCACAACTACAAATAATACAGCGTGCTTTTTCATTGCCTCCCTCCAATCGAGTTAATGGTTTTGCTTTCCATCGAGACAAGCCAAGCAATACGGATAATACTCTCTGTGGATCACGATCCTGAAATAGAGTTTGT
The DNA here is from genome assembly GCA_037441325.1 of Acidobacteriota bacterium. Classification (GTDB taxonomy): domain Bacteria; phylum Acidobacteriota; class UBA6911; order UBA6911; family UBA6911; genus UBA6911. The sequence goes on along the minus strand of JBBISO010000096.1, from coordinate 5,619 downwards.
GCCTTGGGGTTTGGGGTTCCTTTGGCACCACTGTATTTGCTCAGGCATTTTTTCGATTCGATCGATTTATTATACGCCGCTTGGGTTGCCTTGTTTCCACTTTATTGGCGGGACGCTTATCAGCTTGGAAGTAAATTCTTGTCCATCTCCAGCGAGCATATAAATGCCGGATCCAATTTGATCTCCTTTCCAGCTTATTCAAAAATCACACGGCGGCAGATTCTGCCTGTTTGGATTTCCAGCCCCAGCGAGTCGTCCGGTGCAGGGTGATCACAATCGCTCCCAGGCCGATCAGGATCAGCAGGAAGTTGAGTACTCCTCGGATGAACGGCAGGTCTGCTGTAACCAGGACCACCGCGAGTCCAATAGGGAGACTCAGTGCCGCGGACTCAAAATGGATGTAGAATGCAGGCGAAAAGCAGGGAGGCGACTGATGGCAAAAGGGCGGATTCTTGTTATTGATGACGAGAAAGACCTGATCGAACTGGTCCGCTACAATCTCGAGAAGGATGGATTTCAGGTGAAAGGCGCGATGGATGGCGAATCGGGCCTGGCCGCCGCCAGACGCGATCTCCCGGATATCATCCTCGTAGATCTTATGTTGCCCGGGATCGACGGACTGGAGGTTTGCCGGCTGCTTCGGTCCGACGATCAAACCGCCCGCATTCCGAGCATCGTGCTGACGGCAAAGTCCTCCGAATCGGACCGCGTATTGGGGCTCGAGTTGGGCGCTGACGACTACGTCACGAAGCCGTTCAACCCGCGGGAGCTTACGGCAAGGATCAAGGCCGTGCTGCGGCGCACTTCCGTGCCCCAGACGCTGCCCGACAGGATTCGATGCGGCCGATTAACCATTGACTTGGGAAGGCGGGAGGTGTGCTGCGGAGGAGAACTTGTCACCCTCACCCCGACGGAATTTCGGTTGCTGGAATTTTTTGCCAACCATCCCGGCCGCGCGTTTTCGCGCGATCAGCTCATTGACGGCGCGTTGGGAAAGGGCGTTTCAGTTACGGACCGCACTATCGACGTCCATATCACCAGCTTGCGGAAAAAGCATATTATCGGCACCCAAAGGGGACAAAGAAAATGAAATATGGGTACACCATCATTTACGTTTCATCGGTGGAGCAGACACTGGCATTCTACCAAAAGGCGTTCGGCTTTCAGGTGAAATTCCTGCATGAGTCAAAGGGCTATGGAGAGCTCGCAACCGGTGAAACCACGTTGGCGTTCGCCTCCCACGAAATGGGGGCTTTAAACCTCGGCAAGTATCAAAAGGTAAATATCCATGACATTCCTTTGGGTGTAGAACTGTCGTTTACGACAGATGAAATCATAGCCGCCTTTGACAGGGCGGTAGCAGCCGGAGCCGTGCCTATCAGGGGACCGGAGAGAAAGCCCTGGGGTCAAGTTGTGGCCTATGTGAGGGCGGCTGAGGGCACCATGATCGAGCTTGGCACACCTATTGGCGGGTAAGAATCCGGATCCGTCTGAGCGGCCCTCGGGATGCCCTGATTGCGGATATAAATAATGCAATGTTTTCCTAGGGATTGCTCACGCGGTAGAGGTGGGTGGCGGTGCGGATGTAGATTGAACCGCCGGATATGGCGGGCGAAGCGAGCGTCTGAGAGTCAAGCCGGTTGACAGCAAGTTTTTTAAATCGTTGAGCCGCTTCGATTACCGTACATTCTCCATCCTCATTAAGAAAGTAGATTTTTCCATCCGCATAAACCGGCGAAGCTGAAAAACCGCCTCCCAGCCGTTCTCGCCAATATTCTCTTCCGGTTTTTGAATCCACGCAGGTGGCGATGCCGTTGTCGTTGATGAGATACAGCACTTCCCCGACCAAGAGCGGAGACGGCGTCAACGGCGCGCCGCGCTTGAGAGTCCACACAACGTGTGTCCCGGTGACATCGCCGCGGCCATCCACGCGAACGGCGATAAGCGCGGGCTCCTGGAAGCCGGTGCAGATAAAAACCAGGCCATTTCCATAAACGGGACGCGGTACGTTTGAGAACCCATCGCCGTAGCGTACCTGCCAGATTTCCTTGCCTGTTCGCGGATCATAGGAGACCGCGCGAAAAGCTCCCGGGCTGATCACCTGATCCCCTTCCGGAAGGCGGACGATCAAGGGCGTTGTGTAAGCCTGGTGGCCCCGGCGCTTCGTTTTCCACGCGATATTCCCGGTGCGCTTGTCCAGAGCCGCCACGTATTGGACATCCCGGCCGTCGCAGCTTAAAATCAGGAGGTTTTCGTAAAGGACCGGAGAACCGCCGGGGCCATGTTGCCCGTTATCATACTCCATACGGGTTTTCCAAACTATTTCGCCGGTCTGCGTGATGCATGCGGTCCCGAAAGCACCGAAGTGTAGATAGACGAAATTGCCTTCAATCACCGGCGTCGGCGAAGCGTAACTGTTTTTTGAATTGATCGCTGGGGGCGTTTCGAAACGGAAGATTTCAATGTTATTCAGGATGGCGCCGGTGTCGCGATCGATGGAGATAGCCCGAAGCGATTTTCCTTCTTCCGTTGCCGTGGTCAGCCAAATACGGTTTCCCTGAATGGATGGGGAAGACCAGCCTTTTCCCGGAACCGGGATTTTCCAGCGCACATTTTGGATTTCGTTCCAGACAAAAGGAAGGCCGAGTTCCTCCGAAATGCCCTGTCCGGTTGGCCCGCGGAATTGAGGCCAATTCTGAGACAACATTAGAAGCAGGAAACAAAAGCAAGCTTTCATAATAATTGCTGATTATACGCAAAATTGGTGTGATCCGCGGCAGGTTTTCCTTTGTTTTGACAAGCAATTCCCGCTATAAATGTAAATCGGGCATCATAAACCGAATTTTAGCCGAACCGCATTAAACCCGCAGGATCAATGAAAAGAAGCAGAGCTTGTTCCAGTATTTTGGTGGTTTCGACTATTTTTATTATGGCCGCCGAACTCCGCAAGGCGCTAAAAGCAAAGCGAAGATTAATGTCGGCTGAAGATAAGATAAGCCAATGCGCCAGCGAGGTTGGCCCGGCAGGTCATAAGCCTGTCCGAAGATTATGCTGTTCCGCAAGCGCGCTGCTAATGGCTGATCATGGCGCCGCGGCCGGCCGCGTGATTGCTTTTTATGCCCCGCCCTCAGCGTATAGCCCATTTTTCTACCTGGCTTTTAAATGCAGAGGGGGAAACATTTCGTTACTTTGCCCGATCGGCAGGGAAGCGTTATATTATCATCGACCATTAAGTTCGCAAGCGCGACGGATCGTTCGCGATCTCTTGCCGGCGGATAAGGATTTTGAATGGATATTATTGGAGCCTGGATATGGGTTGGGAATACAGCGAGAAGACTAAACAGTTGTTCATGGATGCGGTTCAGGGCAAGCCCGGCACGCATTTAGGAGAGATCGAGAATCCGGACGGCATCGGCGAGCATGGCTCGATCGTGTGCGGGGACGCAATGCGTTTTACTTTCAGGGTCAGGCGCCACTCCAGCGACCCGACTCAAGATGTGATTACGGAAGCCAAATACCTCACCTTCGGCTGCACCTCGGCAATTGCTTCCTCGGAAGCCCTCTGTGAAATTATCGAGCGAGGGGAATATGCCCCTATTGCCGCACTCAAAATTACCAACAAAGATATTGTTCAGTATTTGCAGGGCCTGCCGGAGCAGAAAATACACTGCTCCGTTATGGGTGCCGAGGCGCTCGAAGCAGCCGTATTCAACTGGGCGCAGCGCAGAGGAGTGGATTTGAAGAAGCTGGGCATCGATCTGCATGACCAGGAAACGGAGGAAGGACGGATCGTGTGCAAATGCTTCTCACTCACGGAGCCTTACATCAAGCGAAAGATCCGTGAGCTGAATCTGCGCACCATTCCTCAAATCACCAATACCATCAAGGCGGGTGGCGGATGCACATCCTGCCATCACGTTCCCGGCGGGCTGCAGGATCTGCTGGACCAGGTATGGGAAGGCCAGGCCGCATCGGTTCCAGGCTTTATGCCTCCTCCCTTATCGCCGATTGAAGTCAAGGAAGAACCGGAATTCTCCCCGTACCAGTTCGCCAAAAAGGTGGAGAAAGTGATCGATGAATATATCCGGCCTTCGCTGCGATTGGACGGCGGCGATGTCGAGATCGTGGACATCAAGGGTACGCTCGTTTACTGCAGCCTGAAAGGCGCTTGTTCCCACTGCGCGGGGGCGGCGCAGACTTTGAAGATGATGGTTGAGCGCATACTGAAAGATCAAGTGGATGAACGGATCCGGGTCATTGAGGTGTAATCCATAATATGAGAACCATCTATCTGGATAATAACGCCACGACGCAGGTGGCTCCGGAAGTTGTCGAAGCAATGATGCCTTATCTGACGGAGGATTATTTTAATCCGAGCTCCATGTACGAGCCGGCCAGGCGGACGGGACAGGCGGTTGCGGCGGCCAGGCAGACCATTGCCGATTGCCTCGGACATGTGGATCCCAAGGAAATCGTTTTTACCGGTTGCGCCACGGAAAGCAACAATACCGCCATTTTGGGTGCGGCGCATGCGGATCCCCACCGGCGCCATATCATTACCACTGCGGTGGAACACCCCGCCGTCTTGGAAGTCTGCAAGGAACTCGAACGCGACGGTTACAGGGCGACCTATGTCAATGTCGATCGGGATGGCAACCTGAATGTAAAGGAGTTTATTCAGGCTCTGTCACCCCACACTCTGCTCGTTTCCATCATGCACGCAAACAATGAAACCGGCGTGATTTTTCCGATCGACCAATTTTCCCGCATCACTAAGCAGACCGACCCGGCGATTATTTTTCATACGGATGCCACGCAGGGCGTCGGCAAGCTTCCGATTGATCTGGTCCGGAGTTTACCGTACGTGGATATGCTCTCCTTTTCCGGGCATAAGCTTCACGCCCCGAAGGGTATCGGCGTTCTTTTTGTGCGGCGGGGAACCCGCTGCCGCCCGTTTCTGCTGGGCGGGCATCAGGAGGATGGACGCCGGGCGGGAACAGAGAACGTTCCTTACATTATCGGTATCGCCAAAGCGCTTAGCATGGCAAAGGAGAACCGGCGGCGCGACGAAGCACGCATCCAGAAGCTGAGAGACAAGCTTGAGAATGGGTTGCTGGAAAGGATCCCGGCGGTTCAGGTCAACGGCAAGGGAGCACCCCGGCTCCCCAATACGCTGAATATTTCGTTTCATTATATCGAAGGGGAGGGGATACTTTTTCAGCTGAGCGCGTGCGGGATTTGTGCGTCAAGCGGTTCCGCGTGCACTTCAGGTTCTCTGGAGCCTTCCCACGTATTGCGCGCGATGAAGGTGCCGTTTACGGCAATTCACGGTTCGGTACGTTTCAGTCTAAGCCGGTACAACACCGATGAAGACATTGACCGGGTTATCGAGGCCTTCCCGCAAATCGTGGCTAACTTGAGAAAGCTGTCGCCCTATTGGGACAATGAGCGCAACGCGCCGCGCTCCGACGCGTTGCATCCGGTGCAACCGGGGCGCTCCTGAAAGCATCCAAGGATTCCACGCTGCGGCCGTGATCGGATCAAATGCCTCCTCAGGACTAGGCGCGCGGACGAACCCGCCGCGACTTTTAGCGATATTTGCCGTATTCGTACGCGGCT
>JBBISO010000095.1:1659-10032 GCA_037441325.1 Acidobacteriota bacterium | reverse complement strand
ATCCTCAACGCTTTCCTCAAAGTCCCCATGCAGTTCCTGATCCTGGCCATGGGCGTTCTGATGTTCGTTTCCTACCATTTCATAAAGCCTCCTTTGAACTTTAATGCCGCCTATCGAGATGCGCTGATACGGAAAGCAGGAAGCGAATATGCCGAGTTGGAAAAAAGATATGATTTGGTTTTCCGGCAGAGAGGAGAAGCCACACTGGCGCTACAGGAAGCTCGCAGGAAAGGCAATCATGTATTGACGCAGGCAGCGGAGAGGCGCGCTCATGAGGCCGAGCGCGCGTTTCAGGAGGTGCGCAAGGCGAACTATGCTTTGTTGCGCAACGTGCTCGGATCAGAGCCCTCCAGCGAGGTCAATTACATTTTCCCGTCTTTTTTGATTCAACACGCCCCGGCCGGGGTCCTGGGAATTATGCTGGCGGTGATATTCGCCGCAGCGATGTCGACCTTCTCATCGGAAATAAACTCGCTGGCGAGCGCGACGATCATTGATTTTTACCGGCGCTATTTTCGGACGGCGGCAAGCGAAAGGCATTACCTCTGGATTTCGCGCGGCGCCACTATTTTTTGGGGCGCGTTCGCCACGGCCGTGGCCTGTTTCGCCGGAAGGCTCGGATCCCTGATCGAAGCCGTCAACAAAGTGGGCTCATATTTTTACGGTCCGATCCTGGGTGTTTTTTTGCTTGCTTTTCTGGTGCGCCGCTGCCGCGGAAGAGGCGCGTTTTGGGGATTGATCGCGGGAGAGGCCGCGGTTCTGGCGGCCGCCCGTTATTCTTCCATCTCCTGGCTCTATTACAACGTCGTGGGGGCGGCCGTGGTTCTAGCCGCAGGATCATTTATCAGCTTCCTTTTCGAGAAAGGAAAAGACGCCACGAAGTAACGCCGCAGCTGCGTGCTCCCCGCCCCAATTAACACAGTTTGCCGCGGGTTCAGCCTTAATCAGTTGCAACCCGAGGGAGCCGCATTGTTGTGCGAAATATGTCAGAGAACTTTGAATTCGGCGATTACGGAGAGCTCGGCTCCTTGTCTTGAGAAATGAAGCTGTCCGGGGGGACGCTCTGGGTAAGCCACACATTGCCGCCGATTACGGAGCGCGCTCCAACGGTGATTCTCCCGAGAATTGTGGCGCCGGCATAGATCACGACATCATCCTCGATAATCGGGTGGCGATCGATTCCCTTGATGAGGTTACCGTGCTCGTCAACTGGAAAACTCTTCGCGCCCAGAGTGACCCCCTGATATATTCGCACCCGATCGCCGATGATGGTTGTTTCTCCAATCACCACGCCGGTTCCGTGATCGATAAAGAACTTCCGGCCGATTCTCGCGCCCGGATGGATATCAATACCGGTGGCGCTGTGGGCGTCCTCGCTGATGATTCTTGGAACCAGGGGCACGCCGAGGGTAACAAGCTCGTGCGCAATCCTGTGATTCGTTATGGCGAAAATGCCGGGATAGCAGAATATGGTTTCGCCGGGGCTTTTCGCGGCCGGATCTCCTTCATAGGCGGCCTGTACATCCTCGCCAAGAAAAAGAATTATTTCCGGCAACTTGGCAATGAAGGCGCGGGTGATCTTTTCGGCCCTTTCGCCGCATTGTTGAAGGTCGCCTTCGCCGGTGCAGTTGAAGCAGAAGCCGCGGCGGATCTGCTCCTGCAGGCTGAGGGAGACCTGATCCAGGATAGCGCCGACATGGAAACTCATGCCTTCTTCGCTGAATTCGGAGAGCTGGAAGTATCCGGGGAATAGAACCGAGCGGAGCTGGTGCATGATTTCGATGCAGCTGGTCCGTGAGGGGAGTTCGATTTTGCACTTTATCGGGCCTCGCGGGTGAAATGAAAGCTGTTGGCTTGCCGCCACAAGCTTGTTTGCTACCGAGGTCAGTGAGGCTTTGTCCATATCGCTCATTTTTCGAAATCTCTCCTGTTCGAAATCACTGGTCCGCTTAGGGCTCCGGCTGCCGCGAACGGGCGCCAAGCCGCCCTACAGCGAACCCTTTTTTATAATACCCTCCATGACATCCGCGAAGTAGTCTATTTCTCTTACCGACAGCGATACATTCACCACTGCGCGGATGCCGTCGACCAAACCGTCCGGGTGTTTCATGGGCGTCACGATGATTCCCCATTTATCAAGCAGGTGTTCGGTCAGCTTCATCATGTCCATTCCCTCAATCCCAAAGGTGGCGATGCCGCAGCACTCCGCCGGATCCAAGCTCGAATAGAAGCGCACTTTGGGAAGGGCGCGAAGGCGGCCGGCCCAGCGCTCGGTGAGGTGTCGGAGGCGCGCCGATTTCCGTTCGATGCCGATTCCCTCATTGAAGGAGATTGCTTCGGCGATGGCGACGCGGTTGGCCGGGGTGCGCGTGCCGACATCTTCAAACCGGCGGATGTTGTTGGGGTCGTCTGTCCAAGGCGGCGTCAAGGGCCAGATTTTGGGGATTTTGTCCTTGGGAATGCGCACGAAACCGTTTCCGGGTGGTGCCATCAGCCACTTATGCAGGCTGGCGGTATAATAATCGCAGCCCAGATCGGCCAGCTTGAAAGGAATGTGCATGAAACCATGGGCGCCGTCGACCAGGAACTCAATCCCTTTGGCATGCGCCATGTCGGAGAGCTTTTTGATGGGAGCCATCTGGCCGGTCCAGTGCGTCATATGGCATACATGAATCACCTTGGTCCGTGGAGTAACGTGTTCTTGCATCAGCCGGTAAAACTCGTCCAGCGCCACGGGGGGTGCGGGAAGCGGGACCATCCTGAGCGCGATGCCCTCGCGTTTTTCGCGCTGCTTCCACGAGGAAATCAGCCGCGGGTAATCCTGGTTGGTGATAAGTACTTCATCCCCGCGTTTCAAATCGAGGCCCATGATGGGAATCTGGCCCGCTTCGGTCCCTCCGCGGCAAATGACGAGTTCCTCCGGGTCACAGCCTAAGTGGTAAGCCAGTCTGCGCCGGCAACTCTCGATTTCTTTGGCGAGAATGGACATCGAGTATGCGGCGGCATTGCCCGAAAACTCGTTGTGCCGCCGGACGGCGTCCTGAACGATACGGAGGCCGCTTTGGATGGTCCCGTTATTCAGGTTTATGAGGTTGCGGTCTTCGGTAAACGCCTGCTGGACTTCAAACCAGAAATCTTCGTTGGTGGAGACCTGTTCCGGGCTCAGACCCGCGGTTGCGCGTCCGGCGGCAAGTATCCTTTCGCGGATGGCGCCGGCCGTGGCGAGGCCGGCTGCGCAGCTTTTTAAAAAATTACGCCTGTTCCACATATTGACTCCTTTTCATGCAATAAATTTATCAGGGGTTATTATCCCGGAATGCTGGTATGCATTTTCCGCCGGCCTTCAATTGAAGTGGCTGCGAATATATCTCCGCGTGCATTCAATTGCAAGGAATAGAGCCCGGCTCCCAAGAGACTCTTTCCAACTCACAGGCAAATCCTGCGCCGCAGGCGAAGGGATTTTTTGCCGCGGTGGCGCAGAGCGCCCCGGGCGTGACGGCCTGCGCAAGAGAAAGCCTCGAGCTCTGATTTCAGGTTCGCCGGCTAAAGGCTTTTCTTGACCGGCCGAGCGAAATAAGTATATTTGTTTTTCTTACGTCAATCGGGTTCCGTAGCGTGCCGGTTTGAAGTGTGGAATCATGCCTTGTCGCCGCGTGACCGGCGCCGGACCTAATTTCAGATCCGGGCCAAAGGCTTTCTAGTGCAATGCTGCGGTGCGGGATCAATAATTCCATACCAGTCGTTCAAGTGCGAAGGAAGGCTAATCAAATGACTGCTCCCACAAATAATGCCGGATTGCTAGCTTGGGTGGATGAGATGGCCAGGATGACTCAGCCCGATACCATTGTCTGGTGCACAGGTTCCAAGGCGGAATACGACCGCATGATCAGGATAGCGGTTGAGGGAGGTTTGGCTATTCCGCTGGCCAAGCGCCGGAATTCTTACCTTTTCCGGTCCGACGCTTCGGACGTGGCGCGGGTTGAAAATCGCACCTACATCGCTTCCAGATTCAAGGATGATGCGGGCCCCACCAATAACTGGATAGATCCCGTGCAGTTGAAGCATACGCTGCGGAAGCTTTTCACGGGCTCAATGAGAGGGCGCGCTTTGTATGTGATTCCTTTTTCGATGGGCCCGATCGGATCGCCGATCGCCAAGATCGGCATTCAGATAACCGATTCGCCCTATGTCGTTGTCAACATGCACATCATGACCCGCGTCGGCACCCGCGTGCTGGATGCCATGGGGGACTCAGAGGAGTTCATCCCATGTCTTCACAGTGTCGGCAAGCCCCTGCTTTCGTGCCAGGATGACCTGGGCCAGTGGCCGTGCGCGCCGCTCAATAAAAAGTATATCGCCCACTTTCCCGAAGAGAAGAGCATCTGGTCTTACGGCTCGGGTTACGGCGGGAATGCGCTTTTGGGGAAAAAATGCCTGGCACTGCGGATCGCCTCGGTCATCGCGAGGGATGAGGGATGGCTGGCCGAGCACATGCTCATTCTCAAGATTACGAATCCGGAGGGCCGTGCCAAATACATCGCCGCCGCGCTTCCTTCGGCCTGCGGCAAAACAAACCTCGCCATGCTTGTCCCCACCATCCGGGGCTGGAAGGTGGAGACAATCGGCGATGATATTGCATGGATGAAACCCGGCAAGGACGGCAGGCTTTATGCCATCAATCCCGAAGCGGGATTTTTCGGCGTGGCTCCCGGCACGTCTATGAGTTCGAACCCGAACGCTATGCGGACCATTCGGAGTAATTCCATTTTCACCAATGTCGCTCTGACGGAGGACGGCGATGTCTGGTGGGAAGGGATTGGTTACGATCCTCCCGGCAAGCTCGTCGACTGGAGAGGCAAACCATGGATCCAAGGCAAGGCGAATAAATCCCAGCCCCCGGCCGCTCATCCCAATTCCCGCTTTACCGCCCCTGCTGCCCAAAACCCAGCCGCCGCGCCGGAATGGGAAGATCCTGCGGGCGTCCCCGTCGACGCGATCCTGTTTGGCGGCCGCCGCGCGTCCACTATTCCGCTGGTGGTCCAGGCTTACAGCTGGAACCACGGAGTGTTTTTGGGTTCCATCGCGGGCTCCGAAATTACCGCCGCCGCTCTCGACCTGAAGGTCGGATCCGTTCGCCGCGACTCGTTCGCGATGCTCCCTTTCTGCGGCTACCATATGGGCGATTATTTCGCGCATTGGATCCGGATGGGCGAGAAGACGCCGATCAAAGAACAACCTCAGTTTTTCCATATCAATTGGTTCCGCAAGACCGGCGACGGGAGGTGGCTCTGGCCGGGCTATGGCGAGAACAGCCGCGTGCTCAAGTGGATTTTCGAACGGTGTGATGGAACGGGGCGCGCCGTGGATACGGCCATCGGGTTCATGCCCGCCCTAGACGCCATCGACCTGCCCGAAGAGGTCACCACTGAAGATATGAAAGAACTGCTGGCCGTGGATGCGGCGGGTTGGAAAGCCGAGCTCGAAGATGTCAAATCGGAGTATTACCCCAAGTTCGGCGCCCGGCTGCCGGCGGAGCTTCATAGCCAGCTGGAGGCGATGATCAAGAGGCTTGGATAGAAAGAAGGCCGGCCGGCGGGCAACTTCTAATTCCTATGCGGAGAGCATAATTATGAATGCCTATAACGCTCTGGCTGATGCTTTGAACCGGGATCTGCAAAACGGCGCGCCGCAAATTTTCAACCTGCTTTCCGCGCGCGGCAAGGCCATATATTTCCCCTGGAAGGGAATTCTCGGCCAGACCGCCGAGGCCAAGAACGCGAAAATCAACGCGACGATAGGGACGGCTTTTGAAGATGATGGTTCGCCCCTTACCCTGGAATGCATTGAAGCCATAGTGAACTTATCGTCCGACTCCTTCCTCTACGCGCCCAGCTTCGGCATGCCCAAGCTGCGGGAAGAATGGAGCAAGCTTCTGACCATAAAAAATCCGGGACTGAAAGGTAAGGTGTTCAGCCGGCCGGTGGTAACCGCCGCCCTCACGCACGGCCTTTCCATCGCGGGGTACCTTTTTGTGGATGCGGGTGACGAGCTGATCATGCCTGATCTCTGCTGGGACAATTACCAGCTCGTATTCGGTGAAGCCTGCGGCGCAAAATTTGTTTATTACAACACCTTTGTGAACGGCGGATATGATGTCGCCGCCTTTTCCCGGGCCCTCAATGCCGGCAAACCGGGCAAAAGGATCGTTCTCCTGAACTTTCCGAATAATCCCACGGGATATACGGTTACCGAAAGCGAGGCGCATGCGCTGGCGGCCGAAATGCGAAAAGCCGCCGAGGCGGGCAATCAAATCGTTGTGATTCTCGATGATGCCTATTTCGGGCTCGTTTATGAGGAGGGGATCGCCAAGGAATCTTTGTTTGTCTTGTTGGCGGATCTGCACCCCAACGTGCTCGCCGTGAAGCTCGACGGCCCAACCAAAGAGGATTACGTCTGGGGCTTTCGGGTGGGTTTCATTACCTTTGGATTCCAAGGAGCCGGCGACGCTCACTTAAGAGCCCTCGAGGACAAGGCCGCAGGGGCGGTGCGCGGGAATATTTCCAACGCGCCGTGCGTTACCCAATCCATCCTGCTCAAGGCTTATACCGATCCCGGCTACGCGGCGCAGAAGAAGCATAAGTACGAGACTCTCGCGAACCGCGTAACAAAGATCCGCGAGACCCTTAAAGCGCATCCCGAGTATGCGCAGAGCTTCGAGGTCATGCCTTTCAACTCGGGTTACTTCATGTGCGTAAGGCCGATCGGAGTCGATAACGAGGCGCTGCGCCGGGAATTGCTCGTGAATTACAGCACCGGCGTGATTGTTTTATCGGGTTTGATTCGCCTGGCTTTTTCGGCCGTGCCCCTGGATCTGATCGAGAGTATGTTTGCCAATCTGCATGCTGCGATCCGGAAGCTGCGCGCATGATGCCCGGGGGGCGATGGCTGCTGAATAGACAAACTTCCGTTCCCAAGGCGAAACAGGCGCCAATCAACTCTTGAATGCCGGTCTTCGGCGTTGTTTGTTTGAGAGGATCCGGGCTGCCATGACGGAAAATATATGGAAAAACTACCGCCGGGACAAATCTCCCAAGCCGTCGCCTCTAAAAGATGTCAGAGTGCTCGAGGTCTGCACCATGCTGCTTGGACCCATGGGGCCGGCACTGCTGGCTCAGCTCGGAGCCGAGGTCATCCGGTGCGAAATTCCGCCGTTGGGCGATTCAACTCGCTCTCTGAATCCATTCGGCTGGTTCTTCAAGGATCAGAGCCCCCTGCTTCTGCATATCAACCAGAACAAATATTGGCTCGGCCTCGATTTGCATAAGCCGGAGGGACGGAAAGTTTTTTGCCAGCTTGCCGCCAAGTGCGACATCGTAGAAAACAATTTTCGGCCGGGCGTGATGGAAGAGTGGAATATCGGCTATCGGCAAATCCGGGAGATAAATCCCTGTATCATCTTTCTGTCAAAGAATGGCTACGGCCAGTGGGGCCGATATGCCGGAGAAAACCGGCCCTCCAATGACGGTGCTTCCCAAGCCCTTTCCGGATTCTCCTGGATGTCGCGCTTTCCCGGCCATACTCCGCTGAAAATGCGCGCCTACATCGGCGACAATTACGGCGCGTTATGCGCTGAAATCGCCGTGCTTGCGGCGCTTCATTACCGGGACAGGACCGGCAAGGGGCAATTCATCGAGTTTTCCCAGACTGAAAATATCTTCAGGACCATGTCCTGGATTTGGCCCTATCTGCAGCTTTCCGGGAAAAAGCCTCAACCCGCGGGAAATCGCGATGTCTCAATTTGTCCCGCGGACACTTTCCGCTGCGTTGACGACACGTTTGTCGCGCTCGCCGCGCCTGCTCCCGGCGAATTTCTGGGTTTATGCACCGCCATGGGGAGGCCGGAATTGGCCCGGGACCCGAGGTTCAAAGATCACGCAGTGCGGCTGAAAGAAGAGAACGCCGTCGAAATCCTCAAGATTATCGCCGGTTGGGTCCGAACCATGCGTCCGGATGAAATCGAAAGATTGGCGCAGGAATATGGATTTGCCGCAACTCATCTATACACGGCCAGAGATCTGGTTGAGAACGAGCATTTCAAAGCGCGCGACTTCCGGCCGGAAATCGATGACTCCCTTATGGGCAAATATCGTAATTATGATTTCCCGGTTAAGATGTCGGGCACCCCGCCGCGAACCAAGTGGTCCGTAAGACCGGTTGGATGGGACAACGAATATATACTGAAGAGCCTTCTGGGAAAAGACGAGGCCGAAATTCAGCGGTTATACGAATGCGGCGCGCTGGGGAAATGGAAGGATGTTCAAGGACGCAGACCGCCTCCTGGCTGGGATGGAAACACCGGCCTCAATGTGGCCG
>JBBISO010000095.1:0-1627 GCA_037441325.1 Acidobacteriota bacterium | reverse complement strand
AATTGTGAGGCAGGCAAGATGGCCAAGAAAGAACGGCGCGATTGGTCGGAGTGGGCGGATTGGGTCCGGACGAGGGACGATCCGAGAATCGCCCACGGCAAGCCCGAGGCTTTGGATGATATTACAGTTTTGGATTTGAGCTATAAAAGCTTTGCCGGTTGTCACTGTTCCTCCGCTCTTGCCGAATTCGGTGCCCGGGTATTGAGAATAGAGCCTCCGGGAGGCGATTTCATCCGGACCTGCACTCCATATGGATTTTTTTATAAGGGTGAAGGTCTGAACTATCTGACTGAAGGTAGGAATAAATTACATGCGACGCTGGACCTGGAGAAGCCGGCGGCGCAGGAGATTTTCAAGGATCTTGTGCGCTGTGCTGATGTGCTCATCGAAACATTCAAGCCGGGTACGATGGACGCTTGGGGTATCGGCTATAAACAATTAAGGGAAATAAATCCGGGGCTGATTTTCGCTTCTCTTACAGGCTTCGGCGGCTTTGGGCCGATGAGCCGAAGCGGAATGCCGGATTACGATAATATCGCCCAGGCGAGATCCGGATTTCACTACGACACGGGCGAACGTTTGCCTCCGGGGAAGACCTATGACGAATGTTCCTGGGCGGTTCCAACCAAATCCGGACCATGGATCGCCTGGTTTATTTCCGGTTCCTTTATGGCTCTCGGCATTCTGGCTGCGCTGCACTGGAGGTTTCTCACGGGAGAAGGCCAGGCCCTGGATATTTCCGCGGCGGAAGCCTACGCCAGAATCGATGATTTTGTGGCGCTCTGGTACGAGCATGAAGGGCGGATTAACGAGCGGTTCGGCAATCTCGATACCGCGATCTGGCTCTACTGTTTCGCCCCTACCAAAGACGGTGCGGTTTTTCTGGGCGGTCTGAGGCTGGAGATGTGGCAGGCCTTTGCGGATATGATAGGAAAATGGGACGAATGGGGAGCCGCAGACTGGACAAGCGTTGCGCCCTTCACACAGGAAAAGGAGCAGCTTAAATGGTCGGCGCTAATTTTTGAGGAGACCCGAAAATATACCAACGACGAGCTTTTGAAGATGTCGCTCGAATACTCCATACACGGAAGACTGGCACCGATTACCTGTGTGGTGGCACCGGTCTTGCCTCCTGAGAACGCCATGAACGATGCCAACTGGTTGGACCGGGGTATTTTCACTCCGGTTCCCGATCCGATATATGGGGAGATCGTCACGGCTCAGGCCCAATATAAAATGACTGAAACCCCGCCAAGAATCAGATGGGTTTGCCGGCCCGTGGGTTATGACAACGCCGAAGTCTACCAGAAGTATTTAGGACTGGGACGGGAGAAGTTAAGGGAATTGAAGGAGCTGGGAATTGTCTAAAAGCAATAAAAGCGTCCGCGGACTTCCCGGAGCTGCCGGTAGCTCCGGGTTTGTTTTGTATAGCGCTAGCAGCCCGGCCACAGCGGTTTGCCCTCGCGTTGGATGTTTTATTGTGGCGAAACCGGAAAGTGATCATCAATGAACTATTGGATGGTCACGTTTCCAGGATGCGCGTTTGGGCTTAAGCCGCTGGCGCGGCTGATGCTGCGCGTGCTTAGTCCGCATTTCTCGCAAGGTTCTTACTGGGGCGGCACATCTG